>JAJZDJ010000110.1 GCA_021828685.1 Actinomycetes bacterium | reverse complement strand
GTCTCGGGCCCGAGGGTCTTCGTCCGTCAAGCCGAAGTTGCTGCCATGAATGTCGGCGAGACGCGTTCCAGCCTGCGTTTCGACGGCCAGGAACTCATCCCGATCCCGATGGACGACGCCAGCTTCGACTTCGGCTTCCTCGGGGAGCCTGTCACAGACTCCTCCGGGAGGTCGACGCAGAGGGTGTTACTGGTCGCAGCGCACCGCGAAGTCCTGCACAACTACCTCGAAGTACTCACCGCCGCAGGGCTGCGGGCGACTGTGATGGACGCCTCGCAGCTTGCGCTCATGAGGGCAGTACCGCAGCCGCCGTCCGGCCTCGCTACCACGGCGAAGGTCGAGGTTGTGGTCGCTATCGGCGCTGAGCTCACCACGGTCGGGGTTCGCCAAGGGGGCGTTCCGCGGTTTATTCGTTCGCTCGCCGTCGGCGGTTCCCGCCTGACAGAGACGATCTCTCAGCGCATGCACGTCGAACTAGCGGTCGCCGAGAGACTGAAGCGGGGCGGTACAAGTCCCGATGTTTCGACGCTCTCCGCTCAGGCCCGCAAGGTCATGTCGACGGACATGCGCGACCTGGCGGAAGAGATTCGTGCGACCATCGATTTCTTCGTCTCCCAGGCGAACAACTCCGACGTCGACAAGCTGCTCATCACCGGAGGAGGGGCGCTCACAAGCGGACTTGCGGCGTCGATAGGCGGCAACCTTCCGGTGGAAGTCAGCCTCTTTGACCCGCTGGCCACGTTGGACTGCTCGTCGCTCGCGTACGACGCCGAGCAGCTGCGGGCGGTGTCGGCTGGGGCGGCCACCGCGATTGGACTGGCGCTGTGGCCGACCGACGCGCCGCTCATCCGACTCTCCATCCTCCCCGAAGAAGTTCTGGCGGCACGCAAAGCCAAGCGCCTCGCCTTTGTCGCAATGGGCGGTGTCGTCGTTGCTATCGCAGCCCTCGCCGTTGGGGGCTATTTCGAGTTCGCCTCCGTAAGCAATGCTCAAAGCGCCGCTAGAGCCGAAAGCGCGAAAGTCCCGGCGTTGACTGCCGAGGTTGGGCACCTCGAGGCGATCACGTCGATACACGCGAAGGTGCTGAAGCGCGCATCTCTCGAGTCGACGGCGCTGTCGGGGGATGTCGACTGGGTCCGCCTTCTCGGGCAGTTCGCCGGCGTTCTGCCGCCCCAGTTGAGCATCACGAGCTTCAGTGGGACCAGAACTGTGGTGGCTTCGGGGGCGACCCCGTCGACCTCGGCAGGTACGGTCACCTTTGCGGTCACAGGCACCGGGGGTCTTCCCTCCGCGTCGCAGTGGCTGACCGAGCTGACCAGCGACCCGGACTTGTCTGACGTCAACATCGGGTCGATCAACGTCAAGACCAATGGCGGAGCTGTCACGTTCTCCTCATCGGCGAACGTGACGGCGGTCGCCGAGAGCGCCCGATCAAAGGGAGTAGCCAAATGAACATGCCCACCAGAAGGCTGTTCAGCCTAGCGGCGGCTGCCGTAGTTGTACTCATGTTCGCTTGGTACCTGGCGATCTACCGGCCCTCGACCGCAAAGATAAACGCTGCGCACAAGGCCTACAGCGCCGCCGCCGCGCAAATAAAGAAGCTCGATGCGCAGGTCGGTTCGCTTCAGGCTCTCGAAGCCCAGATCCCCGCCGACAAGGTCAAACTTGCCAGTCTCGACGGCGCCCTTCCGACGACACCTAATCTTCGGGCGCTTCTGGATCAGCTGCATGCTCTCGCCACCTCGACCGGGACGCAGCTGACCACCGTTAGCCCGAGTCCTCCCCAGCCGGCAACTACAAGCCAGGCCGCCCCCAAGGCTGCTCCGAGCGGCCTGCAGAAGATCTCGATCATCATGTCGGCCACCGGGACGTATCCGCAGCTGACCAACTTCCTGTCGGGCCTCGCCGGACTTAAGCGAAGCTTGGTCATCGAAAGCGTGTCGATCAACTCGGCGCCAGGTAGCAAGCTGACCTCCTCGATGTCCACCGAAGTTTTCTACGCACCATGATCCGGAGCTGACAGATGATCGACTCGACCAGGTCCCCAATCCCTACCTGGCGGAAGTACGCCACAGTAATACTGCTGACAGTTCTGATAGCCGTGGCCGGCTATGTCGTGTGGAGCAAGGAGCTCCACCACGGCCAGAGCACGCCTGCCGCGGTAAGCCCGCCGGTAGCGGCCAAGACGGTGGCGCCCAAAGCGGCTCCGACGGCTTCGACGACCACCACCATCCCGGGGGGTCTTCCCATAAGCACGAGAGATCCTTTCGGCGGCTGAGCACCGCTCCGGCTGTCGGAGCGAGGTCTCCGACGCTCAACGGCGCTTGCGGCGACTACGCTTGTCCGACGTGTTGCGCTTTCTGACCGCCGGTGAATCTCACGGGAAAGGTCTCGTCGTCATCGTCGAGGGCGTACCCGCCGGTTTGAGCCTGACATCTGAAATGGTTGGAGCGGAGCTCGGCCGTCGCCGGCTCGGCTTCGGTCGGGGACCGAGGATGCGCTTCGAGGCCGATGAGCTGACCTTGCTTGCCGGCATCCGCCACGGCTTGACTCTCGGATCGCCGATAGCCATAGAGATCGCCAACAGCGAGTGGCCGAAATGGACCGAGGAGATGTCCCCCGAACCCGGGTCCACCGCAAAACCACTCCACCAGCCGCGGCCAGGGCACGCCGACCTGCCCGGCATGCAGAAGTACGGCTTCGACGACGCCCGGAACGTGCTCGAGCGTGCCTCAGCGCGTGAGACCGCCGCACGCGTGGCGGCGGGGGCCGTAGCGAAAGCTCTCCTAGCCGAGATCGGCGTGAGCATCGTGAGCCACGTCGTCCAAATCGGCGAAGCTCGGGCGCCGCAAGGTACCCGGCCAGGCCCTGCAGACCTCGACAGAGTCGATGAGTCCGAGGTCCGCTGCTTCGACGCCGAAGGCGGCGAGGCGATGGTCGCTCAGATCAAGGCTGCGGCAAAGGTCGGCGACTCTCTCGGCGGTGTGGTAGAGGTAATCGCCTACGGGGTTCCCGTCGGCCTCGGCAGCCACGTGCACTGGGACCGCAAGCTCGACGGCCTTCTCGGTCAGGCGATGCTAAGCATCCAGGCGGTCAAAGGCGTCGAGGTGGGAGACGCTCTCGAGGCGGCAGGACGGCGTGGATCGCAAGCCCACGACGCCATTTCGTGGAACGCTCACTCGGGAGGGGGATATCAACGCGAGACGAACCGAAGCGGAGGTATCGAGGGCGGGATCACAAACGGTGAACCGGTGGTCGTGCGTGTGGCGATGAAGCCGCTGGCAACTTTGAACCGTCCGGTTCTGAAGACAGTCGACGTGGTGACCAAGGAAGAAACTGTGTCGTTCAAGGAGCGCACCGACGTCACTGCGGTCCCTGCCATGGGCGTCGTCGCCGAGACAATGCTGGCGCTCGTGCTTGGCGGGGAGGCGCTACGCAAGTTCGGGGGTGATTCCGTCGCAGAGTTCGCCAGGAACTTTGCGGCCTACCAGGCTGCCATCCAACCCGGATCGGCTGATCTCGCAGCCGAAGGGGCGATTTGACTACTGGCACTCCAGGTGGCACCGAGCTTAGAGAGGTGCGCGTCGACCTCGGTGATCGTACCTACCCGGTCATAGTCGGACCGGGAGCGAGGCGAAGGCTCGCCGGTTCGATCCCGGGAACGGCGCGCAAGGCAGCGGTCGTCACTCAGGAGAATATCCCCTGGGACGTCGAGTGCGGTATCGACCAGAAGACGTTCTTGGTGGGCGACGGCGAGGAGGCCAAATCCCTCGACAGCGTCGGGATGCTCTGCCGGTGTTTCGCCGAGTGGGGCTTGCACCGCGGAGATGTCGTCGTCGCAGTCGGTGGCGGTGTTGTCACTGACGTGGGCGGGTTCGCCGCTGCGGTTTACCATCGAGGGGTAGCCGTCATCCACGTGGCTACAACTCTCCTGGGCCAGATCGACGCTGCCGTTGGCGGCAAGACAGGTGTAAACCTTCCGGAAGGCAAAAACCTCGTCGGGGCCTTCTGGCAGCCTTCAGCAGTCATCTGCGACATCGACACGCTGACTACCCTCCCAGAACGCGAGATGCGCAGCGGTCTCGGTGAGATGGCCAAATACCGCTTCCTCGGGGTCGCTGATCTGCCAGACATGACCATGGACGAGGCGGTGGCCGCTTGCGTGGAGTCCAAAGCGAGTTTCGTCGGCCTCGATGAACGCGAGGCGGGACGCCGGGCGCTGCTCAACTACGGTCATACGCTCGGTCATGCTCTGGAGACAGCCGGCGACTACGACCTGACTCATGGGGAGGCGGTCGGTATCGGGATGATCTTCGCGGCTCGCCTCGCTCATCGCCTAGGCCGCATCGACTACCCGAGGGTTGCCCTGCACGAGAAGACCGTTACGGACTACGGGCTCCCTGTACGGCCGAAGCGGACGCATCGAACTGGCGAGCTCGTCGAGCTCATTCGACGCGACAAGAAGGCCGCCGGCGGCCAGCTCACGTTCGTTCTGGACGGTCCGCGTGGGTTGGAGGTTGTCGGTGAGGTGCCGGCGGATGTCGTAGCGGCAGAACTCGGGGAGTTCCTCGCCTAGGAATGCTGCTGGGTGTCAAATCGCAGCTCAGCCACCAACTACGCTTCTCAAGCTCTGGGACCCGCTCGTCCGATATGTTCATATGAACTCGGAGTCGTGGAGCGGCGACAGGCAGACTTTACATTGGGGGCAGTGGCGTTGGGCTGCCCTCATGTACGTCCTTGGCGTGGCCGTCTGCGCATGGATGAGCTTCGGCCTCCCCTTCGTTATCGGTGCACCTCACCAGTGGATAATGAGCCAGGACGTTTGGTCCACCACTAGCGCAGCCCAATACTCGTGGAATGGCGGCGCCGGATACGTCTACTCGTCGAACCCGTGGTTTGCTGCACTTCCAGGATTTATATATCTGTACGCGCCGGTCACGGCGTTAGCTGGGCACTTCGGGCTTGTCGTGGGGTATCCGATCCCGCTCGCGGAGCCGTCGATGTGGTTGGTGACAGGTCCGTTCTTCTTTCTATGCGGCTCTACAGCGGTTCTCGGAGTCGATTACCTCGCTGACACCCTCCGTGTGAGCTCGGCACGCAGGAGGTTGATTGCTTTCTCTGTGGCCGTTTTCGCTGTTGGTCCAACAGCAGGTTTTGCTGGTCATCCAGAAGACCTCCTTGCCTTAGCGCTTGTGTGCGCAAGCTTTGCGCTTCTCTTCCGGGGGCACCCGGCCGGCGCAGCGCTAATGCTGAGTTGCGGAATCCTTTTTCAGACGTGGGCTGTCCTCGCGTTGCCCGCTCTTATCGTCGGTGTGCCTCGGGAAATGCGCTGGAGGACAATGCTTCAGGCGGCGTCGGCCCCAGCCGCTCTGGGAGTCGCCCTGCTCGCAGCCAATTTTCACAGTAGTGCCACAAGTCTGCTGCGACAGCCGATGCCTGACATCGGCCAGCATCTGCCGTGGTGGGCGTTGGCATCGCATCTAGTGATCCATACTGTGTACGGACCGCAGTCGGTGGTCTCAGGGTCTACCACAAGATTCCTAGCCGTTCTAGTCGCTCTTGGCGCGGCATGGGGAGTTCGCAACCGTGCCGACGAGCATACGATTATGACCTGCGTTGCTCTGGCGATGTTCGCCCGGACTTTCTTCGAAGTAGAATACTGGCCTTATTACGTGATCCCCGCTGCCGTAATGGTCGTTCTTGTTGGGGCGGCGCAGACCTCCCTGAGCTCAAAGCGGTTCACGGTTCTGTCCGTCGCAGCCTTCTTGATGTACGCGACGTCGACGGGGAGTTACTCGCATTGGCTGATGGCGCCATTGCTGTCGATGGCGATCCTTGTCGTCTGCGGGGCGCTGTGCTTCATCTGTGTTTTAAGACCTCGGGTTGCACACCGGGACGACATGACCTCGGCCGATGAATTTGTCGGCGTTGTGCCTATTTCGCGCTAACCGGGGAACAACCTACGTTACGGAGTTCTGAATACCGCTATCTCATGGTGCCGACGACCGTGGCAGGTGACAAGTGTTATGACAAGTGCTCAAGCCGGATAGTGGACGGCGCTACCGACCATCAGAGCGAGGAACGCCCCCGCCGAGAGGAACACCCCGAAGGGGATCGGCGTGCGCCGTCCCGCCTTGTGAGCCACGATAAGCGCTACACCGACTAGGGCGCCGAGCAGGTTCGCAGCGAAGAAACCGATCAGTGCATAACGCCAACCGAGCCAGCCGAGGGCGAGGGCGATCACAGGCCCGAAGCGGACGTCGCCGAAGCCGAGCGACCGGGGGCTGGCGGCGTTTATTGCGAACAGAAGACCGAACTCGACGCTGGCGCAGACCAAGGCAACAACAAGCCTGTGCCAGCTTCCGTCCACCCCCGCAGCTACGACCAGCCCCGCCAGCACCAGAAGCCCCAGCGGGTATACGACCACTTTGGGCAGAAGGAGATGGTCGTAGTCGATGAACGAGAGCGTGATCAGTCCAGCAACGAAGATGATCTCAGCCGGCAGTGTCGCACTCCAACCGAAGCGCAGCGCCGTGGCGACGAACACCAGGGCTGTGAGCGCCTCCACGGCCGGGTAGCGCGCCGAGATCGCTGCAGAGCACGACCTGCAACGGCCGCGCAGGACCAGCCACGACAAGAGAGGGATGTTGTCGAAGGGGGCTATGCGGCTCTGACATGACGGGCACGCAGAGGGTGGCCGCACCACCGACTGGTGTAGCGGCACCCGGTGGATCACCACGTTGAGGAACGAGCCGATGACCAGCCCGTAAAGGCCGGCGGCGACGACGAGCAGTACGGTCACAGGACGCTCCTTGCCCTCACGTGAACACTGTAATCGGGGTTACTGTGGGTGCCCATGATGGAACCGATGGCCGTCTCCTCGCGACTCGCTGCCCTCCGAGGGGAGCTAGAAGAAATTTCGGCCCTCTTGGTCACTTCCTTGACGAACATCCGCTACCTGACCGGGTTCACCGGCTCGGCAGCGCTGCTCGTAGTCGGCCCCGACGAGGCGCTCCTCGTCACCGACGGGCGTTACGAGACTCAGGCGGCGGAGCAGATAGCGGCTTGCGGGGCGCTGGTGCGCATCGACGTCGGTGGCGTGGCGCGCCAGCGCGAAGCCGTCAGCGGTTTCGTGAAGTCGTCAGCGGAGGGCACGCTCGGCCTCGAAGCCGGGAACGTCACGTGGGCGGCACTTCGAACGTTTCGATCCGACTGGTTCCCGGGCGTCGAGCTGACTGCCACCAACGGCCTCGTCGAGAGGCTGCGGGCGAAGAAGGACCCTGGCGAGCTGGCGCGCATGGCCGAAGCTGCGCGAATAGCCGACTCGGCGCTCGAGAAGCTGCTCCCGACCCTCGGCGACGGCCTCTCGGAGGAGCAGTTCGCGAGACGCCTCGACTTCGAGATGCGCGAGCTCGGAGCCGCCGAGCCGTCCTTCGAGACCATCGTCGCCTCCGGGGCGAACGCAGCGAAGCCGCACCACCGTCCAAGCGCCCGGCGTATCGAAGACGGCGAAGCTGTCGTACTCGACTTCGGGGCCCGCTTCGACGGGTACTGCTCGGACATGACCCGAACCGTCTGGACGACGCCTCCGAGCGACCCGGAGCTGCGGCGAGCCATCCAAGTCGTCGCGCAAGCTCAGGCCGCGGGCGTGGCCGCCGTCGGGCCCGGCGTCGCTGCAGCCGAAATCGACCGCGTCTGCCGGGACATCATCGCCGCCGAAGGGCTCTCGGAGCGCTTCGTGCACGGAACAGGTCACGGCGTCGGCTTGGACATCCACGAAGCTCCATCAGTGTCGGGCGCGTCCGGGGATACACTCGTGGCGGGCCATGTGGTGACCGTCGAGCCGGGAATCTACCTTCCCGGCCTGGGTGGAGTCCGCATCGAGGACACCGTCGTCGTCACCGACGACGGGTGCCGCCCGCTCACCATGACCGCCAAAGAGCTCATCTAGGGAAAAAAGAGACCATGCCTGCCGTATCCACAAATGACCTGAAGAACGGGATGTCCCTGAACCTCGCCGAGGGACTTTTTTCCGTAGTGGAATTCCAGCACGTCAAGCCCGGCAAGGGCGGCGCGTTCGTCAGGACGAAACTGAAGAACATCCGCAGCGGCGCAGTGATCGAGCGGACCTACCGGGCGGACGAGAAGCTCGACCAGGCGCTGATCGACAAACGCGAGATGCAGTACCTCTACCCCGACGGCGACAGCTACGTGTTCATGGACACGACCGACTACGAGCAGCTGCAGACCCCGAAGGTCTCCCTCGGAAGCGCCGCGTCGTACCTGAAGGAGGGCGACGCCGCCGTCATCCAGCTATACGACGGGGAGATCGTCGGTGTGGACCTTCCCGCCTCGGTGGAGTTGACGGTGACCGAGACCGAGCCGGGCCTGCAAGGAGACCGCGTGTCGGGCGCCCGCAAGCCGGCCACCCTCGAGACCGGGCTGTCCGTCCAGGTGCCGCTTTTCGTCAACATCGGCGAGCGGATCAAGGTCGATACCCGCACCGGCGAATACCTGACCCGGGCCTGAGCTGCTTGGCGTCAACCTCCAGCCGGCGCGAGGCCCGAGAGCGGGCCCTCATGCTTCTCTACGAGTCCGAGGCCAAATCGGTGGACCCGACAGCGCTTGTGCGAGACCTTCCAGTCGAGCCGGACGCCTACACGATCTCGCTGGTACAAGGCGTCGAAGCCAACTCCGCCGTCATCGACGGCCACATCGCCCGCCATGCGATCGGCTGGGCGCTCGGGCGGATGCCTGCCGTCGACCGGGCCATTCTCCGTGTCGCCACGTTCGAGCTCCTCGGCCGCCCCGACGTGCCGACAGCCGTGGTGCTCTCCGAGGCGGTCGAACTGGCCGGCGAGTACTCGACGGAGGAGTCCGGGCGCTTCGTCAACGGGGTGCTGGCAGCTGTCGCGCTCGACCTTCGCGAGGAGCTAGGATCCACTCCTGACCCGTGAAGCCGGTCCTGTGAGGCCGGCACGGACAGGAGGATTGTTTTGGCTGAACGCGAGAGATCCCTGGCGCCCCCGTATGGGGGCGTTTTCGTTGCCCGGACCACGGTGATGGACGCCGAGGACGTCCGACGTGCGACGTGGCGCATGGCGCACGAGATCATCGAACGCAACCGTGACGTCTCCGGGCTCGTTCTGGTTGCGCTGCAGACGGGCGGGGTGTGGATCGCCCAGGCCCTCGGGCGTGTGATAGGCGAGGTGAGCGGGCAGGAGGTGACCATCGGAAGCCTCGACGTCGCCTTTTACCGCGACGACATCGGGCTGCGGCCGGTCTTAGCCGAGGCGACCACGGACATGCCCGCCGAGCTAACCGGTGCGACGGTGGTGCTCGTCGACGACGTGCTTTTCACCGGCCGCACCATCCGCGCGGCGCTGAACGCCCTGAGCGACTACGGCAGGGCTCGCGCCGTCCAGCTGGCGGTCATGGTCGACCGGGGCCACCGGGAGCTTCCCATCCGGCCCGACTATGTGGGAAAAAATCTGCCGACGCGCCGCGACGAGATGGTCGACGCTACTCCCGACGGGGTCGTCATCGGCGACGTGGTCAAGCAGTGATGACCTCCAGCGACACCGCCGTCGCCGAGGCCGGGGATACCGCCGTCGCCGAGGCCGGGGTGGGCAGGCAGCGACGGCACCTTCTTGGGATCGCGGACCTGGGTGTGTCGGGCATCAGGGAGGTTCTCCGTCTCGCCGACCGTTTCGGCGAAGTCAACCGCAGGCCGATCCCCAAAGTGCCCGCACTTCGCGGCAAGACCGTCGTCAACATGTTCTTCGAGGACTCGACTCGCACACGCCTCAGCTTCGACACCGCCGCCCGGCGGTTATCGGCAGACGTCATGACATTTTCCGCTTCGGCGTCGTCGCTCAACAAAGGCGAGTCGCTGCGAGACACCGTCGAGACGATCGAGGCGATGGGCGTCGACGCTGTCGTCGTCCGCCACGCGTCATCGGGGGTCCCGTGGCAGGTCGCTTCGTGGCTGGACCACGCGGCGGTCGTCAACGCCGGCGACGGATGGCACGAGCATCCGACGCAGGCGCTCCTCGACTGCTACACGATCGCCACCGAATCGTCTTTGCTAGCGGGCAGGGGTGGGCACGGTTTGGGCGGGGCCGACTTCGACGGCGT
>JAJZDJ010000109.1 GCA_021828685.1 Actinomycetes bacterium | reverse complement strand
TTCGACGTCACCCATCGCCTGACGCCTGTCGCCAGCCACCCTGTACTCGACGGCATCGAAGACGGCTTCACGATCACAGACGAGTGCTATCTCGCACCGGTCTTCGAGGACGACGTGACGCCGCTGCTTCGAAGCGACGCCGTCTTCACGGACGACCGCTTCTACTCGGCGGCAGCGGCGATCGCCGGTGCGCGAAACAGCAGGACCGGCTGGAGCCACCCGCCCGGCTCCAACCTGGCCGCCTGGGCAACCCGGGCGCGTCGAAGCCCGGCGGTGTACATCCAGCCCGGCGACGGCCCGTCCGCGTACACAAACCCTTCGTGGCGCCGCCTGCTCGCCAACGCGGTGCGGTGGGTCGCGTCTCCCGACGGGCGGCGTTGGGCTGCAGCGGAGGGCTAGACGCCGGCGTCGGGCCAGTACTTCGCCCGAAGCGCCCGCTTGTTGACCTTCGCCATCGTGGTCCGCCCGATCGTATCGACGATGTCCACCGAGCGCGGGCATTTGTAGTGGCTGAGACGGGAACGGCAATACTCGAGCACTTCGGCTTCGGAAGGCGGGTCTGCCGGGTCGACAGGCACAACCAAAGCTTTGAGCTCCTCGCCCATCTCCGCGTTCGGCACGCCGATGCACGCCACGTCGGCGATCTTCGGATGGCCGATGAGGACCTGCTCGCTCTCCGCCGGATAGATGTTGACACCCCCTGAGACGACCATGTCGGAGAACCGGTCGGTGATGTAGACGTAGCCGTCGGTGTCCATGTAGCCGATCTCGCCGAGACTGAACACTCCCGGCGCGGTGTTCGCCGCGGCAGTCTTCTCGGGGTCGTTGTGGTAGATGATCCCCCGGCCTGTCGCGTCTTTGAAGAAGAGTCGGCCCTCCGTGCCGGCGGGTACCGCCTCGCCGGCGTCGTCGAGGATCATCGCCTCGAAGGGTGGGATCGCCCTGCCGACCGAACCCGGATGCTCGAGCCACTCCTCGGAGGTGATGGAGTTCGTGGTGCCCACTTCGGTAGCGCCGTACGCCTCGTGGATGACGGGGCCCCACCATTCGATCATCGCCCGCTTTACTTCGACGGGACAGCGGGCCCCGGTGTGGGTGATGAGACGAAGCGACGACACGTCGTAGCGTCGGCGAACTTCGTCGGGGAGCGCGAGAAGGCGTATGAAATGTGTGGGCACCATGACAGACGTCTCGACGCGGTGCGCCTCGATCGCCGCCAATGTCGCCTCCGCGTCGAAGCGGCCGAGGACGACCGAAGGGATGCCGGCCGCGAGGAGTCGGGCGCCCGACAGGGGCCCGGTGTGGTACATCGGACCGACGACCAGGTGCGTGCCGAACGCTGCGAACCGGTTCGCGTTGAGCCGATCCAGGTGCTCTGCGATCGTGTCCCCGCCGGCGAACATCGTCGGGGGCAGCTCGGTGCCTTTCGGGCGTCCCGTGGTACCAGACGTGTAGAGCAGGTGGGGTCGGGGACGAAGATCGCTTGGAGGGTCGCCAGCGTCGGATTTGTCCAGCCAGTCGGACCAATCGACGAAGCCTTCTCCGCCGCTCAAGCCCGAGCCGCCAAGTGAAGCTCGTTCGGCCACCCTCCAGCCGACGACCGTCGCAACACCGGATTCCTTCGCGGCTTGCAGGCCGCGTTCTGCGGTCTCAGGGCCGACGAAGAGAATCTTCGCGCCAGAGTCGGAGAGGATGTAGGCGAGCTCGCCTGCGGTCAGATGGAAGTTGCACGGCACGGTCGACGACCCGGCGATCAGTCCGCCGACGTGGGCGAGTGCTGTCTCGGCGGAGTTCTCAGCGAACACCGCCACGCGCGCTCCGTCGCCGAGGCCGCGCGCGATCAGGGCGTTCGCCGCCCGGTTGAGGTAGTCGTCGAGCTGCGCCCACCCGATACGGGAGCTGCCGTCGTCCAGTGCCACCTCGTCGGGACGCTTTCGCGCGAGAGCCGCGGCGAAGGTCGTCATCGAGTTTGCTGGACTGCCTTGCGGACGCCTTTCACCATGTCGGCGGAGTCCACGACGAACAGACTCTCCAGTTCGGCCGCGTAGGGTATCGGCGTGTTCGGGCCGGCGACTCGCACGACCGGCCCTTCAAGCTCGCCGAAGAGGTTCTCGTGGATGAGAGCCGATATTTCAGCTCCGAGACCCCCACGGCGCACCGCCTGATGGACCACGACAGCACGCCTCGTGCGCGCCACGGACTCGAGCACGGCCCGCTCGTCCATCGGCACGAGCGTCCGAAGGTCGAGCACCTCGACCGATATCCCTTCGCCCGCAAGCGTCTCTGCCGCTTCGAGTGCGAACTTCACTTCCCGGCCGTAGGTGATGAGCGTCACGTCGCTTCCGGGTCTGGCGGTGCTGGCCTTGCCGATCGGCACGACGTGTTCGCCTTCTGGCACCGGGCCCGACACCCAGTAGTCGAGGGTCGGCTCGATCACAACCACCGGGTCGTCGTCGAATATGGCGGCCGTGAGCAGCCCTTTGCAGTCCGCTGGGTTCGAAGCGACGACCACCTTGAGACCGGGGATGTGGGTGACCCACGCCTCGAGCATCTCCGAGTGCTGGGCCCCGAACTGCATTCCCGCGCCCGCAGCTGTGCGTATCGTGATCGGCACGCCGGTCTGGCCTCCCGACATGTAGCGGAGCTTCGCCGCGTGGTTGGAGATCTGGTCCATCGCCACCGCGAAGAAATCCATGAACATGATTTCTGCGATCGGCCGGTATCCGCCGATGGCAGCGCCGATAGCGGCCCCGACGATCGCCTGCTCGGAGATCGGTGTGGACCGCACACGGTGCTCGCCGTACTTGGTCGAAAGTCCTTCGCTTATGTGGAAGACGCCGCCGCCGCTCGGGTCGGAGACGTCCTCGCCGAAGAGGAGAACTTTGGGGTCCTTCGCCAACGCCAGGTCCAAGGCGTCGTGGATCGCCTGCGCCGTTGTCATCTTCGCGACTTTCACTTCGTCTGTCATGCAGGCACCACTGTTTCGGAGTAGACGTCGGTGTAGAGCTCGTCGGGCCCCGGCGGAGGGCTGTCCAAGGCGAACGCGATGGCATCGTCGATTGCGGCAAGTGTGTCGTTTTCTATCGAAGCGAGCTCGGCTTCGCTTAGATGCCCGTGCTCCAGGAGCCAATTTCGATACCTGACCGTCGGATCGGCATCCATCGCAGCTTTGCGCTCCTCGGGCGGCATGTAGCGCATGTTGTCCCCGAAGATATGTCCCCAGAAGCGGTAGGTCATCGCCTCCACAAGCGTGGGGCCACCCCCTGAGCGGGCCCGGCTGATCGCCTCATCCGCCGCCCAGTAGGTCGCCACAGGATCGTTGCCGTCGACGGTGACTCCGGGCATCTCGTAGGCAGCAGCCCGCTGGGCCACCTGTGACGCGCTCGTCGCCCACTCGTAGCGGGTGTGTTCACCGTAGCGGTTGTTCTGACAGACGAACACGACGGGCAGCTCCCACACGGATGCGAGGTTGAGCGCCTCGTGGAACGCGCCGATGTTGGACGCCCCGTCGCCGAAGTTGACGATGGTCACCTGGTCGGTGCCCGAAAGCTTCGCCGCCCACGCCAGGCCGTTGGCTATCGGCAGACCCGAGCCGACGATGCCGGTGGTGACCATGAGCCCCGACGCGGGGTGCGTCACGTGCATCGGGCCACCTTTGCCCTTGCAAGTTCCGGTCACACGACCGAGGAACTCAGCAAAGAGCTCCCGCATAGGCACTCCTTTAGCTAGGTGGTCGTGGAGACCCCGGTACATCGTCACGCAGTAGTCGTCCGGGCGCAAAAGAGCCCCGAAAGCCGCAGAGATGCACTCCTGGCCTTTGGGCGAGTAGTAGGTGGAGCGGGCCCGGCCGCTCGACAACAGGGTTCTAAAGCGCTCGTCGGTGAGGTTAATCGCGGTCACCAACTCGAACATCCGCGCCAGTGTTTCCTTATCCGGTGTGCGCTGGGGCAACGTTTCTGTCAAGGGATTCCTCTGCACTGTGATGTATGTTTGTTTTTCCCTACTCACCTTCGAGGCGCACCCGCCGTGGAGGATCGCGGAGGGCCGGCCAAGCGGCTATGGAGATTCAAGCATGTATTCAAGGACTCTCGCATAATCTACTGAATGGTCAATATGATCTTGACTTGGCGCAGTGGTACTTGTTAGCTTCCGAGGGGGAGAGTGACGTCGGTATGAGAATGGTCCATCCAATGACGCAGGCCGTCTACGAGGCCGAGCCGGACGGCTCGGTTCGCGTCACCGAGGCAGACGGACGCCAAGGCTGGTTCACTTCCAAAGCGGAGCACCTACGCGGTGAGGTCCTGATCGCAGACCCCCACATCGTCGACTGGGTCGGCGGCCCCCAGGCCAAGCGGATGAACAGCCGGCACCGCTTCAACCGGGATGCGTCGCCGTCGACCGGAGAGCATTGACCAGGAAGGACTGAAGATGGCAGTTACAGACCGCCCCGACACGACGCCGGGGGCACCCAACCGACAGGCTCCCAACCCACAGGCAGCCAGATCGAAAGGACCGAGCGCCCAGGAGATCATCGCCGGCGACAGGATCCCTCCCCCAACGACCCTTCTGATCGAAAGCCAGATCGACCTCGGCACCGAGGACATACCGGTAGAGCGCTACATCTCCCGGGACTTCCACGACCTCGAGGTGGAGCGGATGTGGAGCAAAGTCTGGCAGGTCGCTGCCCGAGTGGACGACTTGCCGCGGGTCGGCGACACGGTCGTCTACGACGTCGCCGACATGTCCTTCCTGCTCGTGAGATCGTCCCCCGACACGGTCAAAGCATTTTACAACGCGTGTCTTCACAGGGGAACGCAGCTTCGTGACCGGAACGGTTTCGCCCCGGAGCTACGCTGCCCTTTCCACGGCTGGACGTGGAGCCTCGACGGGTCGATCAAGTCGGTCCCCTGCCATTGGGATTTCGCTCACCTCGACCAAAGCGGATTTTCACTACCCGAGGCGAAAGTCGGCACCTGGGGAGGCTGGGTGTTCATCAACCCGGACCCCGACGCCGAATCCCTGGAGTCCTACCTAGGTAGCTTCCCGGAGCATTTCGTGTGGGACACCGCTCGCCGCTACAAGAGCCTGCACGTCTCGAAGCTCCTGAGGGTCAACTGGAAGGCGTGCCTGGAGGCGTTCATGGAGTCCTATCACGTGATCGCCACCCACCCGCAGATCCTCACCTACCTGGGCGACTCGAACACGCAGTACGACGTCTTCCCCGGTACTGGACCGGGGCGGCCCGGCTGGAGCAGGATGAACACCCTGAGCGGTGTGTCAAGCCCTCACCTCGGCTACACGCCCACCGAGGAGGACATCATCGCCGCGCAGCTCGCGTCCTACGGCCAGGACCCTCTCCCGATACCGCCGGGCGAGACCGCACGAAGGGTTCTTGCGAGTGCGACCCGCCAGATTTACTCGCCAAAACCGCCGAGCGTGCCCGGCGACGAGCTTTCGGACTCCGAAGCGATCGACAACATCTTGTACTACGTTTTCCCGAACTTCCAGCCGTGGGGCGGCATCAGCCCGATCAACTACAGGTTCCGGCCGAACGGGAACGACCCCGACAGCGCGATCATGGACGTCATGTTCCTGGCCGACTACCAGGGTGCCGACAAGCCGGACTCCGCGAAGGCCGTCCATCTCGGCTTCGACGACGACTGGACCGAGGTGGAGGAGCTCGGGACACTGGCGATGGTGTTCAACCAGGACACCGGTAACCTCCCGCGGGTGCAGCGAGGCCTGCACGCTACGAAGAAACGCGGGGTCAGCTTGGGCCGCTACCAGGAATCGCGTATCCGTCAAATCCATCACGAGCTCGACTATTGGATCAACCGGCCTTTGGCTGGGAAGGAGTAGGAGATGGCAGCGAAAAGACCCCTCGAGTTCGGCGCCAAGGCCACGAAGGCGCGCTCGGCGAAAGAATGGGCGGATCTCGCCCGCCAGGCGGAGGATCTGGGCTTCGTCAGCTTCCAGATCGACGACCACTTCGGAAGCCAGCTGGCCCCGATGCCGGCGGCCATGGCTGCCGCGGCGGCCACCTCGACTATCAAAGTCGGGCCTCTCGTCGCCGGTAACGACTTCCGCAATCCGGTCGTGACAGCGAAGGAGGCGGCCACCATCGACCTGCTGTCCGACGGGCGTTTCTTGCTCGGCATCGGCGCCGGGTGGCTGAAAGGCGACTACGACGTCGCCGGTATCCACCAGGACGGGGCCTCCACCCGAATCGAGCGGCTCGGCGAGGCGATCGACGTGTTCCGTGGCGTGTGGTCGGCGGAGCCGTTTTCCTTCGCCGGTAAGCACTACAGCATCGCCGAGACGACCGGCTACCCGAAGCCCGTATCGGACATCCCGATCCTCGTCGGCGGGGGCGGTCGCCAGATTCTCTCACTCGCAGCGCAAAAGGCGGACATCGTCGGGGTCAACCCGAAGATCGTCGGCCGTTCGATCAACCCGCGTTCGATGGCGACAGCGGCAGCCGACGTCGTCGACGAGAAGATCTCGTGGATCAAGGAGGCCGCCGGGGAACGCTACGACACCCTGAAGCTCCAGCTGCAGGTGTTCGTCACCGTCGTGACCGACGACCCGATGCCGGTCGCCGAGAAGCTGGCACCAGCGTTCGGCCTGCCCCCTGAGGTGGTGCTCGCAGCGCCGTACTTCCAGATCGGCCCGCTGGCGAAGATCGAGGAGGACATCCTCGAACTGCGCGACAGGTGGGACATCAGCTACATCGCCTTCCAGGGCGATGCCACCACGGCAGTCGCTCCGCTCGTTTCGAAGCTTGCAGGGCAGTAAGAAACCTGCAATGGGAGTCCTAGACCTGTTTCGCCTTGATGGACGCGTGGCTGTTGTCACCGGGGGAGGGACCGGGATAGGCCGCGCGATAGCGATCGGTCTCGCCGAGGCCGGAGCCGCCGTAGTGCTCGCCGGGCGGCGCCCCGAGCCTCTCGACCTGGTGCGATCCGAGATCGACGCTGCGGGCGGCAGGTCGATCGCCGTGCCGGCCGACGTGACAGTCGACGCCGACCTGGAGGCGCTTGCAGGGGCGGCAGTTGACTCGTTCGGTTCGCTCGACATATGGGTCAACAACGCCGGCGGCCTCCAAGGAGAGCCGCTCGCCAACCTTCACGACACGACGCGGGGCTCGTGGGACGCGACGATCGCGAGGAACCTGACGGCGGTCTGGATGGCGTCGAAGGTCGCTTCGACGGTCCTACCCGACGGTGGATGCATAATCAACGTGTCGTCGATAGGCGGCCTGAGGCCCGGCTCGCCGCGAAACGGCGCCTACGGTGCATCGAAGGCAGCCGTGAACCACTTGACCAAGACATACGCAGCCGAGCTGGCGCCGCGACGCATACGGGTCAACGCAATCGCGCCAGGCCACGTCGCCACGGAGGACTACTACGAGGCGTCCGGGTTCACAGAGGCGCAGTTCGCGAAGCTCGGCACGAAACAACCTCTGGGTCGCCTCGGCTGCGACGCCGACTTCGCGGCCGCGGCCGTCTACCTGGCATCTGACGCCGCCAGTTGGGTTACCGGCCACATCCTGGCCGTGACCGGAACCCCTTAAGCCTGAAGCTCGGAGGCGGCGCTCGTCACGCTCCGGGGCGCGCAGCGGCCTGCGGCGAGGTCTCGTAGTCGACCTCGACCGGCCGCGAGAAGGGCGCATCGTCGCTCAGGCAGCGTTTCACCCACGAATGGAACATGTGGCCGCCGCCCTCGTTGCGTCCGAACAGAACTTCCGTCTTGGCGCCCGCTGCCAAAGCCTTCTGCAGCCGCAGCCCCGTGTAGTAGTCCTCATCCTCCACGACGTGACGCATGAAAGCCTGCTGCTGGGCACTGCCGTTCTCCGTCCCGTCGGGTACCAGGTTGGAGCGCCGTGTGATCTCGACGTCGTTCGTCGGGACGAACCAGCTCTGGACCGTCACCGAACGGTCCCACGTCGGACCTGGGAACAGCTGCGAGAACATGCCCCCGCTGTGGTCACCGGCGAAGGATATGTGAGGAAAAATGGTCCACACGCCGCCGTCCATCATGTCCAAGCTCCAGTCGGCTTCGGGCTTGTCCAGAAGCTCCAGAAGCTTCGGGTCCGGGCGTTGCACCCTCTGATGCGGCCCCCAGGTACTGTAGAGCGCCTTGTTCGATATGTCGGTTCCGAAGGTGTTCTTGTGCAGGAACGGAAGGTGATAGAAGTCGAGGTAACCGTCGTAGGCGACCTTCCAGTTCGGCCCGGGGATCTCCTGGCGCCACTTGAGCTCCCAACTCGCGAAGTCGAAGTGTTCGAGGACACGGTCGTAACCCTGCAGGAACTCGTCGACGTCCAGGTACGCTCCCGGGCTCAGGACCACGAAGACGAGTCCGGCCCGGACAGCTACGGGTAGAGGTGTGAGCCCGAGGCAGGACGTGTCTACCTGACCGAACTCCCGACGGTCCGTGAGGCCTACCAGGTCGCCCTCGGAGTTGTAGGTCCAGTTGTGATACGGGCAGGAGATGCGCTTAGCGTGACCGAGACCTTCCTCGACGATCATCGCGCCCCGGTGGCTGCACGAGTTCATGAAAGCCCGGATCTCACCGTCTGCCCCCCTGGTGAGCAGCACCGGGACCTCCATCACGGTCATGGCCTTGTAGTCGCCCGGCTCGCGTAGTTCGCCCGACAACGCGAGCATCAGCGGCACCCGCTTGAAGATGCGGGCCATCTCGGCATCCCAGCGTTCGGGGTCGAGGTAGTGCGACGCCGGCACCCGGAACACGCCAGGTGCCTGTGAAGCGGTCCCTCCGGCCTGCACGTGAGCGATGTTGACCTTGGCCATCTCGACGAACTTCTCACGGTCGATCATTCGGGCGCTCCTTGATGTACGCAGCCTTCACGCAGAAGACTTCGAAATTGATTACGCAATTGATTATCAGCATAGCCCCTGGGTGGAAAACTGCAACAAGCAATCCGCGGCGGCTTCAGCCCTTCCGATCACGCCTCGGTCGCTCAAGGCGCGAATGCGCTCGACCGGTTCGTCGCTGCGCGCATCTTGGCGCCGTCGTAGGCGATACGACCCTCGGGGACGATCTCGAAGATGACCCGCCTGGGTGAGTCGAGGAAGCGCGCGAAGCGGGCTGCGCGTTCGGGGTCCTCAGGATTGATCGCCTTGCTCAGAGCCGGATAGAACCAGCTCTTGGTTTCGGCGTCGTCGCGTACCGTGACAAGCCCCTTGTAGGTGAGGGCTTTGTTGGGGCCTAGCCGGCTGCCCTTGCTGGTTATCGCCACGCAGACCCGGGGGTCTCGGCGCACGGCGGCCACGCGTTTGCGCTGCGAGCTTGCGGTGCACCAGAAGCGGCCCTCGTGGAACACGTAACTCATGATCACTCCGACCGGCCACCCCTCCTTGTTCGACCAGATGAAGGTCAACTCGTTCTGGGCTTCGAGCAGGTCGCGCTCGGTGGAGTCGTCCAGGGTGTAGACCGCGACATCCTCGTAGTCCGATATCTCCTCTGCTTCTTCAGGCACATTCATCCTTTCTGCCGGTCTCGGAGGTCATCAGGTGCGAACTTCGAACACTGGCCCGACGCTGCTCACGTGGAAGCGCGAAAGGTGGCGTCCGCGCACCCCTGCTTTCAACAGGGCCTTCGCGAATACGGCCATGTGAGGCGCGTCGAAATGGCCGCGGAGGTCCGCGTCCGAGCGCCACCTCTCGAATATCCGCACCCGGGCAGGGTCAGCCGGGTCGGCCGCGAAGTTGTAGTCGAGGTTGCCGGGCTCCTTGGCTGTCTCGGACATCATGACGACGGCCGCCTCCAGTAGCTCGGCTCTCGCGTCTGGGTCGACGTCGATCCACCCGGCGATGACGAAGGCAGTCGACATCATCGAGCTTGCCGCCTCGCCATCTCGTGCGGGAACACCAGCAGGCGGCCCGCCGTCGGTCCATGTCACCCGCAGGACCCGCTCGGCGATTCGCCATCCGGAGGCGGTCCTCCTGTAGCGATCCAGGTAGCTTCCCGCGACCGTGTAGTTGTGGGCACCCGACGAGTCGACCCAGACGTGCTGCGCCTGGAAATAGCACCGGCCCCGCGCACCGTCACTGGCTCCTGCTCCTGCACCGTCACCGTCACCGTCGCCGTCGCCGTCGCCGTCGCCGTCACCGTCGAAGGTGATCTGGTGGTTGGAGACGATGTGCTGTGTCCGATCGAATCGACCTAGTGATCCCGCTGCAGCC
>JAJZDJ010000108.1:3606-10219 GCA_021828685.1 Actinomycetes bacterium | reverse complement strand
CGTTGCGGTCGTCGGCTTGGCTTTGCACGTCCTTGCTTTAGACGGGGGAGAGCTGGCTGTGGTGCAGCCGTTGCTCATCTCGGGGGTGCTCTTTGCCCTACCTCTCAGTGCGATCCTCGAGAAGCGTCGCCCTTCGATGCGGGAATGGCTCCTAGCGGCGGTGCTCGTTGGGGGGTTGGCCGTCTTTCTCATCGCAGCCAGGCCGACTGCAGGCCTAGTAGTGGTGGATCCTGACCGACTTGCGTGGTCGACCCTCGGCGGTTCGCTTGTCGTCTCCTTGCTCGCGCTGGCTGGAACCCGGCGTCGGCATCGGCTGTTGGTTCGGGCTGCGCCTGCCCTACTCGGTATGGCTGCGGGCGTCGGCTACGGGCTCGTCGCCGCTTTGCTCAAGGAGATCACGGTGATCGTCCACACCGGGATCCGCAACACGTTTACGACCTGGCCGCTCTACGGGCTGGTGGCCGTGGGGCTGGCGTCCATCCTGCTGACCCAGATGGCCTACCGGGCCGGTCCCTTGTGCCGCTCGATGCCCGCGCTGACTGTCGCCGACCCGGCGGCGTCGGTGATCATCGGGATGGTTGCCTTCCAGGAGCGCCTCAATGCGGACGTGCTTGCCGTGCTCGCCCAGGTGGTGGGTTTCGTGGTCATGGCTGCTGCGGCGATACAGCTGGCACGGCGTGAGGCCGGAGACCCGGTGCATCCGGTGGTGGTGCAGCCGCCGCTGTGAGGTCGGTTCCTTTGGTCGTGGGTGGTTTTCGGTGCTTCCAGACGAGCTTTAGAAACGATTGATACTTTATACCGGCTATAGCTGTATAACGTATCAATCGTTTGCGGAGGAGGGGCCGGAGGGGGTCGAAGGGGGTGCGGGCGGGGTGCGGGCGAAGGGGGTGCGGGCGGGTGCGGGCGGGTGCGGGCGGGTGCGGGCGGGTCCGGGGCGTCGGCCTGCTCGTTTGCGTCCCGCCTCGGCCTTTCGCCGTGAGCTCGCAGGGTGCGCTAACATACACGTTGGCCTTGTGGCCGGGTTGCAACGCGCCTTGGACTGACACCGACGAGGGCCCTTTAGGGTCCGATGGGTGCCAGGCTCGGGCAGGTGCGAGCCGCCGAGCGCCACGAACCGGTTTGCCCCGGGGGCCCGATCACTAGTTTTCCCATCACCTACAAGAAGTCGACGAGAGGTTCTGTTGCCGACAATCGCGCAATTGGTCCGGAAGGGCCGTGAACAAAAGACGGCCAAGACCAAGACCCCAGCCCTTCGCGGGGCACCGCAGCGCCGGGGGGTGTGCACGCGCGTCTACACAACGACACCGAAGAAGCCGAACTCCGCCCTTCGTAAGGTGGCCCGCGTACGACTCACCAGCGGGGTCGAGGTGACCGCATACATCCCAGGCGAAGGCCACAACCTGCAGGAGCACTCGATTGTGTTGGTGCGCGGCGGGCGTGTCAAGGACCTGCCAGGTGTGCGTTACAAGATCATCCGCGGCACGCTGGATACATCTGGCGTGCGCGACCGCAAGCAGGCCCGTAGCCGTTACGGGGCCAAGAAGGCCTAGTCGGCACCCAGGAAACGAAGGACTACAGACATGCCCCGTAAAGGACCGCCGTCCAAGCGTGACCTACAACCAGACCCGATCTACCGTTCGGTTCTTGTCACCCAGGTGGTGAACAAGGTGCTAGAGCGCGGCAAGCGAAGCCTCGCCGAGCGGATCGTCTACCAGGCACTCGACATCGTCAAGGACAAAAGCGACGGGGATGCCGTCGGCGTGCTCAAGCGGGCGGTGGAGAACACCAAGCCGCAGCTCGAGGTCAAGAGCCGCCGGGTTGGTGGCGCCACCTACCAGGTGCCCGTCGAAGTGCGCCCCAAGCGTGCTTCTACTTTGTCGATCCGCTGGCTCGTCGGCTACTCCCGCCAGCGCAGGGAGAAGACGATGGCCCAGAAGCTCGCCGCGGAACTACTCGACGCCTCCAACGGCGTCGGTGCAGCAGTCAAGCGCCGCGAGGACATGCACAAGATGGCGGAGTCCAACCGTGCCTTCGCCCACTACCGCTGGTAGCGCCCACAGGCGCAAGCGAAGAAGCTGATCAGAGAGAACAGAAATGGCTGAGCCCACCGCAGTACGCCCGAAACCCCTAGACAGAGTCCGCAACATCGGGATCATGGCCCACATCGACGCGGGCAAGACCACGACGACCGAGCGCATCCTTTTCTACACCGGGATCAACTACAAGATCGGCGAGGTCCACGAAGGGGCCGCCACGATGGACTGGATGCCCCAGGAGCAGGAGCGGGGCATCACGATCACGAGTGCGGCGACCACGTGCGAGTGGGAGGGCACCCGGATCAACATCATCGACACTCCGGGCCACGTCGACTTCACCGTCGAGGTCGAGCGGTCGTTGCGGGTTCTCGACGGCGCCGTTGCGGTCTTCGATGCAGTAGCGGGCGTGGAGCCGCAGACGGAGACGGTGTGGCGTCAGGCTGACAAGTACGGCGTGCCGCGCATGTGCTTCGTCAACAAGATGGACCGGATCGGCGCCGACTTCTACCGCTGCGTCGACATGATCAAAGATCGCCTCGGGGCGACTGTTGCCGTGGTGCAACTGCCGATCGGATCGGAAAGCGGCTTCAAAGGCTGCATCGACCTGCTCGGCATGCGGGCTTTCGTGTGGACCGATGAGGCGGCCAAGGGGGAGAAGTTCGATATCGTCGACATCCCGGCCGACCTCGTTGCTGAAGCCGAGACTTACCGCAGCGAGCTCATCGACACCCTGTCGACCTTCGATGACGCCATTACGGAAAAATACCTCGGCGAGGAGGAGATCACCGCCGCCGATCTGGAGCGCGCGCTTCGCGCGGCGACGATCGCAGGCCAGGTGGTTCCCGTCCTATGCGGCAGCGCGTTCAAGAACAAAGGCGTGCAGCCGATGCTCGACGCCGTCGTCGCGTACCTTCCGAGCCCCCTCGACATCCCCCCCACGCGAGGGACGGACATCAAGGGCGTCGAGGAGCTGGAGCGGCGCGCGGACGACTCGGAGCCGTTCGCTGCCCTGGCGTTCAAGATCATGACCGACACACACCTCGGCAAGCTCACCTATGCGAGGGTGTACTCCGGCAAGCTGACGACCGGCAGCGGGATCATCAACTCGTCGAAGGACCGCAAAGAGCGAGTCGGGCGCATCCTGCAGATGCACGCGAACCACCGCGAGGACCGCGAGGCCGCGTTCGCCGGCGACATCGTCGCTTTAGTAGGCCTCAAGCAGACCACCACGGGCGACACGTTGTGCGCTCCGGGCTCTCCGATCGTCCTCGAGTCGCTCGACTTCCCCGAGCCGGTCATCCACGTCGCCGTCGAGCCGAAGACCAAGAACGACCAGGACAAGCTGTCGCGGGCCCTGCAGTCGCTCTCCGAGGAAGATCCCACGTTCCAGGTGCACTCCGACGAGGAGACCGGCCAGACCGTCATCGGCGGTATGGGCGAGCTGCACCTCGAGGTGCTCGTCGACCGGATGCTGCGCGAGTTCAAAGTCGACGCGAACGTCGGCAAACCGCAGGTCGCCTACCGCGAGACCATCAAGAACTCTGTTACCAAGGTGGAGACCCGCTACGTCCGCCAGACCGGCGGTCGAGGCCAGTACGGCCACGTCGTGCTCGACTTGGAGCCGACGGGACCAGGCGGCGGCTACGAGTTCGTCGACAAGATCACCGGTGGAATCATCCCCAAGGAATACATCCCTTCGGTGGACGCCGGGATCCAGGATTCGATGGCGTCAGGTGTCCTCGCCGGATACCCCGTCGTCGACATCCGGGCGACCCTGGTCTACGGGTCCTACCACGACGTCGACTCCTCGGAGATGGCGTTCAAGATCGCAGGTTCGATGTGCTTCAAGGAGGCCTGCCGCAAGGCCAAGCCGGTGCTCCTCGAGCCGATCATGTCGGTAGAGGTGGTCACGCCCGAGGACTACATGGGCGATGTGATCGGCAACCTGTCGTCGCGGCGCGGCAAGGTCGAGGGAATGGAGCAGCGGGGTAACTCCCAAGTCGTTCGTGCTCAGGTCCCCCTCGCCGAAATGTTCGGCTACGCTACTGACCTGCGCTCAAGGAGCCAGGGTCGAGCTACATACAGCATGCAGTTCAACTCGTACCAAGAAGTCCCCGACTCGATCGCCCAGGAGATCGTCAAGAGGATCCGGGGAGAGTAGCCCCACCACGATTCGCCCCAACCCGGGCTGCGGCGGTCCCCCCGCAGAGGCACTAACGTATAGCACCGCGTCCACCCCCCGGCCGGGCGGCCGGCACCGCATGAGGAGCATGCCCAACACATGGCAAAGCAGAAATTCGAGCGCACGAAACCCCATCTCAACATTGGAACGATGGGTCACATCGACCATGGCAAGACGACGCTGACAGCGGCGATCACCAAGGTCCTGTCCCAGCGCGATCCGGCCACGAACAAAGCGGTGGCATTCGACCAGATCGACAAGGCGCCCGAAGAGCGCCAGCGTGGTATCACCATCAACATTGCGCACGTCGAGTACCAGACGCCGAACCGCCACTACGCGCACGTCGACATGCCCGGTCACGCCGACTACATCAAGAACATGATCACCGGCGCCGCCCAGGTGGACGGTGCGATCCTGGTGGTTGCAGCTACTGACGGTCCGATGGCGCAGACCCGTGAGCACGTGCTGCTCGCCCGTCAGGTTGGCGTGCCCTCGATCGTCGTGGCGCTGAACAAGTCTGACGCCGTCGACGACGAGGAGCTACTCGACTTGGTCGAGCTCGAGGTTCGCGAGCTGCTCAACGCATACGAGTTCCCCGGTGACGACACCCCGGTGATCAGGGTTTCGGCCCTGAAGGCCCTCGAGGGCGACGCCGAGTGGGAAGAGAAGATCATCGAGCTCATGGATGCGGTAGACAGCTTCGTGCCTGAGCCGGTGCGTGAGCTGGACAAGCCTTTCTTGATGCCGATCGAGGACGTTTTCACCATCCAGGGCCGCGGCACGGTCGTGACCGGCAAGGTCGAGCAGGGCCGGGTCAAGGTCAGCGACGAAGTCGAGATCGTCGGCCTTCGCCCAACCGCGAAGACCGTGTGCACAGGCGTCGAGATGTTCCGCAAGCTGCTCGACTCGGGCCAAGCCGGCGACAACATCGGCGCACTCCTCCGTGGTACGAAAAAGGAGGACGTCGAGCGCGGCCAGGTGCTCTGCAAGCCGGGCTCGATCACCCCCCACACCGAGTTCGAGGGGACCATCTACGTCCTCTCCAAGGAGGAGGGTGGCCGTCACAAGCCGTTCTTCAACAACTACCGTCCGCAGTTCTACTTCCGCACCACCGACGTCACCGGGAGCATCACCCTCAACGAGGGGACCGAGATGGTCATGCCCGGCGACAACGTGGACATCAAGGTGGAGCTCCAAAAGCCGATCGCCATGGACGAAGGTCTGCGGTTCGCCATCCGTGAGGGTGGCCGCACCGTGGCTTCGGGCCGGGTGACGAAGGTAATCAAGTAGCAAAGCAGCGGGACGTCGGTCCCGGCTCGTGCGTCGAGTAGAGCGCTCGTGCCGGGGCCCGTTCTTTTTTTCCCTGAAAAAGAGCTGCCGGTACTGCCGGCAGGTGCATATTGACAACACGAATCCGATCCGAAATGGAGCATCCTCGCCGTGGCTGACGCCGCCAAACAACGCATCCGAATCCGCTTGAAGGCATACGACCACGAGATCTTGGACCAGTCCACCAAGAAGATCGTCGAGACAGTGTTGCGAACCCAGGCGGTCGTGCGCGGTCCGGTGCCGCTACCTACCGAGAAGAACCGCTATACGGTGATCCGCTCCCCGCACAAGTACAAAGACAGTCGGGAGCACTTCGAGATGCGGGTGCACAAGCGCCTGCTCGACATCGTCGACCACACGCCTAAGACGGTCGATTCCCTGCAGCGGATCGAACTTCCGGCCGGCGTCGATATCGAGATCAAGATACAACAGAACTAATACTGAGAGTCGCCGATAGGCAATCTGATTGCCTATCGGCGTACCATCTCATCGACAGGTTCGTCGCTCGGTATCCCAATCCAAAGACCGCCCAGCAGTACGAGTCGGAGTTGACGGCGCTGTTCGCGTTCGCCGGGGTTTCCCACCCGCGGCGGCTCACCGAGGCGGCGGTGAATCAGTGGGTCGGCCAGGCTCGGGCCAACAACACCCGTCGAGGCCGGATGGCTCGGGCGTGCGCTTTTCTACGGCTCACCCACGAAGAAGCGTTCGGAACTCTCCTACGTGGCTGCGATGAGTCCGATGTCGGTCGCCTGGATGAGCTGATCCTTCGTCTCGGGCTGGCCGGGATGCGGGTGTCCGGAGATCCAACACATCACGGTTGGCGGGCTCGTAGTCGGCCGCGAGCCAGTGCTCCAGTGGATCGGCAAGAGCCGACCCTTCAAGACCCCGGCCAGCATCGCCAAGATCGTTCGGGAACGGGCGGAAGAGTCTGGCCTCGGCCATGTGAGCCCGCATGACCTGCGCAGGACCGCCGCCGGCATATTGCACCGGGCCGTCTCCGATGAGGGCGCCCACTACTTCGACCTGCTCGACATCCAGAAAGTCCTCGGCCACGCCAATCCGGCTA
>JAJZDJ010000108.1:0-3506 GCA_021828685.1 Actinomycetes bacterium | reverse complement strand
CATGTGAGCCCGCATGACCTGCGCAGGACCGCCGCCGGCATATTGCACCGGGCCGTCTCCGATGAGGGCGCCCACTACTTCGACCTGCTCGACATCCAGAAAGTCCTCGGCCACGCCAATCCGGCTACGACCATGCGCAGCTACATAGATCCTCTCGATACCGGGGTGATTCGCCGGGCTGCCCAGGTCCTGGACTAGCTGATCGGGGCGGCCTCACCGCCCTGCGGGCGGCCGGCCGCCAGCGTCCGGGACCACACCAGCACTGACCTGGACCCGTCTAGAGACGTCCAGATTCGGCAGGAAAGTTTAGAGCCTTCTCGTGAAGTACTCGCCCGACACGCTGGGACGACACTCCTATTGATCAAGGCCACCACCTCACAGCCATCGTCTGCGCGGCATAGATCTCCTGTGGTCGGTGTCTCAATGACGGTTCTCGACGAGTGTCATCCCACACATCCCAGGAGGCGAGTCCTTAGGAGGCCTTCTGTTGAGGGCATGACTGGCTAACCGCAGGAACGTAGATGAAAGCGGAGACCGTACCCTCGCCCGGCGGACGATAGAGGTGTAGGGGTGAAGATGCCGTCTACCCTCGGGGCATGCCGACGATCTGGATCGCTCAGCTGCGCATCTCTCAGGCCACTAGTGCAAAGCTTCGCAATAGGCACGGGTTGTCAGCGCGCGACGTGAGCGAATCGTTGATCTGTAGGGCTGGCCTGCCGTTCGCATGGGACTATCACCATGAACGAGGCAAGCGAGCGATCGTTCGTGTACGACTAGGGGACCAAAATGTTCTCTGCGTGCTATACCCACTTGGCGATGGGATCTGGAATCTCGGTAGCGCCTACCCTGAGCGACGTCAAAGGTGAGTCAAAGGTAATACGATGAGGTTGTGAACGACTCTGTATTCGACGACTTCTTCGAGGAGGATGAATCCCTGGAGGAGATTCTCGACCGCTTCGAGCGCGGCGAAAATGGAACAACCATCTGCCCCCCAGGCGGCCAAGTAGTCCTATCTCAGAGCTACATCTCGATCTGGCCGAATTCCGGCTACGTGCAGCGCCGTGAGCTGAACTTGGTGGCGTGAAGATATACCCGCTTCTAGGTGACGCCGCTCACCCAGGGACAGCAGGAAACTTCAGCGTCTTAAACGCTGGTTGGTGCTACACCTCCGCCATCAAACTTACGGCGCCCGACGGAGGCTGGACGCTTCCAGCGCAAGGCCTCGTCATAGTTGTCGAAGCGGATTGGTCAGACCTCAACAAGACTCACCTAGTGACGGCCACTTTGGTCGACGAGGACCGCAACTGTGTCAACCTCAGGAACGAGTCGAAGTTGGTTCCCGCCGTCATCAAGGCAGCCGTGAACGTTCCGAGCACCCCGGGAGCGCCCAATGCAACTCCCGGTCGCGGTCACCTCATCTTCAGTCTGGGTGCAGGCTCGATATACCTAGCGCACGCTCCGTGCCGCCTCACTTGGAGAGTCACCGTCGGGGCGGTCGAGGAAGCGCTCAGTTTCTGGGTCAACGTTCCCGCACCTCCAGTCGAGGTCGGCTGACGGCGTCTGGATGACACCCCATTGCAAACAGTAACTTCGGCCTACAACACACCCAAAGACGTGAGAGTGCTCCTCGACAGGGTAGTGCTCGATGTCCGAATGTGTACCACAGATCATTCCGATTGCGCTTCGACTAGACAGCGCGAGACGACTAGGGCCGAGCGCGTAGTCGGCGTTCGGAGTGAGTCAGAGCCGTGCAAGTCGGCATCTCCGCACGGTCGCCTGGAGGCGACCGTGCGGACTCGGGGCTAGTTTGAACGACGTTGATGGCTGTGGGGGACGCCGTCACACCTCGGTCGTAGGTTGTCTTTCTGTGCCACGGTTGGCCGAGTTCTATGGGATCGTCATCTACATGTACTGGAGCGACCACGCGCCTCCGCACTTTCATGCCGTATACGCCGGCGACGAGGCTCAGATCCGAATCGATGACGGATCTGTGCTGGAAGGATCGTTGCCACGAACCGCAGCTCGACTGGTTCGAGAGTGGGCCGAGCTACGGCGAACGGAACTGCTGGCGGACTGGGATCGGGCGCAGCGGCCGGAACCTCTCGAACCGATCGAGCCGCTTAGGTAGCCTAATGCCATGAGCCGCCTCCCACGGGTCGTCGATGTCGAACACCTCGGCGGATACTGTCTGCGCCTCACATTCTCCGATGGACTCGTCCGGGAGCTCGACTTCGAAGGGATCCTCAAAGGTGGCGTGTTCCAGCCGCTCGAAAGTATCGAAGGCTTTGCGGAAGTCGGGCTTGACGACGTCGCCGGCACGATCTCGTGGCCGAACGGAGTGGACCTCGATCCCGACGTCCTGCACGGGGATCATCCTCCCGCCAATGGCAAGAGCCCGTCAGTGCTTCGAGAGTATCGACTCCGGCCCACGGGATAGACAGTTGGGGAAGGCTTCAGCGTGAGGGAGTACGTCGTGGTCATCGAGCATGAGGACGGCGCCTGGGGTGCCTACGTGCCGGACCTCCCTGGCTGCGTCGCTGTTGGGAAGAGCCGTGATGAGGTGGAGCGTCTGATCGCCGAAGCGATCCCGTTGCACATCGAGTCCATGCGGGAGCAAGGCGAACCGGTGCCCCGCTCCGACGGCCGTTGGCTCTACGACGGTCCAGGTCGCATGAGCGCCGGCCGTGAGGTTGAAGAAGAAGCTCGTGCAACTACGGTTGCATATCCCCCTAAGGGGGATCAAGATACAGCAAACCCCCTGAGTAGACATCGTCGAATGCAGGTTCCCTCCCGAGTGGCGGCACAACGTCAACGCGCGGCCGAATCCAGTTTTTCTTTCTCCAGTGAGGACAGCACGGGCGAACTCCTGGCCGTGCTCGCTGCTTCAGTGCGGACCAATGGACGGATCTGCGAGCTCGGGACGGGCCTCGGGGTCGGACTGGCCTGGATCGTTGCCGGACTGGAACCCAGGACAGACGTCGCGGTCATCACGATCGAGAACGACGCGCACCGATCAGCCCTCGCCCAAGAGGCGGCCTGGCCGGCATGGGTTCAGTTCGTCACCGGTGAGGCCACGGTTGAACTACCTCAGTTGGGCCGCCTCGACTTGATTTTCGCCGATGCGGAAGGGGGTAAATGGTACGGCCTCGACCTCACCCTGTCCGCCCTCAACCCAGGCGGGATGCTGGTTCTCGACGACCTCGTACCCCAGGACTGGAAATCGGATACCGAGAAGGAGACTCATCGACAGAAAATGGACGAAATCCGGAGCCAGATCTTCGGGAACCCCGACATTGTGGTCACGGAGTTGGGCCAAGCCGCCGGCATCCTGTTGGCAGTACGTCGGACAGCCCCCTCGGACATATGAGCATGGCGAACCTGGTTACCGCCGATGCCGCCGCTGTGCTCCTAGCGGGCGATCAGCGTCGGCCTCAGGACTGCGTCGCTCGACCGCGGTGCGTCGGAACCTCATCTCCTTGCCTTTGGCGATCCGGCGCAGGACATCG
>JAJZDJ010000107.1 GCA_021828685.1 Actinomycetes bacterium | reverse complement strand
TGCCGATCGACCCCGCAATGACTGGCGCCCTGATCGCACGCAGCCAGCTAACCCGAAACCCCGAGATCACCTTCGGGCTGTCACGGCGCGAACAACAGGTCCTCGAGCTACTTGGTAAGGGACTAACCCTAAAACAAGCGATCCCGGGGGTGGGTGGGGAGTTTCGGGGCTGGTATGTCTTGTTAAGGCGCCGGTGGAGGGTTGGCGGGGTTGACGGGCGGATCGAACCGTGATTGTGCTGTTTCTGTGAGGGTGTTTTTGCGTCTTCGGTCTCGTGGTGGCGGTTCGTGGGGTCGCTTGAGCACCAGCCGGGTCGGGCTGGTTGGGGGCGGCGGTTCGGCGCCGGTCAGATCGTGTCGAGCAAACGGAAGAACGGCCCCAGCCACGGGTTGTAGGCGAGGATGCGCCACCGTGTGCGCCGGCCTGTTTTGACGATCTGGGCGGGGATGTTGATGAAGGCGGCCACGAAGGTGTGGAACTCCATGGTGAGCAGACGCTGTCGTTGTTGTTGATGGCGCTGCGCCCAGCGAGGGTTGACTGGTAGCAGAAGCGCGCACCAGGCTTTGAGGGTCCAGGCGAGGCAGGCCATGGTCATGTACGCCCAGTTTGCGGTCAGGGTGTTGACCGGTGCGTGCAGGGCGCGGACGTCGGTTTTCAGTTGGGCGTGCAGGTTCTCTTGGTTGCAGCGCTGGCGTGCCTGGTCGATCACCTCATCCGCGGTCATCGTGGGTTCGTTTGTTATGTAGAAGAAGTAGCGGTACTCGTCGAAGAGGACGTTGTCTCCGCGTTCGACTGAGATGTTCTTTCGGAGCGCGACGACCCGGTAGTCCCGGGTGCATTTTCCTGGCCGGTAGGAGAACTCGACGACGTCCTCGGCTTTTTGGCGTAGCACTTTGAAGTTGCGTTCGCGTACGATTTCGTCTTTGATCTTGGCGGGCCGGGCGCGGGCCTTGGTGGCGATCGTCTGTTCGGCCCGGGTGACGAGCTGGTGGTACATCTGTTCGTCTAAGCCGCCGGCTGTCTTGACGAGGTTGGCGCGGGCGTCGATGCCGAAGACGAAGGTCACGCCGTTCGTGTCGAAGCGGTCGAACTGCGAGGTGAGCGCGTAGTCGGTGTCGCCGCGAAGGCGGATCTGTGTGAACCCGGCGGATCGGCACACAGCGATCGCCCGGTCGAAGTAGTCGATGACTCCCTCGTGGGAGGGCCGGTTCGCGCCGAGCAAACCCAGGTAGAGCGGCTCTTTGGTGTTCGCGAGCGAAACGAGGAGCGCCGAGTACCCCCAGATCCCGTTATAGGAGATGCTCATGCCCTCCTTGGTCACAGCGTCGGTCGGGATGAGCGTCGCGTCAGCGTCGATGACCGCCGGGGCGGCGAAGAACGAGTCGGGCTGTTTGGCCCAGACCCGCAGCCGGGCCCGGTTGACCGCTTCTTGGAGAGCGAGGACCGAGTCGTTGTCGAAACGCCGGCAGAAGTCCCCTGCGGTGGTCGGATCCGGGATGGCCTTGGTTCCCAGACCGTCGAGGAATACTGCGTCACCTCGGCGTAACTCGATGTCGTCGAGGGTCCTGCCCCCACACAGCGAGTTGTAGGCGATATTCAAAACGTGGTCGGACTCGTGATAGGGCTTGTGGTACTTGAGCAGATGCAGCGACGAGTCGATCTGCTCGGCCAGGCCGACCGCCTCGACCAGCTTGGCGATCATCCCCATCCCGCCGTGTGCTACCGCCTTGGTGCGCTCTGCGAGTTCGTAGGCGATGTTCGCCCGTCCGAGCAGCGGGCCGCCCAAGTTGACCACGACCGCCTCCGCCAGGCGCCGTTCGATCGCTGTCTTTTCTGCTGCGAGTCTGCGCTGACGTCTCGCCTTGGCCTTGTTCATCACACGCCCCTTCCGTTCATCCAAGTATCATACTGGGAGACGGTGCGGTTAGGATTGATATTGATGACCCCGAGCGACAAGGACACGATCGACAACGCTCACCGGACAGCACAGGCTCATATCGCCGCTGAGCTCGGCCGGGCCGGCTTCGCCCTACCAGGCACCGTACTGGTGCGCACAACCTGCGGCAAGACCAACTGCGGATGCCACGCAGACCCACCGCGCTTGCACCGCCCCTACATCCAATGGACACGCAAGATCAACCAGAAGACCGTCACCCGCCATCTCAGCGACGAGCAATGGCAGCGCTACCAGGAGTGGTTCGACAACGCCAAACGCCTACGCCAGCTGCTCGCAGACCTCGAGGCCCTGTCCATGGAGATCTTCGAACACGACTCTTGAAGCCTCGACCAGCCACCAGGCGAGAACCGGCAGCTCCAGTTCGAACCCTACAGTCCACTTCACCTCAAACCGCCCAGCGACCGCAACCGGCGTCCATGTCCCACACTCGAAAACCCTTACACGACAACACATTCACAGAACACTAAGCAGCCCGACTGTGCCCCCTTCGCTTGATTCAGGACTAACGGACGCCGAGATTGCCCACAGACTCGTTATAGCAATCCCGACAGTACGAACCTACATCGAACGCCTCTCCACCAAACTCGCAGCCCGCGGTCGAACCAAGCTGGCGATCATTGCTTCGCAATACAAAGCTCCGCTAACGCAATGACGACGGTGTTCCAATGACTCCGAAGCCGCCTGTCACTATCCAAGGGCACCTACGACTGAGGGTCGACCCCGAGCCGTCCGGCTATTTGCGTCGAGCCGTTCGCAATTGGAGCGGCGTCAAGGCGTCTACCTCCTTCGGCTAGTTGACGCTGTCATGCTCGTGGCGTAGACGCCGAGTTCTGCTCGTCCGCCACAAGGTGAACGAAGTCAGGAGTGGCGCGGCTGCAAGCAAGGCTGCGACCAGGAGCCGTAGCCACATGGGCGTGTACACGCCGTGGTTGACGCAGCCGGCCTTCAGCGGGAGGCTGATCGTCCCGCTACCCGCAATTATGCAGGTGCGCTCTGCGGGAAGGAACATCCAGGCGAGGACCGCTGCGCCGAGTCCTCCCGGGACGACGAGCGTGGCCGTCCATTTTTGTGCTGTCGACCATGTCCGCGAAGTCCATACCAGCACGACACCGATCGCCCAGCCGACAACCGGTATGACAAGCCCTCCCAGCTCTAGCAAGACCAATGCCATTAGGTCCCCTCTGCTACTGGACGGCGACCTGCGCCGCGAAGCTTGCGCCGCGATGTCCTCGGGCGGACCGAGCGAGTCGAGGACCCGCTCGATGTCGGCGTCGCTGCACGGCTCGGAGCTGAGCGACGAGTCGATGTGGGCTGTCACGTTGTCGACGATCTCCCGACGCTCCGAGGCAGGCGCAGTTCGCAGCGCGGTGCGAAGGTGCCGCAGGTATGCCTCTGCCGCCGGGGGCCGGCCGGGCCCGTTACCCATCGACGTTCGTCGTTTCGATAACGGTGTTGACGGCCCTCGAGAAGCTGGCCCACTGCACTATCAGCTCGTTTAGCACCTGATCACCTTTCTTTGTAAGCCGGTAGTACCTGCGTGCCGGGCCGGTGGGCGACTCGCGCAACACCGACGAGACGAGGCCGGCCCGGCGCAGACGAGTCAAAAGCGGATAGACGGTGCCCTGACTCACCACGATCGGCTCGTACCCGGCAGTGATCTGGCGGGCGATGTCGAAGGCGTAGGACTCCGCCCGGCGAAGCAACCCCAAGATGCACAACTCGAGCACCCCGCGCTTCAACTGCGACAAGTCATCTTTCCCCGAGACACGTATGCTGCGGCGTACTCGGTTGTCTTGCCAAACGCTTTCCAAGTCGTCGACCCATTTCATGCAGTGAAGCTCGCCAACGGGACTCTCGACACCATCCGCCGAAGCGTGCAGGCAGAACAGCGGAAACTATGGTTGGGATTGATGCGATGGCTGTCGTCTGTGGGGGACCAGCCCTCCGGGCTTACCACTCATCTAGCCACCCACGGGGTCGAGAGGCAGCCGGAGGCGGCTCAGGGCCCTGCGGGCAGCGAGGTGGCCGCACATTCCATGAACTCCGGCACCCGGCGGAGTGGCTGCAGAGCAAAGGTACACGCCGGGGATACCGGTATCATAGGGGTGTGCCGTGACCCGGGGGCGGAACAGAAGCTGACGAAGACTATTTGCGCCAGTTGCGATGTCACCGCCGACGTAGTTGGCATCGTAAGCCTCGAGGTCGGCCGGAGGTGTAGCCCGAGATCCGACGATTCGCTCCCGCAGGCCAGGCGCGAAGCGCTCGATCTGATCCAGCACCAGGCCAGAAGCATCGCCAGGATAGCCATGTGGGACGTGAGCGTACGCCCAGACAGGGTGGACGTCGCCGGAGGAACGCCCAGGGTCGCACAAATACTGCTGAGCGACCAGCACGAAGGGCCGCGCGGGCAAACGGCCATGGTGCACGTCGCTCTCGGCTTTGGCGATCTCCGAAGCAGTACCGCCCACGTGCACCGTAGCCGCCCGGCGGCACGGCTCAGCCGTCCACGGTACGCCGCCTTCGACGGCCAGATCGAGCTTGAAGGCGGCCGGGCCATAGCGCCACCGCTTGTAGGCGCGCCGAATGGCAACAGGCAGTCGGTCACCGGCAATTCGGTCGGCCGCAGCCGGGGAGGTGTCGAGCAGGATGGCAAGCGATGGAGGGATCTCGGCTAGGTCCGTCACTGCGACCCCGGTTTCCACGCGGCCTCCAGAGGCGAGAAGGATGGCGGCTAGGGCATCGGTGATGCGCGCCGAACCACCCTCTGCGACCGGCCATCCGCTTTGCTGACCGGCAGCGGCTAGGACGACGCCGATAGCGGCGGTCGCCGGTCGCTCGAGCGGGTGAGCCCCGTGGGCGGCAATCCCGGCGAAGAGGGCTTTGGCCGGTTCGGTGCGCAGCAGTCCGATGATACCCTGCGCGGGGAGTCCAGCGCGCAACGCAAAACTGGCGAGAGCGCCGGGGTGCCGCGGACGATGGAGAGCGGGCCCGAGGACCTCGGCGGCGAGCTGGTCGAAGCTGTCGACGAGCGGCGAGAAAAGCCGTTCCCAGGTGCTCGAGTCGGCGCCCAGACCACTGGCCGTTGCCGTCACGGACCGTGCGAGAAGGACGGCCCTTCCGTTGTCGAGTGGGTGGGCTAGGTCGATTTCGGGCCACCGCCATCGCAGTCCGTAGCTGTCGAGAGGGAGTGTTCGGAGGTACGGCGACGCAACGGCAAGCGGATGTACTGCCGCGCAGTGGTCATGCCGCAGGCCTGGTATAGTCAGCTCGGCGGTCCGAGTCCCGCCGCCAATAGACGTGTGGGCTTCGAGCACTATGACTGAAAGACCCGCAGCGGCCAGAGTTATAGCAGCGGCTAGCCCGTTGGGACCGGAGCCGATAACCACGGCGTCAGGATTACCAGTCATCGGAGCATTATCGAGACACCCGTCCCGTCCCTTGAATGGGTGTGACCGCGAGGACCGGATTTGGGGCCACCGGCGTGGTAAAAGGTGACCACGTACGCTCGCCGAGCAGCGGCTCCTTGGGACGGAGCCGACCACACGACGCAGCTCCTAGTCTGGGGTAGCGCCTCCAGGAGTCCACGATCAGCGGGAGAACATCGGTGATGGTCCACCCTTGGCTCTCTCGTCGCTCACACGGCACGGATCATCCGTCTGCCGCGGTGGAGCCGGCCTGTAATGGGGTGAAGAGCAGTTGTAGGCCGAACCCGTCACGCTCCGCGTCTGCTGATCTCTTGTACCCGGGTCGGGGCCGGCATGCCCAGTCGGCGGGACCGCTCCGAGCAGTTCCTTCAAAATGCTCCTGCCACATGATTCTTGGGGGATGAAGCAAGCTGTCCACGCTCCAGCTGCTTCGGTTCATCGTTGTTCGCGGCGGTGTACATCCGCGATCCAGTGCTGCTGCCGAACCCGCAGATCTGTTAGCTGTGGCGGAGCCGGCCTGTCGGTACGTGTGTACGGCAAGGGGCGGTTGCGAGCCGAGTGCCTTCATGCTCCGAGTGCAAGTGCAGATGAGGCTCTGCCAAGCTGTTGGGGTTGCCGCGGCGTCGACGTCGGCCTGACAGCGGCCCGTCCCGTCGATAACCCTTCTTTGGCGTGGCGCCGTCGAACACTCTTGAGCTGGTGGGGCGTGACCGGCACTCCGTGTGAAGGGTTTGAACGTAGGTCCCGCCCAAGCGTTGACGTGGAGGCGTCCGTTCCCCATCAGTGACGCGGCAGGGCAGTTTGGATGCGGTCCGCCTCTGCCTGCGCGTCGACGCATGAAACCACCACGCGATCAAAGTCAGCATCAATAGCCTCGGCGCTTGCATCAGCCTCAACCACGACGGCTGGCCTTCTTAGGTAGACAGCAGTGAAGTCTCGCCAACCCTCGCCACGGCGTGTGCCTAGGGAAATCACCCCGGGCATACCCGTCCCGAGCGATCTTATGCCTCGGATCTCAGACCAGGGATCGGTATTCACCCGCACGCCAGTCACGGCAGCTAAAGGCACTCGCACATCGTCGCTGCGAAGCGCCCCAAGTCTTTCGAGCGGAGAGAGGTGAACAATAAGCTCACCACCATTGAGCACAAGGCGACTCATGCACCCACCCAAATCGAATTACATTCATAGCACTCGCGGACCATCATATCTCCGTTCCTACGGTATCGTCCCCAGCGCCCCCAGAGCTATTGCTGGTGTTATTCACATTACTCTCGCCGTATGAGGTACGGCAATACCCTCTTCGGCTCCAGCTCCTGCTGCGAGCACTCCTGTCGCCGCATCCGTCATAAGCGTAGTATCCAGCCTGAACACGCCACTTCTCATCCATACCCCTCCTTCCACGCGCTCCGGCCAGAGGTAACACACGAGGGCTGCGGCCATCGCGAACCCAAAACTCACGAGGCCTAACATTATCGCTATCGTTAGGTGAAAGCCGATCCCTAGCCCGCACAGTCGTCGCCTCACCCGAGTTGGGAAAAACAAGGCCAGTCCTAGCGTCAACTCAAGCAATAACGCTGCCCAGGTCAGCGGCGCGACTATCCATGCATGGCTCAGTAGCGTCCCGAACACGGAGGATACTGCGCCGGTTGCCCCGAACATGGGCAACTTTAGATCATAGTAGAGGGCAGTCCCATTGAGCCACTCCGGTACACCCAGCTTCGATATGCTGGCGTCAAGATAGATCGCAGCCACCTGCAACTGCAATAGCCAGACGCTCCAAGTAGCCACCAAGTGTCGTATACCTGGTGGGTGGCTACAGTCTGATGCGTCGACGCTCGACCAGTGGAAACGTCGCCCGTCCGTTAATGCCAGAGGCAGCACCAGCAAGGTCAGCACTGCCGTAACCTGATCGCCACCATCCTGTAGAGTTACGCTTGAAAAGACGCTGAAGGCAATCCACCACTGGATCAGCGCGGTGTACCGCGGACGCCACCCGCTTGATATCAGCAGCAAGGCGACGCCCGCAATCGGTACCAGCACGCTCCGCTGATGAGCGTGCCCGGGCAAGACGCAGAAGAGGGAGGCGTTGGAGAGGCCGCGACATGAGCCGCTCGGTATCCCGACTTCAGGGCTGAACAACGCGGAGGGAGGAGTCAAAAGCAAGGTTCCGGCCATGCCGAGGGCTAGGAGGGAGCGCGCTAATCCATAAGAGCGGGTCCATGGATTGCGATAGCTGTGGGTCCTAGCCCAGCGTCCGGCCTGTCTAAGGAGTACCATGACCGCACGTCACTGTTAGTCGAACGATCGTTGATGTCGGAGACCCTGTGTGGGTGAACCGAGCGTAGGCCCATGGTAGAGGCGGCGTGTTGGCAAGTCCAATCGTTCCGCACAGGGTCGGGGCTGGAACAGGCGTAGGGAGTCTCAATTCCGAGGGTATGGCCTTTAGGCAGGTTGTGGCGAGCACCGTGCACTGTAGCCACGCTGACGACGGCACTTTCGCAACAAGAAGCCCAATCTCAAGGCCCTCCGCGCGCGACTTGCGATCCCACCCAAACACGTGGCTTGGACTCAGCGTACCGTCTTGAGCAGCGGAATGCCAACCCGAGCTAGTCAGGGAGTAAGGAATAATGTTGCTGGCCAGCGGGCTACGTGTGAAGAACTGCCATCCCTCAGGTATAAACTTTCTGCCGTTTGCACGAACATGTATCGGCAAGTCAAGGACCGTCTGGGGAAGGGAGAATGACAGTGCAGACACGACTAGGATGCCGGTCGCAAGAGCCAAAAAGCACGCCGTTACCCCTAAGGTCCCGTCGGATTGTCTGGAGGGGCCAGTTTGGCTATCAGTGGCCACGACGACCCCCCGGAGCCAGCTGAAACTCAACGTGCCAAGTCGGACGTGAGGGTGGCTACATACTGTTCATATTGGAGCGAGCCGGCAGCGTGAAACGGCGTGAAGAAGGCGAAAAGTACTACTACCGCAACGCCTGCGATGTCCGTCAGGAAGACTACGGCGTTGACGTTCACGAACTGCGTGACGTTCTGCGTTACGTTGATATTGACATTGACACTGCCGTTGGAACTGGCGGCACTGACGGCACCCGCGGGTTTCGTGCCGCCGATTCCGTCCTGAATTAACTTGGCCGTAGCATATCGGACCACTTGTCCTAAGACAGTGCTTCCATTATCGACCGCTGAGCCACTCTGGATAGCTGTGCCGAGAAGACGAAGCCCGGCCGCTGCGCTTAGGGGGGCGCCACTCTGGAGGAGGAGCGGCAGTGTGTGCTGAGCACCTGGCCCGAGTGAGGTTAGGATCTGATTGGTAGCTTGAGTGTCCGCTGCGTTCGGAAGCACGCTGGACTCGGAGCCATATACGCGAAGCGACACTGCACCCACCCGAAAGACAAGACCCTCTATTAACTGGCGGGACGTGTACTGTGGGGAATGGACCGGTACGGCGGGCGCTGCAGATGCGGGTTGTGTAGCCAAGCCCGTCGCGACAAGAGCCGAAACAACAAGGCCAGAAGCAAAAATAATCCATTTAGGTCGCATGAATGAAGTTCCCCTCGTAAGTTTATGTACGGTTAGGCAGATGTAGGACGAACCGAGAAGAGCGATGATGCCCAGCGCAAGCCTCGATCCACGGATGTGTCCATGTTGAGAGTCGTCAACGTGGGTGGAGAGCTAACGGAAGCGGAACCACGGCCAGGGCCAGCCCATCGGACTCCTTTCTGATCGGTCAAGGTGGTTGTCATGAATATGTTCGGTGACGGCGAGGGACGCGTCAAGTCCTCAATTCTGAGGACATGGTAGGGCTTCGCAGTGGAGGGAACGCCCGGCCTGGCCTTTGGGGTCTGCGCGTCAGTCAACCTGTTGTGCGGTGCCCTGGGGCGGGATCACCCGCCGATTACGCCCCTTATCTTGCTTTGGCAGCGCAGGCGGGTAAGAAGCAGGATCGGGCCGTGAGGTCGCTCATGGTGGCGCGTTGGGCGCGTTGGGCGCGTTGGGCGCGTTGGGCGCGTTGGGCGGTTGGGTTAATAGCCCTGTTGCGCCCGGAGCGACCTGGACCCGCGGCTGTGACGGCCAATCTTGCGGTGACGCTGCTCCTTTTCGTCGGCGAGCGCGGGGTCAAGCTGTGGCGGAAGCGTCATCTGGGGGCGCTTCTATTTTTAGATTTTTGGACACGTTAGTCTCTAGCGTAAAGCTCCTTTAAACGCCAGGCTGGAATCACCGGGCGGGAGACAAGCGCCTAGTCACTGATCGCTGCCAGCCGCCTACACGTCGGTGACCGTGTCCGCATCGGCCACAACCTCCGACCGCACTACCTTCACGGTCGCCCGCAAACATCATTGCCAAAGACGGTGACAAGTGGACCGTCAGCCTCGACGAGCCAGTCGGCCGGTTCACCAACGCCGACCTACGGCTTCACGCCATCCAGCTCGAGTCGCTGGGCACCCCTGAATAGGTACTTTAGAATACCGCGCAACGAGGGGGATGTAAACCATGAATAGAGCGTTCGACAGAGACCGAATACGAACGTCAAGACGTGTGGGCGCAATCTTCAGCCTGATAGCCGTTTTACTCCTAGTTTGGAGCATTGGGTCTTATCGCTTCCCTGAACTCCACGCGTTCGAGAAGGCTATCGGTCAATTCGAACGGGAGTGTTAGCGTCACCAAGCTGGTCAAAGGCCAGTCCACATCCAAGAACCCACAGGGAGTGCCAAGCGGCGTCGACCCCAGACTTTGGAACGCCCGTCCTGTGCAAGCGATGCTGCCCCTGTCGCTGAGCAACGCAGGCAATGCGACCGCTCTGTGGGGAGTCACGAACACCGGGCACCTGCTTGAGTCCACGACCGCAGGGCAGGTCTGGTCCTTGGCGAACCCTCCGGCTGGAGTACTCGGCGCCGATGCCCTCGGCGCCACGTTCAGCGGAGTCAACGGTTGGGCGGTGACCGACTCAGGAATATTCAACACCACCGACGGCGGCTCCGCCTGGACGCGCCTGCCGGCCTTGTCGAGCCCTCCCGGTGACAACGTCATTGTTGCATGGGCACAGAGGTTGAGCGCCAGCCAAGGCTGGGGCATAACCAACCTCGACGAGCTTGTTGTCACTACTAACGGCGGCCAGTCGTGGAAGACCGT
>JAJZDJ010000106.1 GCA_021828685.1 Actinomycetes bacterium | reverse complement strand
GCCTTAAGGCGCTGAAAGGAAGTCGTCGATCAGAGGCGCCGCCGCCTCGGGCCGCTCGACGAGTAGCAGATGGCCCGCGTCGGGGATGATAGTAAGCTTCGAGCCGGAGATGAAGCGGGCTATCAGCTTCGGATTGAAGGTGTCCACGATCGGGTCGTCGCCGCCGGCTAGCACCAACGTGCGGGCTTTGACAAACGGCAATCCCGGCAGCGTCGAATACCCGGCCAGCGCCGTAAGTTGCGCAATGTAGCCGAGCGGGCTAGGAGGCCGGCCCATTCGGCTCTGCGCGTGCGCCTCCACCATCGTCGGGTCGCTGCGATAACGACCACCGTAGAGGCTCGGTGCTACGCTCCTGAAATACGAACGTGAGTAGTAGCGTCGCGGTGTCGTCAGTCGTGCCGCTACTTGCAAAGGGGGCGGCTTGCCGCCGAGCCCGACCGTCGTCGCCACCAGCACCAAACGGCGCACCACGCCGGGATGTTGGATCGCCAAGTGCTGCGCGAGGATCCCGCCCCAGCTGTAGCCGAGCACGTCGGCGTTTGCGACGCCAAGGCGGCGAAGAAGCATACGCACGAACAGCGCGTTGAATCCCATGGTCGGCGGCAGCCACGAAAGCGCCGAGCTTCCCGTCCCCGGGAAGTCGAACATGATCAGCCGCCGTCCGTGGAGCTCACCTGCTAGCGGCTGCCACATGTCGAGGTTGCCGCCGATACCCATGACGAGCAGGAGCGGGGGCCCGGACCCTACGATGCGGACACGGACACGCGTCGGCCCAACGTTTACATAGGAGGATCCGGACTCGACTGTAATCACCTCAGGTAGCGGGTCTTGGCAGTACTACTGCGGGAACCGGCCACGAAGCACCTTCTTGTCGAACTTGCCGACGGCGGTCTTCGGTATCTCGTCGACCCTCTCGACACGGTCGGGGACCTGCCAGGTGGCGAAACCGGAACCCTGTAGGTGGGCCCGGATCTCCTCAGTCGTCACTTCGGCTCCCCCAGCAAGCACGACGCAAGCGAGGGGGCGCTCCACCCATCGATCGTCGGGGATCGCAATCACTGCCGCCTCGACGACGCCGGGCATCGCCATGATCGCCGCTTCCATGTCCACCGAGGAGATCCACTCCCCGCCCGACTTGATCAGGTCCTTGGTGCGGTCGGCGATGACAAAATACCCATCGGGACTACCAATCGCCACGTCCCCGGTGTTGAACCACCCGTCCTTGGTGAAGCTCTCGGCGCCCTGGCCGTGGAGGTAGCTGTCCGCGACCCACGGGCCGCGCACGTACAGCGCACCCATCGACTCGCCGTCGAAAGCGACGTCGGCGCCGTCGTCTCCCCGGATGGCGATCTCGATTCCCGGCAGCGGCAGTCCCGCCTGCCCACGCACGCGGGTCGAAAGCTCCGCCTCGTCGAGGTCCCTCATCCACTCCTGCGGCCAGGAGATGCTCGCCAGCGGAGAGGTCTCGGTCATCCCCCACGCCTGGATGATCTTCAGGTCGAAGTCCCGACGGTAGCGTTCGATCAACGCCTTCGGCGGCTGGCTACCGCCGCACACGATGTGCCGGAGATGCTCGGGGCGCGCCTTGCGTGCGAGCGTGTCCGCCAGAGAGATCCAGACTGTCGGCACCGCTCCCGTCACCGTCACCCGCTCGCCGAGGAGGAGATCGGCGAACGGCTCGGGAGCGAACGCCCCGGCGTAGAAGACCAGCTTCGAGCCGACCGCCACGCCGGCGTAGGGCATACCCCAGGCGTTGGCGTGGAACATCGGCACCTGCGGCAGCACGCAGTCAGCGGGACCGATCGCAATACCAGCCATCGACGAACAGGCGAGGGCATGGAGAAAAGTCGACCGATGCGAGTACACGACCCCCTTCGGACGTCCGGTCGTCCCCGACGTGTAGCAGATCCCCGCCGGCGACCACTCGTCTATCTCCGGCTGCTCGAAGTCCGCCCCCGCATTCGCGAGGAGCGTCTCGTATGCGAGGCCACCCTCGACGGCGTCGGCGGTCTCGGAGAGCACGACGACGTGGCGCACGCCGGGGGTCATAGGAAGAACCTGGCTCATCAGCCCCGCGAAGTCCGGGTCGACCAGCACCACCGAGTCCTCGGCGTCGTTGATCACGAACGCCAGCTCCTCCGGGGACAGTCGTACGTTGAGGGTGTGAAGCACACGGCCGGCGCACGGCACGGCGAAGTACGCCTCGAGGTGGCGGTAGGAGTTCCAAGCAAGTGTTGCAACTTTTGCCCCTACAGGCACGCCGAGCTGATCGAAGACGTTCATCAGACGCTTCGCCCGGACCGAGAAGTCGCTGTAGGTGTAGCGGTGCAGCGAACCGTCAGGCAGGCGGCTCACGATCTCGCTGCGGCTGTGATGGCTCGCGGCCCCGTTGAAGAGCATCCAAGTGCTGAGCGGCATGTCCATCATGGCGGTACCCCCGGGGAGATAAAGGTTCAGTGGCGGACGTATTCGCCCGGCGCGGCGACGATCTTAGGGTGCTTTGACGAGCCGAGCCTTCGCGGTTTCGTTTTTGTACCACCCGAGCGCTCGAGGGTCCAGTCAGCCCAGTCCACCCACCAGCTTTCACGGACCTGCTCCGCCCCCGCCAACCACTCCGCCGGGTCCGCCGGGACGGCGTCGCTCGTGTAGAAGCTCGCCTTCGGGTTGCCCGGCGGGTTCACGAGCGCCTGGATGTGGCCGCTGTTCGACAGCACGAAGCGGGCGTCGCCGCCGAGGACCTGTGTGGCCGCATACGCGGACTGCCACGGCACGAGGTGGTCGGTGAGCGCCCCGACTACGTACGCGTCCTGCTTGACCGTGCCTAGGTCGACCGGGACCCCGGCGACGCTGAGCTTGCCAGGATGCATCAACGCGTTGTCGTTCCACAGGTGCATGAACTCGCCGTGCAGCGCAGCCGGCAGGTTCGTGGCATCGGCGTTCCATGCGAGCACGTCGAACGCTGGCGGGTCCTCGCCCATCAGGTAGTTCGCGACCCAGTAGTTCCACACGAGGTCGTTGGGGCGGACCCACGCGAACACCCGCGCCAGCTCGCGGCCGTCGAGGATCCCCTTGCGCCTAGAGCTCGCGATCGACGAGCGGATCGTGCGTTCGGTGGAGAACATGTTGAGGGTGCTGCTGATCTGCGTGTCTATCAGGGTGACCGCGAGGGTCGCCGAGCTGACGAGGTCGCGACCTTGCGAGGCGAGCAGGGACAGGGTCGCGCACTGCGTCATGCCTCCTGCGCAGAACCCGGCCAGGTTGACCGAGTCCCCCCCGGTGACCTCGGCCGTTACCTCTGCGGCTTCGATGCACGCCGAAACGTACGCTTCGAGACCCCAGTCACGCTCGTGCGGAGTCGGGTTGCGCCACGACATCAGGAACATCTGTATGCCCCGCCCTACCGCGTACTCAACGAAACTCCGCTTCGGCGCCAGGTCCAAGAAGTAGTAACGGTTGATCTGTGGGGGGATGACCAGCGTCGGGAGCACCCCCACACGCGGAGTCGTCGGCTCGTACTGGATCAGCTCGAACATGGGGCTTCGGTAGACCACCTCCCCCCTGGTAGCGGCGACCGTCTCACCGACACGGAACGGCCGGGAGTCCACCTGGGAAGGCATGCCGCCGTTTTGTCGCACGTCTTTGGCGAAGTTCCTGGCGCCAGCGACCAGGGAACGGCCGCGGGTCTTTGCCGCCCGGCGAAGCGCCGCGGGGTTGCCGGCCAAGGCGTTCGTGGGTGCTGAAGCCTCGACCACTTGGCTCAACGCGAAACGGGCCCGCGAAGCGCTCTTGTCGTCGAGCCCGAGCTTGTCCACGCTGGCGAGCAGGGCAGCGCCGCTAACAAGGTAGGACTGCGCGACGCGCCTCCACAACGGGCGCGTCCACGCCGGGTCAGCGAACCTTTTGTCTTTCGGGTCAGGTTTGACGTCCGACATTCCTGCGAGGACCCGGGCCTCCTCCGAGCCCCATTTGAGTCCTTCCGACATCACCACGAAAGGATGGCGGCCCGCCGCGCTCGCCCAGCGCGCCGCCGCCTCGGCCATATTCCTCGGGGACATCCCGACGAACGGGTTCGCTCCCTGGATGGCATCCCCCGCTGCCCCTATCTCGTCACCGGTACCGGGCACCACTCCCCCTTCGATCGCGAAGCGGCCTACGAGGACTATTCTATCGTCCGCAAGATGCCTCGAAGATGGCGCAGGCCTGCCCGTATCCTCGACTTGACGGTCCCCTCGGGAATCTGGAGGCGCCGAGCGACGGCGGCGTAGGACATCCCCTCGTAGAAGGCCAGACATATCGGCAGCCTTTGCGAGGCGGGAAGCAGCGCCAGCGCGTTGGCGATCCTTTGTCCTGCCTCCTCGGCCAGCAGCCGCGCGTCGATGTCGCAGTCGGCTTTGCGCTCCGCTCGCGCGTCTGTCAGCTCGCGGCGGTGCCTGCTCGCACCCGATCTCAGCAAGTCGATGCTGCGACCCCGCGCCTTCAAGGTGAGGTAGCCATGCAGCGTCCCCCTGGCCGCCTCGAAGAGCTCGGGGTGGACCCAGAACGCGATGAGAACGTCGGCGACGACGTCGTCGCTCGCCGGATCAGACCCGAGGATCACCTCGGTCGCCGAGCGGATAGCTCCCCGGTGGCGGCGGCAGACCTCCGTGTAGGCGTCCTCGTCACGGCGCACGACGGCAACGGCGAGGTCGGCATCCGCCCACTGCCCGTACGTGAAGCTGGTCAGTTGGGTCGAGGCAGTGTGCAGCTTTTCTTCGACGATCACATCGAACACATACCCCAGCAGCGGCGAGTTCAGCCACGGAGCGGGTTACTTGTGGAGTAGTTGATTCACGCCGCCCGACTCGGCACTTTACACTCGGCGCCGAGAGTCACGATCGGGACGCTCGCCGAAGTCGCCGCCTCCTGGGGGCGACGCGTGAGCGGCCAGTAGCAGGCTGCCAGCACCATGAGCGGGAGCCCGGTGTTCGGGTCCGTCGCGGAACCGGTGAAGACGGCGCCGAAGTCTTGAGATACCCACACCGCCGCCCCGAGGGCCACGGCGATTACGACGCCGACCTTCGCCGCGCGCGGCACGACGACAGCTACGGCGGTGACTGCGAACAACACGGCTAGCGCGACCGACACCTGCGTGCCGTTCCCGGCGAGGGTGCGCCCGAGCCACATGTCCATGGAGCGGATCCAGCCCGGCTCTCCCCCGGCCATACCTGTCATCATCGCTGACAACGCCTGGGCGCTGCGCATCGCGGGCTGAAGGGCGTAGTACACGAAGCTGGCCCACAGGGCGACCCACGCGAGTAGGGGAATGATCCGGCGGAGCGGGCTCGTAGAGGCGAGCGACGAGCCGGGCGCTGCATCGCTCGAGCTCGGCCACGCGTAAACGGCGATGAATACGTACAGCAGGGCGGCTCCAGGCGCGCCCATATAAACAGTGGTGCCCCCTGTCAGGATCCCTCCGAGGCCTTCGCCCATCCACCAAACGCCAAGCGCCCACCCTATGGAAACGCCGAGAGCGAGCTTGGCACCGCGACGGCGTATGAGACTGATGGCGATGAGAAGCTGCGTCGACGCAAACAAACTGTTGTAGAGCGCGGGGTGATGCACGATCACTCCTGCGGCGAAGGTTACCGGCCCGGCGACAATGCCCGGATTGCCGGCGGCGGCCGAACCGATGATGTTCGTTGCAAACGCCTTCGAGAACATGTACGGCTGGAATTGCAGGACCGCGTCGAGGAGCCACATCGCCGCCAAGGCGAGCTGCACTCGGCGGCGGAACACCTCCCGATTCGCTACCGATGTCGTAGCTCGGTTCGCAAACCGTGTTTCGGATAGTTGCAGGTTCACAGTTCAGGGCTCCCTACAGACCGGACCGGCCGGTGACAGACGAGGGGTTCGCCTGTCACCGGCCGGTGTTGCCGATGTGTGCTTTAGTTGCCTTTAGGCAGCGGACCCGTAGAAGGGCATCCCTTCAGACGGGGGACTGAAGGTGAAGACGCCGCCGTCTTTGGCGACAAGCCAGTAGCCGTCGTAGGAGTTGTTGTTGAGTCCTGCGATGACCGGCTGGTTGAGCGTCATGCCACCAGTGGAGCCGTAGAACGGGGTGTTGAAGTCGAACACACCGCCGTCGGAGGCGATCAGACGGTAGCCGCTACCGTCGGAAACCGGGGCGATGCCGACCACAGGCTTGTTCAGGGTCATTCCTCCGGTCGAACCGTAGAACGGTGCGTTGAAGGAGAAGACTCCGCCGTCAGAAGCGACAAGCCAGTAGCCGCCGGTCGCCCGGTCGAGGCCCATGCCGACGATCGGCTTGTTGAGCGTCATACCGCCGGTCGACCCGTAGAAGGGTTCGTTGAAACTGAACACGCCACCGTCGGAGGCGACCAGCCAGTAACCCTTGCTGTTGAGGTCGGTCGTGATACCGACGATCGGCTTGTTGAGTGTCATACCTCCGGTCGACCCGTAGAACGGTGCGTTGAAGGAGAAGACGCCTCCGTCCGAGGCCACGAGCCAGTAGCCGCCAGTGGTGCGGTCGACGGCGATGCCGACGATCGGCTTGTTGAGCGCTGTGCCGGTGAGAGAGCCGTAGCAGGCTGCGCCACCGAAGACGGCCACGTCGCCCTTTGCGTCGGTCTCGATGTAGCCGGTGCCGTCAGGCAGTGCGGCCGCACCCGTGACCGTCCCTGCCGGGAGGGTGGACATGCAGCTCGTCTGAAGCGGGCCGGGGGTGGCGGCGGAAGCGCCGGGTAGCGTCTGGAACCACAGGAAGGCGTTCGTCGGGATCTCTCCGCCGATGCCGCTGCCCGGCTGGCCCTCCAGTGCCTTGACCGCCGAGTAGCTCTTGGAGTTGTAGACGGCCTGGAGGCCGGCTTGGCTCGTGACGGGGATAGCGATGACGTTCCACCACTCCGGCTGGTCCCCGTTGCGGGTAGTCAGGAGATGGTCATGGCCGGGCAGTGGCACGTTCGTCAACGCTGACGCCGGAGCCCCGAGTGCCGAGGCAAGCCTTGACAGGTCGATCGTCGCCGGGTGGTCGATGCACGTGATAGCGCTCGGGCACTGGTTGTAGCTGTTGGCGAACAGCGGGATCGGAATGTACAGCGGGTCGATCTGGCTGTTGGTTACAGGCGGGTTCGCCGTTTGGTTCGGCGCCGTTTGATCGGAAACACCAGGAGGCACAGTGCTCGAAGCCGATCCAGCCTCGCAACCGCTTGTGGCCCCGGAGCCTTTGCCGTCTGCGGCAGTGCCGCAGTAGTACTGCTCGGTGTAGAGGGCTTGCACATCCTGCCCGTTGATCCAGTCATGGCTGATGCCAATATTCTGGCAATTCGGGGCTGTCGCTCCACAATCGTTTACCAGGTTGTTGAAAGTCGTACCCGACTCGGTCTGGTTCGTAGCGCTAGGCGATGGTGCAGTTGCGACAGCTGGTCCGGGAGGCGCGGCCGGAGTGGACGGCCCCTGGTTGGCGAACTGCGCCGCGGGGACCTGGCCGGGAAGGACCTGGAAGAAGAGGTAGATGTTGGACGGTGCTGCGCCGCTCATCTGGGCGGAGGTCAAGTTACCTGTCGACAGGAACGCATTCCAAGCGGCGGAAGTGCTGATCGGGACTACTTGGACGTTCCACCACTCCGGCAGGCCGTTGTTGCGGGTCGTGACGAAATGGTCATGAGCCGGGATAGGCACGTTTTTGTCCGCACTGAATGCGCCACCGAGGCGCGACAGGTCCACTGTCGGTGGGTGGTCGATGCAGGTCGCGGTCGCGATGCACTGAGTCGGCGGGGTCGGTGCAAAAAGCGGGGTCGGGATGTAGAGGATATTGCTGTGGGTCGTGTTGCCGAGCGAGGTTCCGTCTGAGGACGTCCCGGTCGGGTTCGCGGACGAGGGACCGGCACCGACCTCGCATCCGGTGGATGCTCCCGAGGAAACGCCTGGGTCGCAGTAGTAGTTCTCGGAGTAGAGAAGGTCCACATTCTGCCCGGAGTAGTAGCCGTAAGACTCGCCTACCTGGCCGCAGCTCGGGGCTGCGTTGCCGCAGTTGTACTGCAGCGGATCGATGGTCGTGCCACTGTTTCCGTTCGGAGGCGGCGCCTGCACCGCCTGGCTGTGGACAGTTGAGGAGGCTGTCGACGTGCCCTGCGCGCTGGCGACACCTCCCAGCGCAAACAGCACCGAAACGCTGCCTGCCACTACTGCCACGAGCGAGGTCCGAAGACCTGAACGCCCTTTCTTATAGGCCACTATGCAAGTCCGTCCTTTCTGATTCTCTTGAACCAGGACGCGGTCGAATAAAGCCCCGAAGGGCCATGGCCGCTACTCCCGGCTCGGCTAACTTCACGTTGCATTCGAAACGTGACTGCCGGCTCCCCGGCACTAGTCATCCGATACCGGCCACCATGGCGGATGAAAAACATCTGAAAAATCCGTGTGAGGATTCTGGGCCCGGCGTCAGCGGTGCTGCTCAGGGTGTGCGGCAGCCGATAGCCTCCGCGGCAGCTGCGCAGATCGCTCTCAAGCACAGTTATTGATAGCTGGTTGCGACAACTAGAATCGTCGTCGATGTGCGGACGCGCGAGGGCAACCTCTTGAACGACGAGTCTCCACGCCCGGAGTCTCGCAAGCTCGCACAGTCATTCCATCTCTTTGACCTGGTGCCACTGTCGGTGTCGAGTGTCGGTCCGATGTTCTCAGTTGCGGCCACCGGCGGGGTCATGGCCGCCCAAGCCGGATGGTGGACCCTCCCCGCTATCGGCCTCCTGGCCGTTCCGTTCATCGTGTCGAGCTTCGTCTTCAGGCTCCTCAACCGACATTTCCCCCACTCCGGGGCGTCGTATCACTGGTCCGCCCGCATCGTCGGCAAGAGCGTGTCGCGCTACCAGGCGTGGATATTGATACTCGCCTACTTCCTGTCGATCCCTCCGATCGCCATCCCTGCCGGCTCCTACACCCTCGCCCTCGTCGCCCCCCGCTACAACGCCCCGCCGCTGTTGCACGTCGGTGTCACCCTCTTCTGGGTGCTCTTCGCCGCCGTACCCCTCCTGCTTGGAAGCCGCCCGACCGCACGTGTCACTCAGGCGTTCTTCGCCGTCGAGATGATCGCCTTGGCGAGCTTCGCGGTCATTGGCGTTGCGCGGCTCGGCACTGTCGGGGTTCCCGTGCACTTCGGAAAGCCGCCCATCGGAGGGATCCTCGTCGTGGCGGTCATAGCGGCAACCATCCTCGACGGCTGGGAGATCAACAGTTACGCAGCTGAGGAGTCGGTCAAGCCCCGGGAACACCCCGGACTCGGCGGGATAATAGGAGCCTTCGGAGCTCTGGCCTTCTACGCCATCCTCTATCCGCTCATGTTGGGTGAAACCCCTCTGAGCTCCCTGTCCAACTCTGTCGACCCGCTCGCCGTGTGGGCTGACCGTCTGGTGCCGGGTGCCAGCTGGACGATGCTCGTACCGATCCTTGCATCCACCGCAGGCGGCTTGTGGCTCACCAGCTTCATTTTGACCCGCGCCCTGTACGCGATGGGCCGGGAGAACTTGATCTCACCCGCGTTTGCGCGCCTCAACCGTAACCAGGTCCCGTGGTTTGCGATCGCAGTTACTCTCAGCGCAGCTATCGCCGTCGTCGCGGTGCAGCTCCTTGTTACCTCGCTCACGTCATTTTTCAACCTGGTGCTTTCGTGTGCCGGGTTCTTCCTGCTCGCCGAGTTCTTCCTCGACTCGCTCACAGCGACAATCTTCCTCACCGTCGGGCACCGCAGGCTCCCCGACGTGACACTTCAACCGCACTCGCACCGGCTGCTGCTCGCCGGCTCGATTCTCGCCAACGTAGTCATGGGCGGCCTGATCGTCGGATTCTTCGTCTACGGCCCAAAGGCGATCGGCAGCGGTATCGACGAAATCCTCGCGGTACTCCTCGGCCTCGGCGTGGCGTTCGCTTGGTACACGAGGCGGAGAAACCCGCACAGCTTCATCTTCGAAGGCAAAGACGCCGTCGAGACGTCGAATCCCTCGACGCCAGTCCCCTGATCCATCCTCTCGGGAAGTCCGGTCGGGAAATCCGGTCGGCCGACTTGCTCGGCGTTCTTAACAGTCGACGGCGATGCGAAGCGCCCGACACGCCTCCGCCGTCCCAACTGCTACGAGCGCTTCCAGTTCGTCGACAAGCTCCGTGGGGATCCGTACTGCTATCTGCCGTGTGGCCAACTGCGAAGTTTACCGCAAGTAGCTCGAACATATGTTCTCCGTCGTGGAGTATGCTTCTTGTTATGAGGTTCCCACTCGCTTATTCCGGCCTCGGTTCCTGACATGGCATTCGGGCAACAGTCGGGACCGCCAGCGTCACCCGGTCAGGTGACCAAGCTACTCGCCCTTCTCCAAAGCGCCGGTCACCGCGACTTCCGCGACGCTCGAGGACCGATGGGCTTCACCCAGCGCCAAGCAGGTGGCAGGTTCACTCGCGCCGAGGCCGACGAGTACATCGAGCGTCTCGAAAACCCCGAACTCGATATAGTCAAGCCCGCAGGGGACGAGGAATGGAAGCGGGACGCCCAAGAGCAGCTCTTGGTGCATATGCCCGCCGAAACGCTGGCGATCGAGCTCCGACGCCGGGGCTGGATGGTGATCGAGCCT
>JAJZDJ010000105.1 GCA_021828685.1 Actinomycetes bacterium | reverse complement strand
GGTCGAGAGACGGAGATCAGGGTCTTCGACGGAGAAGTGGAGTCGTTGTCGTCGGCGGAGTCGGCGGGTATCGGCATCCGGGTCTTGAGCGGGGGTCGCCAAGGTTTCGCCTACGCCGGAGCGCTCGACCTGGACTCGGTCGAAGAGACGCTGCGCGAAGCACGCGACAACGCCGTGTTTGTCTCCGAGGACCCTTACCTCGGCTTGGCGCACCCCGACGGCGTCGCCCCGGCGAGCCTCGACCTGTGGCGCGACGACCTCGGCAGCTTCCCTACCGCCGAGAAGGTCCGCCTCGCCCTCGAGCTCGAACGGGCCGTCCGCGCCGGGGACCCCAGGATACGAGCGGTGCAGGCCGCCGACTGGGGGGACTCAGCCGTCGAGTCGGCTATCGCAACCAACACAGGGATCATGGCGTACTCAAGGAGGTGCAGCTGCTACCTGTCCGCTTCGGCCATAGCCGGCGAAGGAGACGACACCCAGACTGGGGGCGGCTACTCGGTTGGACGCAGCCCGGCTGACCTAGACGTGAACGTTGCTGCCGACGACGCAGTTCGTCGAGCCACGCGACTACTCGGTGCGACGAGACCACGCTCCGCGCACCTGACGGTGGTGCTCGAACCGCGCATCACAGCCACGCTTTTGGCGATACTCGCCGGCACCCTCGACGGGGAGTCGGTGCTCAAGGGACGGTCGCTGTTCGCGGAGCGCCTCGGGGAGAAGGTGGCGGTCGGTGGGCTCACACTTGTCGACGATCCGACCAACCCGGAGGCCTACTCGGCGAGCAGCTACGACGCGGAGGGGCTGGCCACACGGCGCAACGTGCTCATCGAGGACGGGGTCCTTCGCAAATTCCTCTACAACACTTACAGCGCTCGACGCGCCGGGACAGTGTCGACCGGATCTGCGGTGCGCGCCGGATACAGCGGGGCTCCCGGCACCGGCGCCCGGGCGGTCTCTTTGGTCCCAGGTACCAAGAGTGCAGAGGGGATAGTCGCTGCCGTAGGCGACGGGCTTTTGGTGCAGTCCGTCTCCGGGATCCACTCGGGGGTCAACCCGGTGAGCGGGGACTTCTCGGTCGGGGCGGAGGGGGTCCTGATCGAAGGCGGGGCTCTTGCTGGCCCGGTTAGGGAGATCACGATCGCTTCGACGATCCAGCGGATGCTCACCGACGTGGTGGAGATCGGGGCGGACCTCGAGTACCTGCCGTCGAGCGCTGCCGGGATGACCCTTGCGATCTCCGATGTTGCGATGAGCGGTCAGTAGGCGCTGGGGGAGCGTAATTTGGGGGACATGTTTTCATTCTCCCGTCACAAGACGACCATGGTCGACCGCTCAGACGCGTTGGCGGGTAGGCCTCAGCCTCTCCGGGTGTCCGACAAGCACTTCGTCAATTTCCATCCGCTCAAAGGGCCGTTTCCGGACGGATATGACTGGGCTGTGTTCGGCCTCGGATGCTTCTGGGGTGCCGAGAAGTGCTTCTGGAAGGTCCCGGGCGTCTGGACGACGGCCGTAGGCTACGCGGGCGGGTTCACCCCTAATCCGACTTATGAGGAGGTCTGCTCCGGTCGGACCGGCCATACCGAGGTCGTCCTCGTGGTGTGGGATCCGAAAGTCGTTTCCTTCGACAGCCTCCTCCAGGTGTTCTGGGAGGCCCACGACCCGACCCAGGGTATGCGCCAGGGAAACGACGTCGGCACGCAGTACCGCTCCGCGATCTACGTGCACGACCCGGCACAAATCGAAGCTGCAAAGCGGTCGGCGGAGCGCTATAGCGAGGCGTTGGCCGCTTCAGGCTACGGGGCGGTCACCACCGAGATCGGTCGGATCGGCGACGGCGGGTTTTTCTACGCTGAGGACTACCACCAGCAGTACCTGGCAAAGAACCCTGACGGCTACTGCGGGCTCGGTGGCACCGGGGTGTCCTGCCCGGCAGGCACCGGCGTAGACGCGCCGGTTGGCGCGTCTACGGCCACCGAGGACTGACGCGATTGCCGGCTGGTCAGCGAACTCTAGACGTCGTCTCCGGACGCATCGTCCTCGTCGGCCTCGCCCAGGTCGGCGCCGTCAAGTTGATCTGACGAGGAGTCGGAATCGAATGCGTCGCCAGCTGGCGAACCGGCATTCGGCCCTCGGCGGTCCGTCCGGGGCCCCCTCGGCTCGGCCGAGGCGGCGCGTACCGAGTACGGCAGGAGCGCAAGTTCCCGGGCCGTCTTGATCGCGGTGGCGACGTCGCCTTGATGCTGTGAACAAGTGCCGGTCGCCCCACGGGCCTTGATCCGGCCCCGATCGTTGACGAACCGCTTCAGAAGCCCGATGTCCTTGTAGTCGACCCACGTTGCGTGCTTGGAGCAGAAGATACAGACCTTCGGCTTACCGCGGCGGGGACGGCTGCTCGCAGCACCGGGCCGGGGCCGACGGTCCTGGCTCTTCTTGGTTGTCGCCTTCGGATTGCGCGCCATGTAGCTCCTTATATCTCCCGCTGGGGGCCGACCTTGTGCCGGACCTGCCATGAGTGGGAGTCGCCGACACGATGCCCACAAGCACCCGGGCGTATCCTAGCCGCAGCGTCGAAGTTCTGGGGCAAGGCCGGACCTACATCCTGCCGACGAGGCTCGGGGCACCGCCCTCGGCACAATCGCATCTGGCCGCAACGGACAAGGCTGGTATCACGAGACCTAGCAGGGATCGCGCGTGGTCCACGTTGGCGGCCATCACCTCGAACGCTGACCTCGCGCTGACAGCAGCGACAGACGGGTCGTCCTCCAGGCCCGCGTCGTAGTCGGTTACGAGCGCCAGCCCTGAGTAGCACAGCCCGAGCTCCCGGGCGAGGTACGCCTCGGGGTGCTGCGTCATATTTATTACGTCGAACCCGCAGGCCGCGTAGAAGCGTGACTCCGCCCTGGTGGAAAAACGCGGCCCCTGCACCACCACGACCGTTCCGCTCCGATGGACCTTCCCAGGGGGCCACGCACCCTCGCGTGCCGCATCCGCGATCTCGCCCGATAGGGCGGCGCAATACGGTTCGGCGAAGCTGACGTGGTCGACGTCGGGAGAGCGGACGAACGTGTCCGGGCGACCCCAAGTCCGGTCGACGAGCTGGTCGACGACCACGAGATCGCCGGGCGCAATGCCCGCCCGCAGCGACCCCGACGCGCAAAAGCCGATCACCCGGGTAGCGCCGAGGGAAGCGAGCGCCCAGAGGTTCGCCTGGTAGGGCACCTCGTGAGGAGCGTAAGTGTGGCCGGTTCCGTGGCGGGCGATGAAAGCAACCGGGCGGCCACCAACATCGCCGACGTGTACAGGTGACGCCGGAGGGCCGTACGGCGTGTCGATCGACAGCTCCACAGCGCCGTCGATCAGGCTGTAGAACCCTGACCCACCGATCACGGCGATCTCCACCCCGGCCGGTTCAGCGGGGTCTCGCATCACTAGGACGAGGACGTAGACGGCGACGGGGAGGATTTCGAAGACGAGTCCGACGTCGCGCTCGAAGCGGACCCACCACCTGAGGTCGGCGACGCTGACTCCTTGGAAGCGCCCGACTCTTTGGACGCGGCGCCGTCCTTCGACGAGTCGGACGAGGATTCCGAGGACTTGTCGGAGCCCTCCTTCGAACCTGACGACTTGGACCCGTTCGACGAGCGGCTGTCGGTCTTGTAGAAGCCGCTCCCCTTGAACGCGATCCCGATGGAGCCGAACACCTTGCGCAGCGGTCCGCTGCAGGATGGGCATGTGGTCAGCTCATCGTCGGAGAAGGACTGGACGACCTCCATGTGTTCCCCGCAGGCCTTGCACGCGTATTCGTAGGTGGGCATTTCAGATCGGACTCCTACATGTTCTGGCACTCGCATACCGAGAGTGCTAAGTGTAGTCGAGGAAGATGCGATCGTGACATTTGATGCTTCGATGGTAAAGATATTGCTATGCCCAGACAGCTTCGAAAGGCAGTGATACCGGCGGCTGGTTTGGGGACACGTTTTCTCCCCGCCACGAAGGCCGTCCCGAAAGAGATGATGCCGCTAGTCGACAAGCCGGCGATCCAGTACGTGGTGGAGGAGGCGGCTGCCGCCGGCATTACAGACGTACTCATCGTGACCGGACGGTCCAAGGACGCGATCGAGGACCACTTCGACCGCTCTCCTGAGCTGGAGGAAGCCCTTCTCGCTGTTGGCAAGGACGCTGAGGCAGCGCAGGTCCGGGCGATCCACGACCTCGTGCAGATCCACTACGTCCGCCAAGGGGCGCCGCGCGGACTCGGCCACGCCGTCGGTATGGCCAGGGCGCACGTCGGCGACGAGCCTTTCGTCGTGATGCTCCCGGATGATCTGATGCATCCGAACGCCGGGATCCTCGCGGGCATGATCGAGACGCACAAGCGGAATGATTCTGCAGTACTGGCCCTCAAGAGGGTCGCCGGGCGGGAGATTTCCATGTACGGGGTGGCGGCTGCGAAAGCGTTGAGCGACACGGTCGTCGAGGTTTCCGACCTGGTCGAGAAGCCGTCGCCGGAGGATGCGCCGTCCGACCTCGGTGTGATGGGTCGCTACATCTTGACTCCGGGCATATTCGACGCTATCGAACGTACGGGGGCCGGCAGGGGTGGAGAGATCCAGTTGACGGACGCGATTAAGGCTGTGATCGCCGAGGAGACGGTTCTCGGCTACGTCATCGGGGAAGGCAGGTTCGACACCGGCAACAAGCTGGACTTCCTGATCGCATCCGTCACCTTCGCTCTAGAGCGTGACGATCTCGGCCCCGAACTGCTCGAGTTCCTTCGCGGCGTCGTCTCAGCGCGTTGATAACCCTCGAAGAAGCCCAGGCGGAGGTCCTCGCCGCTTGTAGACCGGCGGTTCCTGCGGAAGTGGCTGTTTCGTCTGCTTTGGGGCTAATCCTTGCCGAGGAGGCTTACTCGTCCGAGGCGGTACCGGGTTTCGCTAACACAGCGATGGACGGCTTCGCGGTCCACGCCGCGGATGTCGCCTCCGCCAGCCCGGAGACGCCGGTCCGGTTGAAGGTGATAGGGACGCGGGCTGCCGGGATCGCCGAGGCGCAAACCGTCGGTCGTGGGGAGGCGCTTCGGATAATGACCGGGGCACTTTTTCCCGACGGAGCGGACTCTGTCGCGATAGTCGAGGACACTCGAAGTGCAGGCGACTTCGTGGAGGTTCTTGCTCCCTCCGATCCCGGACAGCACATTCGACCTGCGGGGGACGACATCTCGTCCGGCCAACTGCTCTTCGAGGCAGGGGCGAAGCTCGGACCGGGACATCTGGGCGTCCTGTGCGCTGTCGGTTGCGAAGCCGTGCTGGCTTTCCCGCGACCACTGGTCGGCGTGCTGTCAACGGGCGACGAGCTGGTCGAGGCCGGCCCCCCGCTCGAGGCAGGCCAGATCCGGGATTCGAACCGCCGGACGCTGCTGTCCCTACTCGAACGCGACGGATTCCGGACGCTCGACCTGGGGATCGCCCGCGACGAAGAGGCTGTGATCGAGTCCGCTCTCGTGTCGGGAGTATCGAGCTGCGACGCGATTCTCACTAGCGGCGGGGTGAGCATGGGCGATTTCGACTACGTGAAGACCGTCCTCGACCGGATCGGTCGGATGCGCTGGATGCAAGTGGCGATTAGGCCGTCCAAGCCGTTCGCTTTCGGCGTGATCGGCGAAACCCCGGTGTTCGGTCTGCCTGGCAACCCGGTGTCGTCGATGGTCAGCTACGAGCTTCTCGCCCGGCCGGGCCTTCGCCAGATCGCCGGCTACCTGCCGGGACAGCTGAAACGCCCGACTGTTCGGGCGGTGCTCGCAGGTGCGGGCTGGCGTGGATCACGGGATGGCCGAACGACCTTTGTTCGTGTCAGCGCCGAGTTCGGCCCGGACGGCCGGCTGACGGTGTCGAGCGCCGGGGCGCAAGGGTCTCACCAGCTGTATGCGATGGCCCGGGCGAACGCCTTGGCGGTCACCCCGCCGGGCGTTACAGTCGAGGCGGGTGACGTGGTGGACGTTGTCCTCGTTGACTGAGGGCTACGCCCGGGGAGGCCTGCTCGCTTCAGGCCAGTTGTCGGTAGGCTGAGAAGACCTGTGAGCGTAGACCTAGTCGACCCATACGGCAGGATCGTCCGCGACCTGCGGATATCGATAACCGACCGGTGCAACTTCCGCTGCACGTACTGCATGCCCCACGAGGGGATGCAGTGGACACCTCGTGAGCAGCTGCTGAGCTTCGAGGAACTAACACGCATTGCTAGGGTCTGCGTCGAGCGATTCGGCATCGGGAGCATCCGGATCACGGGCGGCGAACCAACCGTACGCGCCCATCTGCCGGTGCTGATTGGCCGTCTCGCCGCTCTCGGAGTGGACCTTTCGATGACCACGAACGGGGCGACGCTCGCACAGTCGGCAGCGGACCTGGTTCGAGCTGGACTGAAGCGGATCAACGTGTCGTTGGACTCGCTTCGAGCCGAGCGTTTTGCTGAGATAACGGGTCGCGACGCCCTCGACAGGGTCCAGGCTGGGATCTACGCCGCCCAGGACGCCGGACTCGACCCGGTGAAAGTCAACTGTGTCCTGGTGCGAGGCGTCAACGACGACGAGATCGTCGACTTTGCCGCCTTCGGGCGTGACCATGGGGTGGAGGTCCGTTTCATCGAGTGGATGCCCCTCGACGGGGACCATAGCTGGGAAGCCGGCCAGGTGGTGCCCGGCGAGGAGATAGTCGAGGCGATCGACGCTGTGTGGCCGCTCGTCACGGACTCGGGGTCGCGTCCCCGCGATGCCGCCCCGGCGGAGAACTACCGCTACGCGGACGGGAGGGGAAGCGTGGGGGTCATAGCCAGTGTGACGAAGCCTTTCTGCGAGTCCTGCGATCGGATCCGTCTGACGGCTGAAGGGCAGCTACGCAACTGTTTGTTTTCTGTGCGGGAGACTGATCTGCGTGGCATCCTGCGCGGCGGTGGTAGCGACGACGACCTCGCAGCGGCGATCGCGGCGGAGGTCGGTCTCAAGTGGGCTGGCCATTCGATCGGCCAGGTGACCTTCGTGAGGCCGGAGCGCAGCATGAGCCAAATCGGCGGCTGACCTCCCGCTCTTCAGGTCTTTGGCGCCCCAGGGAGCTGCAGACGCCCGCGCAGAGGCGGCCCGTCACACGCTCCGGTAGGATCGGGACCATGTCCGACCATGCTGGTCTTACCCACATCGACCCGCTCGGTCGCGCCCGTATGGTCGACGTGACGCCGAAGGAGGCGACACACCGCCGTGCCCTGGCACGCGCCAAGGTCTTCATGAAGCCCGAGACGACGGGCAAGGTCGCCGCTAACGCCGTCACCAAAGGAGACGTACTCGGTGCCGCCCGTATCGCCGGGATCCAGGCTGCGAAGCGGACGGCCGACTTGATCCCGCTGTGTCATCCTCTGCTCGTCGGGGCGGTGACCATCAATTTCACTCTCGGCGAGAACTTCGTCGAGGTCGAGTCGCAGGTAGAGACCGTTGATCGGACAGGGGTAGAGATGGAGGCGTTGACCGCTTGCGCAGTTGCGGCCCTCACGATCTACGACATGTGCAAGTCCGCCGATCGTTCGATGGTCATAGGAGAAATGGCGCTGTGGGAGAAGACCGGAGGCCGTAGCGGCCAGTGGCGCCGGCCCCCCGGGGAGCTTGCTATGCCGCTGGTCAACACCCCGATCGGTTCCATCGCTGACATCGACGCCCTCATCGATTCGGACGGGTCCGAAGAGGGGTGAGATTCTTTCCTTTTTTCGTGCAGAGTTGCGCATCGGCTAAGGTCGTCCGGCGATCGAGGAGTTGCAGATGAGCCCCGGCTGCATTGCAGGGGTCAGTTGGCTGTCGGACGGACGTCATCGCATTGGTGGGGGTATCCACCACTTTTGTGACGCAATGGCGTACCGTCCCTTACATCGGAAGGTTGGCTTAGGAGCTTGACGACGTTGGTTTTGGTGGTCCTCGCAATCGTATGGGCAGTACTCCTCGTCGGCTGGTTCAAGACGCGGTCTTCGAACCCTTTTCAGGATTCAGTTGTTTCGTTCAAAAGGAACCTGTCCGTCCTCGAGCGTTCGTCGCCGATGAGAATCGCTCCCGCTAATAGGCTCCGTGTTGCCACCCGCTCCGCTAACGCCCCGTCTCCGGGGATGCGCCGGACCTCATCGCAGAGCTATACGAATGTGGGTCGCCGCCTTGGAACGGGCACTCCGTCAGTACGATCCGGCGCAAACGCCGTTTCCATGCAGCGCCGTGCGACCCAGCGCCGACGCCGAGACGTCCTGCTCTCCTTGATGGCCGGAGCGGCGGGTTCCTTCCTCTTGGCGCTGGTACCGGGAATGTCCGCAGTGTGGGTCGTCCAGATCGGATTCGACTTGCTCATCGCCGGATACGTGGCATTGCTCGTACAGATCCGCAACCTGACCGGGGAGCGAGAGCGCAAGGTAAGCTACATACAGCCCGCCCGCCAAGCGCCGCGACGCAGGTCGTCCTATGACTTTGGCGGCTATGGAGACCTGGAACTGCAGCAGGCGGCGAACTGAGGCGAAGTCGCCCGGCGATTCGCGCTAGCCTTGGGAGTCCCGAACTCGGGGGTGTAGCTCAGCCCGGAAGAGCGCTACGTTCGCAACGTAGAAGTCGTGGGTTCAAGTCCCATCACCTCCACTGTGAAAGCCCTGGTCAGGCATGGTTTTTGATCCTTATCCCGAAGTATACCCCCTCCTGGTATGAGGGCGACGGGACTCAAAGGGCGGGTACGGGGGGGACTCGGGACTCGGAATTCAGTCGGCTCTTGTGTGGCGGTGGCCGGTTCCCCTCTCGCTGCGGCGTTGACATCGGCGCACCTTCTCGGAACCCCTACTGCTGGCGCCGTCGGCTCTCTACCGTTCCTAGACACTGAGCAGGAGTGAGTCCTGCTCAACGGGAGACCCCGAACGGTCTTGGGTCTCCTGGGAGACTTCCGCTGCTGAGATAGGCATTGTGGTCTTACTGCCGTCGCTTCTCGATCGCCTCGTGCGATCGTCCGACGGTCGCCTCGTGCCTCGTCTCGGCTTGGTCTGCCTGCTTAATGCGGGCTCGTCCAGACCGGCGGGCATCACCGGTATGGGCCCTCCTTCGGAGGCACTCGCGGTGGCTCGTTCCCCATCCACTGGTGGAGTCCGAGCGCTCGTGCCCCGTCTGCGGAGTCGCTGTCGGAGCCCGCGCCTGCCGATCGCCACCGATGCTGCGTGGTGACCGGTCAGGGACTGCTGCGGGTATTGCGCCCGAAGTGGTACGAGCCAGTGCTGCGCCCCCCACTTCGAGGTGTAGGCGGGGTCGACGGCGATGACCGCGACCCCGGCGTTGTAGGCCATCTGGGTGAGCCGGTCACGTAGCTTCGCGGTCGGCAGCCCCGAGATGTGCCGGCGGAACTTCTTTCCTCTCTTGCCCCTCGATGGGCGGTAGCCGACCTGTTCGCGTCCCTCGACGCGCGCTGCGGCGAAGTCGAGGTTCTCGACGACCACTGCCCCGGCATGGTTCGCGGCGCCGATCGCGAGCACCTGGGAGGTAGCGTCCCTGATGAGCCCGTCTCGATGCGACGCCTCCAGCCCGTCGACGGCGAGAGGGATCGTGGTCGGGGTGCCTATCGAGTTGCCGCAGCAGTCGAGGACCACCACAGCGAGGTGCCCGACGTTGACATCGACAGCGACGACCGGCCCTTGGCGCAGCTGGTCGAGAGAGGCGATCGGGGAGTTGGCGGTCTTCCACGACGCGTCGATGTACCAGCGACGCTTAGACGCGTCGTAACAGATATCGTAGCGGACAGCCCCTCCGGTCGCCTGGGCGGCGACCTCGTCCCCACGATGAGGCCAGGAGACCGGACAGCCGAGCCGGTAGCGGCCGTGCGGGCGGTTGGCGAGGGCGGCGAGCGGGGCCGGGAGCTTGATCTCGGCCCAGTGCTCGCTCGGATGCCAGCGGATGGTCTCGTTGCCCCACGCCTTGTCGGCCTCGCCGTCCGCGGTGACAAAGAAGCGGGCCGCCTCCCACTCGCCGCTCCACTCATCGACGCTCCGACCTGCGGCTTGGAGGTTGTGACGGTTCCTCGCCAGACGCTTGCCGCCCCGGCAGATCGAGTAGGCACCGCTCGACAACTGGGCCTCTACGTCAGCCAGCCGGGCGGCGAGCACCTGGGCTCGGCGCTGCTTCTCCCAGCGCTCCACGGCGCTCGCGTAGCCGTAGCAGCGTCCCTTCTTTTCGCCTGGGGAAACCTTGACCCTGGCGGTGATCGTCTTGACCCGGGCCTGCAGCGAGTCCCGCTCGGCGACCAGGTTGCGCTTCGCCAGGCCGTAGGAGTCCTCGCTGCTCCGGGTGATCGCCCCGGCCCAGCGCGACGAGGACTCGGCGGTGAGCTCCCGCTTGCGCTCCCTGCGTGACACGGCTTTCGCCTCGGCGTCGAGGTTGCCTTCGGCCACCCGCCGGGCGAGATCAGCCGACGCCAGAACGCCGAGGTGGGCGCCGAGGGCTTCGAGGACCGCCCGGTCGGCGTCGTCGACGGCCAGGCGGGTGCGTACCCTCACCCTGCCGGGAGGGGCGATCACGAACGCCTCGGCTATCGGGCGCAGCCTCGCTCCCCGGCGGCTCATGGGGCCATCATCGCCTTCGGGTGGGACAGTGCCATCGGACCCACATCGTGCTCGGCGCAGCGCAGGGCCTTCTCCGCCCGGTTACGGGCTGAGCGACGCCCGTACAGGCGGGCGCAGAAGCTCGTGAGCACCT
>JAJZDJ010000104.1 GCA_021828685.1 Actinomycetes bacterium | reverse complement strand
TCGTCTGGCAGTTCGGTCGTCATCCCGGCACTCCGGCGGGCTCGTCCGTCTCGTAACCAAGATTCACAACCGGGCACGTGAGCGTCCTGGTTATCCCCTTGATGGACTGGAGCCTGCTCACGACGAGGCCACCAAGCTGGTCCATCGAAGGTGCGCTCACCCTGACAATCACGTCGTAGGGGCCCGTCACGTCCTCAGCCGAGTCGACCCCGTCGATCGCGCGTGCCGCGTCGACGACCGAGGCAGCCCTGCCGATCTCGGTCTGGATCAGTACATATGCGCTGACTGGCACAGCGGACCCCCAAGCTGAGTTGCGCAGGTGAGTTGCGCAGGTGAGTTGCGCTCAAACTCTATATCGTTGGATGTCCAATCTAGTCGGCGTCGTCGAGACGTTTTTGCAGGTTGTCGAGCTGCCGCCACAGCTCGTCAGGCATCCGCTCTCCGAGGCCCTCGTAGAACCCCCTGATGGACGGTATGTCACCCCTCCAGCCTTCTACGTCCACCCCGAGGAGGGTGTCCATGTCCGAGCGGTCCACGTCTAGGCCGTCGATCGAGATCGCAGAGGGAGCCGGCAACATGCCTATCGGGCTGTCCACCGCCTCGGCGCGTCCTGCGCATCGCTCGAATACCCACTCGAGGACACGGCTGTTGTCACCGAAGCCCGGCCACAAGAAGCGGCCCTCGGCGTCCTTGCGGAACCAGTTGACGTAGAACATTCTCGGAAGCTTCCGCGGTCCGGCTCCGCTCGGCAGGGACAGCCAATGCGAAAGGTAGTCGGCCATGTTGTACCCGCAGAACGGGAGCATGGCGAACGGGTCGTGGCGGAGCTGACCGACGGCGCCGGCGGCGGCAGCAGTGGTTTCGGACGCCATGATCGAACCTAGGAACACGCCGTGTGCCCAGTCGAACGACTCGGTTACGAGAGGGACGACACTTGAGCGGCGGCCTCCGAAGAGGATCGCCGAGATCGGGACTCCTTCAGGATCCTGCCACTCGGGGGCGATAGCCGGATCCTGGGAAGCGGGGGCTGTGAACCTGGCGTTCGGGTGGGCTGCCGGGGCGGCAGATCCCGGCGTCCAGCTCTGGCGTTTCCAGTCGGTGAGATGCGACGGCGGGTCGTCTGTCATCCCCTCCCACCACACGTCGCCGTCGTCGGTCATCGCAGTGTTCGTGAAAATACAGTTCCCCGACAGCGTGAGCATCGCGTTGAGGTTGGTGCGGCTGTTGGTGCCGGGCGCCACCCCGAAAAAGCCGTACTCGGGATTGATAGCGCGCAGAGACCCGTCGGGCGCGAACTTCATCCATGCGATGTCGTCGCCTATCGTCTCCACTTTCCATCCCGGGAGGCTCGGGATGAGCATCGCTAGGTTCGTCTTGCCGCACGCAGAGGGGAACGCGCCTGTCACGTAGCGCACCTCGCCTGCCGGGGAGGTGAGCTTGAGGACCAGCATGTGCTCGGCGAGCCAGCCCTCGTCGTGGGCCATCACCGAAGCGATGCGAAGGGCGAAGCACTTCTTGCCGAGAAGGGCGTTTCCTCCGTAGCCGGATCCGTAGGACCAGATCTCGCGGGTCTCGGGGAAATGCACGATGTACTTGTTGTCGGCGTTGCAAGGCCACGCCACGTCGACGTCACCGGGTTCGAGCGGGGCGCCGACAGAGTGCACGCAAGGAACGAATTCTCCGTCCTCCCCGAGGACTTCCAGCGCAGCGGACCCCATCCGCGTCATGATCCGCATGCTGGCAGCCACGTAAGCGCTATCTGTCAGCTGTACGCCGATATGCGAGATAGGCGACCCGAGCGGCCCCATCGAGAACGGCACGACATACATCGTCCGGCCATGCATCGATCCGGAGAAAAGGTCGCGAAGTACGGCTTTCATCTCCTGCGGTTCGCGCCAGTTGTTGGTTGCTCCCGCGTCGATCTGTCGCTGCGAGCACACGAACGTGCGGTCTTCTACCCGCGCGACGTCAGCGGGATCCGACGTCGACCAGAAACTGTTCGGGCGGCGATCGCTCGAAAGAGGAACGAATGTGCCAGACGCTACGAGCTCTCCGCACAGCCTCTCATACTCCTCGGCGGACCCGTCGCAGTACACGACGCTGTCGGGCTCGGTCAGCGCCGCCCACTCGTCAACCCATTTTGCGAGGCGCTTGTGTTCGAGGAGCGGCTTGTTGGAGGTCATATTCGTCGATGTCTCCTTCTGAAGCATTGCAAAATCTTGTCTGCGATCACCCTACGATCACCGTATGAACGACAGTACCTGCGGCCCTGTATGAAAGGCGAGTTCGCGCTGATAGCGGAGATCGCCGCTGCTCTCGGCGCCCCCGACGACGACGAGCTGTGGATAGGCGATGATGCAGCGATCGTGCATCCCCCGCAGGGTTGGATGCTGCTCAGCGCCGATACTGTCGTCGCCGGCGTCCACGCTGACCTGGCGTTCACGCGTCTCGACGACTTCGGATGGAAGGCGATGTGTGCGTCCGTGAGCGATATCGCTGCGATGGGTGGCGTGCCATCCCAGGCTCTGGTGACCGTGACGGCCCCCTCCGGAACCGACATTGCACTGCTCTATTCGGGAGTTTCGGCTGCTGCACGCCACCTCGAATGCCCCGTCGTCGGGGGCGACTTGTCCAACGGCCCGGAGGTGGTCGTCACCGTCGCCGTAACCGGTAGCTGCCCCGGCCCTCCGGTCAGGCGTAGCGGCGCCCGACCCGGAGACAGAATATGGGTCACCGGACCCCTCGGCGCGTCCGCTGCGGGCCTCAGGCGTCTGCGCTGCGGGGAAGCGAGATACGACAACGTGCTGGAAGTGGGAAGCTCCGTCCGAGCGCATGCACGCCCCACGGCTCGCCTTCGCGAAGGAAGCGCCGCCCGACTCGCAGGAGCAAGCGCGATGATCGACGTCTCGGATGGCCTTGCGGCGGACCTTGGCCACATCGCCGACGCGTCGGGGGTGGGTTTTCGACTCGACCACCTACCGGTGCATCCCGAAGCGACGCTCGACGAAGCTGTCGGGGGTGGTGAGGACTTCGCCCTCGTGTTCTGCGCCCCGCCCGAGGCCGGACTCGACGAGTCTTTTATCGGGCTCCACCCGCCTATCATGATCGGGGTATGCGTCGAGGACCGGAGCGAGCGGACGCTGCTCTCTCGACCTTTGGAAGCGCCGGGATGGCAGCACACCTGGTGACCCGGCGGCCGAGAGCGCGACGTGCGGCCCAGGCGTTGCCGGTGAAAGTTTGATCCCCGGCTGGCCTGCCGCTCTATCGGTGGCAGGATCCGACTCGTGGGGCGGGGCAGGCATACAGGCAGACCTGCGGGCATTCGCGGCCTTCGGCGTCTGGGGTATTGCCGCCGTCACTGCCGTCACCGCCCAGAACCACAAAGGCGTCCTTGCTGCGAGCGTCATGACCCCTGATCTCGTGCGCGAGCAGATCGACGCCAGCGCCGACGCCTTGCAGATAGCCGCGATCAAGACGGGGATGCTCGGCGACGCAGCAGTGATCGAGGCGGTCGCGTCGGCTTACGTCGAGCATAACTTGGGGCCGCTCGTCGTGGACCCGGTGCAGGCAGCGTCTCATGGGGGCAGCCTCCTCGACCCGGCGGGACTGCCCGCGCTCGTGTCGCATCTGCTTCCGCTCGCCGCGCTCGTCACCCCTAACCTCCCGGAAGCGGAATCCCTTGTCGGGGGGACTATCTCCAGTCGTGGGGCGATGGTGGACGCGGCGAGGGAGATAGAACTTCTAGGACCGGCAGCGGTACTGATCAAGGGAGGCCATCTCGAAGGAGCCGAGTCCCCGGATCTGCTCTGGACCAATGGCCGGGCCGAATGGCTCGAAGGGCGACGACTCCCCACCCGTCACACGCACGGGACCGGATGCACCCTGTCGGCAGGAATCGCAGCCTGCCTTGCGGCCGGCGACGAGATGCAGTCGGCTTGCCTGCGCGCCAAAATATACGTCAACCGGTGCCTCGGAGCTCTAGCGAGCGGCTGACGCGGCGTTCTAGCGGGCGCGAACCGCGTATATTTCCGCCTTTGGCGTCGTAGTGCCCAAAGCGCAGATGGTTTCTCAAGGCGACCTTGGAGTGCTCCGAGTGAACATCCATGCCGGTTTCACGTCTAAACACATCGAGCGTCGACGGTCGATTGGCGCAGGTACCGTCCTCCCAGGAGCCGGCACGGGCAGAGCTCCCGGCCCTTCCTCCAGGGCAGGGGATCGCCGACCTGCTGGTTCTGGGCGCTCTGGCGTGTCAGACACCAGTAGCAGTCCTCTCCGTGCCCCAACCAGGCGGTGGCTGGAGCAGCCTTTCGCAGGGATTCGAGTACCGCTGCGGCCTGAACGACGGTCACCTCTTCGAGGCTATAGCTGCCGGTACCGGGGCCGTCGAGCTCACCGATCTGGTGACGGTGGTCCCGCGCAGTCCTCTCGTCCAGGCTCCGCACTCGATGCGCTGGGCGTACGGCGTCGCAGTCCGGGATGCCGGCGGGGCGGTAGTAGCAGTCGTAGCAGTCATGGACCGATGGCTTCGCCAGCTCACCAAGCGGGAGCAGCGGGCGATGGCAGCACTTGCCCGTCAGGTAGCCGTGCAGTTGGGTCAGCTTCGCCGCAACGTCGACGTGGCCGAGCAGGTCGTCCGTGCACCGAGCGAGCTGCGCCCACGGGTCGTGTCCCAGTCGAGCCGACCGGCCGGCAGGGCAACCGGTCTTTCGGGGGAAGCCCCGCAACTTCTCCGAAGCCACGAGGTCGCCGCCGTCTTCGACGTGACGGAACGTACCGTGATCAACTGGGCTGCCGCAGGAAAGCTCCCGAGTCTGAGGACTATCGGCGGCCACCTCCGCTTCCGGCGCGACGACGTTATGAAGCTGCTATCGGGTGCCGACGAGCAGAGCGGCTCCTAGAACCGCCACCATAGCGAAGCCGCCTAGCGGACGGCTTTGGTGACTTTCCCAGCGCGGATGCACGACGTGCAGACGTGAACGCGCTTAGTGGTGCCACCTACGATCGCCCGAATCCTCTGGATGTTCGGGTTCCATCGACGCTTCGTGCGCCGGTGCGAGTGACTGACGCTCATTCCGAAAGACGGCTTCTTCCCACACACATCGCAAACTGCTGCCATCTTCGTCCACACACCTCGTCGATCGTCAGGGTCCGACGCTGATCAGGCGCTACCTGACCACGTCTCAGATCCACATTAGCATCCCCGCCATGCAGAACACGGAGCACCTCGACGGAGCTGCCCTCGCGGCCGCTGCAGCAGCGTTCCGTGATGCACTTCAAAGCCACAGGGACTTCATCGACAGGCTCAACGTGTATCCGGTGCCCGACGGTGACACCGGCACCAATATGGCCCTCACCGCCGAGTCGGTGGTAGCGGAGATCGAACGTCAAGGCGACCGCGAGCTGGCGACGGTAGCGGGCGCCATGAGCTATGGGTCGTTGATGGGCGCCCGTGGCAACTCGGGAGTGATCCTGTCGCAGATCATGAGAGGCCTCGCGGACTCGACGAAAGGACTTCCGAGCGTCGACGCCGAGGTGTTGGCGGCAGGCTTGCGCCGGGCGGCCGACGAGGCCTACCGGGCCGTCCAGAATCCGGTCGAGGGGACAATCCTCACGGTGGCGAGAGCTGCGGCGGACGGAGCCGCTGCAGTCGGGGCGCCTCGAACCCTCGCGCGGGTGCTCGAGGGCGCCCGTGAGGAGGCCGGGTCCGCCTTGGCTCGAACTCCTGATCTGTTGCCGGTTCTGCGGGACGCCGGCGTCGTCGACTCGGGCGGCACGGGGTACCTTCTGCTTCTCGACGCCTTGCTGCATGTGGTCGACGGCCGCCCCCTCCCGGAGGCGCCGACCGTTGCGGCGAAGCGAGAGTCCGAGCAGGCGAATGTGGATCTCCCTTTGGCGCCTGGAGTCGCAGACCTTCGCTACGAGGTTATGTACTTGCTCGAAGCGCCGGACGAGCTGATCCCTCCTTTTCGTAGTGTTTGGGCTGGTATCGGTGATTCGATCGTGGTCGTCGGCGGAGACGGGTTGTGGAACTGCCATATCCACACCGACGACATCGGCGCAGCGATCGAAGCAGCATTGGCTGCCGGCCGACCGCGCCGGATCCGGGTTACGGACCTTCGCGAGGAGGTCGAAGAGGAGAGGTGGGTTCGTGCCGCCCAGGGCACCGAAGCGGCTGGGGAAGGCCCCGAGGAGCCGGTACGGTGCTCGGTCGTCGCGGTTTGCAACGGCGACGGGATCAGGCGTATCTTCCGGTCGCTCGGGGTCCACCACGTTATCGCGGGAGGGCCGTCCATGAACCCTTCGACGGCGGCCATCCTCAAGGCGATCGAAGCGGCGAACAGCGAGCAGGTGGTGGTGCTGCCGAACAACAAGAACATCATTCCAGTAGCGCTGCAGGCGGCGAAGAAAGCCGGCAAGCCGGTCCGCGTGGTCCCGACGAAGGGGATCCAGGAGGGTTTCGCGGCGTTACTCGAATATGACCCCGAAGGAGACGCCGACGCCAACAGCGAGCTCATGTCCGGATCCGCCTTGCGTGTCGTGGCGGGAGAGGTCACGCGTGCTGTCCGGCCTAGCCGCTGCGAGGTCGGTCCGATCCGTGAAGGCGATTACCTGGGAATCTCCCGGGAGCGCATCGAGGTAGTCGCCGACGGGGCGTTCGCGGCTGCAACAGGTCTCCTCGGGTTGCTGGTCGATCCTGCCCGCCACGACATAGTCACGATTATCGCCGGGGAGGGCTCGACCGTGGCGGACACCCGGCGAATCTCGCAGTGGGTCAACGAGACTTTCAGCGGTGTGGAGGCCGAGGTCCACCAAGGGGGTCAGCCGCTGTACCCGTACCTGTTCAGCGTCGAGTAGCCGTGAATGGTGCGGGCAACGCAAAGACTCTTCCGGACCTGGCGGCAATAGACGTCGGACGCCTCGCAGGTGTAGGAGACAAGGCCCTCGAAGCACTCGCAGCTGTGGGCGTCACGAACCTCCTCGACCTGGTCACGTATTACCCGAGGCGCTACCTGGACCGGACCAATCAACGCTCGATCGGGGAGCTGTCAGAAGGCGAGGAGGCGATGGTCCTCGCCGTAGTACGAAACGTGAAGACCCGACGGACGCGCCAAGGGCGTTCGCTTGTAGAGGTCGACCTCTTCGACAATTCGAGCTACCTGAGGGTCTCGTTCTTCAATCAGGCTTGGCGCTCACGACAGCTCCAAGAAGGTACGCAGGTGGTCGTCTTCGGCAAAGTGGAGCGCTACCAGGGGCGCCGTCAGATGACCAACCCGGTGGTGGACCTGGTTGGGGACCGCACCGGTCGCATCATCGCGGTGTACCCGCAGTCGGACAAGGCCGGGATTTCGTCATCCCAGGTAGCCACCTGGGTGGCGGAGGCGCTGCGGCGGGTGACGTCTTTCGTCGACCCGCTTCCCGTCGAGATCCGGGAACCCTACGATCTGGTCAGCCGGGACTGGGCTTTGCGTCAGATCCACGCGCCGTCGTCGATGGGAGCGGCTCAGAAGGCGCGCGTGCGGTTGGCGTTCGACGAGCTTCTGCGGCTGCAGGTGGCCCTCGTGGTGCGCAAGCGGGCCCTCGAAAGAAGCTCGCAGGGCATTCGCCACGACGTGCCGGGGCGCTTCCTCGAGCGACTTCGCCGGCAGCTCCCGTTCTCGCTCACCCGCGCTCAGCAAGCTGCGCTCGCGGAGATCACGGCTGACATGGCGGGCGTCTACCCGATGCACCGGCTACTGCAGGGGGACGTGGGGTCGGGAAAGACGCTGGTGGCGCTTGGCGCGATTATCACAGCGATCGAAGGCGGTCACCAGGGTGCCCTCATGGCGCCGACGGAAGTGCTTGCGGAGCAGCATTACGCCGCTATCTCCGACCTCCTCGCCGGTTTCACGTTGCCTAGCGACGGCACGCTCACCGGGGAGCGGCCCCTTTCGGTTGCCCTGCTCTCGAACCGGGTGGGAGCCGCCCAACGCCGCCGGGTCGCCCACGGGCTCGCCGAGGGTACCGTCGATGTTCTTGTCGGGACCCACGCGCTGCTGGGCGAGGCCGTCGAGTTCCATTCCCTAGGCTGCGTCGTCATCGACGAGCAGCACCGCTTCGGGGTGGAGCAGCGAGCGGCTCTTCGCTCGAAGGGTCCGGGTGCTGCGATACCCGACGTGCTCGTGATGACCGCCACGCCGATACCGCGCACGGCCGCCATGACCGTCTACGGAGACCTCGACACGACGGTCCTCGACGAGCTGCCCCCCGGCCGGACGCCGATCACGACCATCTGGGCGCGCGGACCGCTCGTCGAAGCCGAGGTTTGGGAGCGGGTGCGAAGCGAGTCGGCTGCGGGCCGTCAGGCCTACGTGGTGTGCCCGCTCGTCGACGACTCGGAGAAGGTGCAGGCCAGATCGGCCTCCGCTGAATACGAGCGCCTCGCAGGCGGCGAGCTTGGCGGACTGCGCGTCGGTCTGCTTCACGGGCAGATGGTCTCGGCGGACAAGCAATCCGTGATGGAGGACTTCCGCTGCGGCGGTCTCGACGTCCTCGTGGCTACCACTGTCATCGAGGTCGGGGTCGACGTGCCCAATGCCACCGTGATGGTCATCGAGGACGCCGGGCGCTTCGGAATCGCACAACTGCACCAGCTTCGCGGTCGCGTCGGGCGCGGGGCGTCGGATTCGTGGTGTTACCTTCTCGGATCCGCGTCGGGTGTCGAAGGCGAGCGCCGCCTCGAGGCTCTCGAAGCGTCCACAGACGGTTTCGAGCTCGCCGAGGTGGACCTCGACCTGCGCGGCGAGGGGACCATCCTTGGGTCACGTCAGAAAGGCAGCAACGATCTCAAGCTCGCCTCGCTACGTCGCGACAAGCAGCTGGTGGGCAAGGCCCGCGAGGCTGCCTTCGCGCTCGTCGATGCGAACGGGCCCCGTTTCGTCGAGGAACTGCCCGAGTTGGCGGGCGAGGTCAGCCTGCTCGTCGACGAGGTCGACAGGCAGTTTCTGTTCAAGAGCTGAGGGCTAAAATTCGCCGCTGTGCGGGTAGTCGGTGGTATCGCTAGAGGCAGGCGCCTCCATGCACCGCATACACGTGATACACGACCGACCTCGGATCGGGTGAGGGAAGCCGTCTTCTCGATGCTGTCGAGCCTGGACGCCATCGAGGGGGCGGCAGTCCTCGACTTGTTTGCCGGTAGCGGCGCCCTCGGTATCGAAGCGATTTCGAGGGGTGCCGCTCGGGCCGTACTCGTCGAATCGAGTGGGCCGGCTCTCGACGCGATCACCGCAAACCTGGCTGTCCTCGGTGAGCAAGAAAGTCACGTGCAGATCGTTCGTGGTGACGCACTGCGCTACACCAGGGCGTGCGGCTACTTCGACGTGGTGTTCGCGGACCCTCCCTACGCCTTCGGGGACTGGGAGGAGCTGGGGGGTCTCTTGGAGACCCGTGCCGGCCTGCTCGTGGTCGAGACGACCGACCGCCATCCTTCCGTCGATGAGATCCTGGGTTCGTTGTGGGAGACTGTGAAAGTCAAGAGGTACGGCGGTACCGTTGTGCTCGTAGTTCGCCCGCTGGCTGTCGCAGGCCCCGCCGAGGAAGGTAACAGTTGAGAACTGCGTTGTTTCCGGGGTCGTTCGACCCTTTCCACAACGGGCACCTCGAGGTGGTCGAGGCGGCATCGAAACTCTTCGACCGTGTAGTGGTGGCGCCGATGCGTAACACCCAGAAAGGCTCCCCCCTCTTCGACGTCGACGAGCGGATGGCGATGATCGCCGACTCGGTCGCGCACCTAGACAATGTGGAGATATCGTCTTTTTCCAGTCTGGTAGTCGATCTCGCCCGCCATCTCGGGGCCAACGTCATCGTCAAAGGCCTACGGGTCGCGTCGGACGCCGAGTCGGAGCTTCAGCAAGCGCAGATGAACAAGAAAGTCGCCGGTATCGAGACGCTTTTCATCCCGTGCTCGTCGGAGTACTCGTTCATAGCGTCGAAGTACGTGCGCGATTTCGCCCACTACGGGGGTGCGTCGCGGATCCGTGGCACCGTCCCGGCTCCGGTGATGGAACGTCTCATAGCAAAGTTTCCTACGGCCAACGGCGCCGGTCGTGCGTGAAGGTGAGGTTCCGATGACTTTTGACGCGGGTTTCGAACACGGGGGCAACGACACCGAGTCGCTCATACGGCGCGTCATCGAGATCGTCGAAGGGACCCGGGCGCTGCCGCTGTCGTCGTCTGTGAAGCTCGACAACAAAGAAGAGGTGCTGGAGCTCCTGGACGAGGCCTCCCAAACCCTCCCCGAGGAACTACGCCAAGCTCGCTGGCTGATGCGCGAACGCGACGACTACCTCGCACGGATGGCACGTGAGGGTGAAGAGATCGTCAACGCGGCCAGCGCCCGGGCGGAGCGGATGGTGCAGCGCACGGAGATCGTTCGCGAAGCGAACGTCACCGCCAGGCGGGTAGTGGAGGAAGCGCGCAACGAAGCCCGTCGGTTGCGGATGGAGGCGGAGGATTACTGCGACCAGAAGTTGGCCGCGTTCGAGGTTGTCCTCGACCGGACCATCAAGACGGTGTCGGCGGGCCGGGAGAAGCTCGCCTACACGCCGCCTCGACCCGATGACAACCCGGGCCTCTACGGGGAGTCCACGCAAGCTTCCGGCGAAGACGAGGACTTCTTCGACCAGGACTTCGCCTGAGTGGCGAAGGACCCCTGGCTCGTAGCTGTCACGACCCTGCGCAGGGTTCCCGGAAGTTCAAGGCGTGAGGTGAGGGTCGGGCGCGTCGGCGAGCTGGAGGTCGCCGAAAGCAGGGTGGCAGCGGGAAGCGATGTCAGCGCGGACGTGGTGCTGTCGGCGCTCGACGGTGGCATTGAAGTCGAAGGCTCGGTCAGCTCGGTAAG
>JAJZDJ010000103.1 GCA_021828685.1 Actinomycetes bacterium | reverse complement strand
AGCGACGGTATCGCCCGAGGCGGCGGGCGTCGGACGATTCCGCGTCGCACCTTTTGTATGGCGCAACGTGCACTGCCTTGCCGCGGGAACCGGCTACACCGGCGAGGACGGGGTCGAATGCTCGATCCCTGCCAGCGCAGCCGCAGACTTCTGGGAGTCCGTTTGCGTCGCCGGATTCCGCCCGGCCGGGCTCGGAGCGCGAGATACGCTGCGCCTGGAGGCTGCGCTGCCACTTCACGGCCACGAGCTCGGGCCGGGAATCACTCCACTACAGGCCGGCCTTGCCTGGGTGATCGCGTGGGACAAGCCGGCAGGGTTCCCCGGCCGCGCCGCTTTGGAGCGCGAGCGTCGGGCTGGCATTTCGCGTGCTCTCGCCGGTGTGATCGCCGAGGGACGCCAGCCGCCCCGCGCGGGGGCCTCCGTGGTCTTCGACGGAAGAGTTGTGGGTGAAGTGACGAGCGGGAACTTCTCGCCCGTCGTCGGACGCGGCATAGGGCTTGCCCTCATGGAGCCCTCCTGCGAAGTCGGGTCAGCGGTGGAGGTAGAGGCACGAGGCCGTCGCGTAGCCGCTACGGTGTGCGCGCTGCCGTTCGTCGCGAAGAAACACTGACACAAGCTCAGACAGGAAGGGTTCACCTCAGTTGGGTCATTTCGTCCCTCACAGCGACGCCGACATCGAGCGGATGCTCGCCGATCTCGGCCTCGCGTCACTAGACGAGCTTTTCGCTGTCGTCCCCGATGCGCTTCGCCTCGCCCGCGGTCTCGCCCTCGAGCCGGGCCGCTCCGAACCCGATGTTGCATTCGAGATGGAGCGTCTCGCCGCCGCGAACCGCTGCGGGCCGGAGCTTGTCTGTTTCGCCGGCGCAGGCGCCTACGACCACGAAGTGCCAGCAGCGACACGACGTCTCGGCTCGCGCTCCGAGTTCGTCACTGCCTACACCCCTTACCAGCCGGAGGTGTCGCAGGGTGTCCTCCAGGCGCTATTCGAGTACCAGACGTTCGTGTCGCGCCTCGCTGGCCTCGAGATAGCCAACGCCTCCCTCTACGACGGGGCGTCGGCGACCGTGGAAGCACTCAACATGGCGGCCAGCCCGAAGGGTCACTCGACCATGTGGGTGAGCGGCGCGTTGCACCCGAACTGGCGGGCGGTGATCAAGACGTTCGCCGCCGGCTCGGGCCACGAAATTGTCGAGATACCGACACGCGACGGCCGCACCGACTGGGACGCGGCGCCCCCCGGGGAGCCGGCGGCGGTCGTCGTGGCGAACCCGAACTTTTTCGGCGTCTTGGAGGACGTCTCGGCTGCACGTACGGCCGCCGACCTCCACGGCGCAGCGCTTGTCGTCGCGTTCGACCCGGTGTCGGCTGGCCTTCTGCGCACGCCGGGGGAGATGGGGGCGGACATCGCCGTCGGGGAAGGACAGCCTCTCGGAACCCCGATGTCGTTTGGCGGACCGTACCTCGGGCTTTTCGCGTGCCGGCGCGACCTCGTCCGCCGCCTGCCGGGCCGTCTCGTCGGGCGTACACGCGACGTGGCCGGACGCAACGCGTATGTCACGACGCTGCGCGCGCGTGAGCAGGACATACGTCGCGAGAAGGCGTCGTCGAATGTTTGCACCAACCAGACGCTCATAGCTGTCGCTGCGATGATCCAGCTGTCCTGGCTCGGCACGAGCGGACTGGCGGAACTGGCGTTGCGCTGCGCCCGAGGGGCACGCTACACCCGCGAGGCGCTCCTTGGTCTTCCGGGCGTCGAGGAGTTCGTGACAGCAGCGACTTTGCGGGAGTTCGCGTTGAAGTTGCCGGTCGACGCGACGACGGTCGTCGAAAGGATGGCCGAGGAAGGTTTCCTCGCGGGCGTAGCGGTCGGCGTGGAGAGCGGGCTGGCGACCATAGACGGTGAGGCGCTGCTCGTCAGCGTCACCGAGCGACGAACCAAGGAGCAAATCGACCGCTATGTCGAATGTGTAGGCAAGGTGATCAGATGACGTCGGAGCACAACGCAAGGGTGCCAGCGCCCGCCGGGAGGGCGACGAGCGCTCCGGTCATGGGTAGGGATAGCGAAGCGACGATATTCGAGTACTCCAGCCCGGGGCGCAGGGCGTGGTCGTTCCGTTCGACGGGACTACCGGAGTGGGACGCGTCTGAGCTCGTAGCCCCAGGCCTGCTCAGAGGCGCACCGGTCGAGCTTGTCGAAGTGCCCGAGAGGGACCTCGTGGCTCACGTGACGAGGCTCACCCACCGCCAGTACTCCGTCGACCTCGGCGCCTACCCGCTCGGGTCGTGCACCATGAAGTACAACCCGAAGCTCTGCGACGACGCGGCATCACTCCCGGGGCTCGCGAACGTCCATCCCGCTACGCCGGCGAGCCACTGCCAGGGCTGGCTGGAACTGTTGTGGAGCCTCTCGAATGCCCTCTGCGAGGTGACCGGCATGAAAGCCGCGACGCTCGCGCCTCCGGCAGGCGCCGCAGGGGAGTTGACCGGACTTCTGCTGATGAGAGCCTGGCACGACTCGCAGGGCGAGACAAGGACGAAGGTGATCATCCCCGATTCGGCTCACGGCACGAACCCGGCGTCTGTCACGCTCGGAGGCTACGAGACCGTCACCGTACCGAGCGACGATCGTGGACTCGTCGATATGACAGCCCTTCGGAATCGTCTCGACGGTGACGTCGCAGGGATCATGCTCACCAACCCGAACACTTTGGGACTCTTCGAGGAGGACATCGCCGAGATCGCTGCTGCGGCGCACGACGTCGGGGCGCTCCTCTATTACGACGGAGCGAACCTGAACGCCATCCTCGGTGTCACCCGCCCCGGCGACATGGGCTTCGACATCGTGCACATGAACCTCCACAAGACTTTCGCCGTCCCGCACGGCGGGGGAGGGCCCGGAGCCGGTCCTGTCGCGGTCTCGGCGAGATTGGAGGATTTCCTGCCAGGCCCGCTTGCGCAGCGGGGCGACGACGGGACTTTCGCGTGGGTCAACCCGGCGCGTTCGATAGGCCGGGTGCACAGCTGGTACGGGAACGCGCTGGCGTTAGCGCGTGCGTGGTCGTACATTCTCGCGAACGGAGGAGACGGGCTTCGCCGAGTCGCGGAAGGCGCCGTCCTCAACTCGAACTGGTTGAAGAGCCGTCTCCGTGGCACCTACGACATTCCTTTCGACCGGCCCGCCATGCACGAGTTCGTGGCGTCGACCTCGACACTCAAGAAGCAGACCGGACTCAGGGCGCTCGACGTGGCGAAGCGGATGCTCGAAGAGGGCTTTCACGCTCCGACCGTCTACTTCCCGCTCATCGTGGAGGAGGCGCTGATGATCGAGCCGACCGAGACGGAGAGCGTCGAGACTTTAGAGGCGCTCGCCGAGGCGCTGATAAGAATCGCCGGGGAGGTGGCAGGGGAGGCGGCGCACGCCCCGAGATCGACCCCGGTCGGCCGGGTCGACGAGGCGCTCGCCGCTCGGCGCCTGCAAGCGACGTGGGATGCGGTCTGTCAGCCTTCGTAGGTATTCGCGATGTTCGAGGCTCCGTAGTTTGGCGGGGCGTTCCATTTCTGGGTGAGGTTGCCAGTGCACGGGGCGACTTGGAGCATCGTGAAGCTCGCGCCGGTAGACCCAGAGGGGTAGACGAGGCCGTACGCGTTGTTAGCCTGCAGGCAGTACCCGCGGTAGTCCTGGTAGGTGTAGTTGTCGATGCTTCCACCCGTAGTTCCGGAGTTGATCCAGATCTGCGTCGACGCGCCTGACAGGGCTGATGCGCCTTGACTCGAAAGGTTGGATATGAGCGTCGAGCAGTTCTGCACCGTGACCGCCGTCGCCCCGGCGGACGGGTAGATGATCGGGTAGCCACCGCCCGGCTTATCGGCCGGGTTGTTCGCCGCGTCGATGGCTGTCGTCAGGCAGTACGGGGTGACACCGCTCTGCGGGGCGAGAGGATTGCTGGGGCAGCCGGCGCTCGTGTACTGGGGGGTATAGAGAAGTACGGCGTTTGCCGGCTCCCCGTAGGAGCCGAGCGGGACGGTGCACCACCTCTGGTTCCAGATCGGGTAGATCGACGTGTTCGGGAACTGCTTGCACGTGTAGTCGATGAGGGCGCCGAAGTTGACGTCCTGGTTGGTGACGTCTATGCAGCGCCCGAACTCGGCGTAGTTGATCAACTGGTCAGTCGGGCCGATCGTCCCGGGAACCGGGTTGGACCCGCCGGCGCCGACCGTCGCCTGCATGGTCCACGTCTGGTCGGTTGCGTAGCCGCCTCCGCCGCAGTTCGTTCCGATGTATGTCCCGGATCCCGCAGGGTTGTAGCCGGCGGGACTCGCCGAGGAGATCCAGTTGTCGAGGCACCAACCGTTCGGGCCGCCGGAGGAGTTGACACCCTCGACTGAGTCGGAGTTGTTGACGCCCCACTGCTGCGAAAGGGGCGCCGGTGAGGTGCACGGGGCTACGTACACGGTCGTGTCGGTAGGGTTGGTGACGGTCGTCGAGCCGTTCTGTCCCTGGTCGACTATGCAATACGCCTGCCCGTTGACGAGCGTCTGGAGGGTGTAATCCTGCTGGTAGGAGAACACCAGAGACGCGCTCGGGTTCGACGCGTTGCAGCTCGACGACATCACCAGCTCGAAGCCGGTCGAGTACACGGGGCCTACCTCGGCGCAGAAGGTCTGGCCTGCGCTGTCGGGGTAGGTGTAGATGAGGCCGCCGGGGATGTTGGCGTTGGTTGGCGACGAGAAGTTGTAGGTCGAGTTCTCTGTTCGGCTGATCACCGACGGGCTCGACAGGTTGTCGCCGCCTACAGAGGTGATCTGCGCCTGGTGGACGCTAAATGCAGCGTTCGGGGAGGAAGGTTGAGGGCCCTGGCCTTGGACGCAGGTCGCCGCGGGGGATACTCCGGAGCTTGTCTGGAGCAGGTACGTCACCTGCGCTTTGTAGGAGATCGTCGTGTTGCTCGACGTGCTCGACGACACCGTACCGTCAATGGCACTGCACGGCAGGTCGGCCACGTCGCCGACGGCACTCGAACCGCTGCCGGTCACCGCCGCGCGGATGTCCGCTACCGCCGCCTGCACTCCCGCCAAAGCGCCCTGCAGCGCGTCGTTTCGCTGGTTGGACTGGGTTGCCTGGCCGAGACTGAAGAACGCCTGGTTCGCGACCGACGCCAGCACTATCGACGCGATCAGAAGCAAACTGAGCGCTATGACGAGGGAACCTCGCTCGTCGGCGCAACGACCGAAATTGCGGGCTTCGGCCCACCGCGCAAGAAACCGGCGTCGACGCGCGTGCTTAAGGACCGCTGGACGTCTTTTTGCCCTCATCGGGTTTCGGTTGTTGCTCATGAAAGGGGGCACGCGCTGGTCGTGGGCGGGTTAGCGGTCGTGGAGTTGACGGCGGTGAACGTCACAGTCGCAACCGATGACACAGCCGGGACTGTCGCAGTGGATCCCGACTCGAGCGAGATGAGCACCTGTTGTCGGATCAACGACCCTGACGTAGCGTTAGGGATGCTGAACACCGGCTGGCTCGGTGCGTTAGACAGCCCGGACCCGATAATCGACCAGGCTGTGGCGGTCGAGACGCTGCTACCGGCATCCCACGTTCGCTGCTCCAACTGCCCTTTGGTGGTGTCGTAGAGGAGTTCGCTGCACTGAGGGTGGCCGAGTGTCGCGACCGTCCAAGCGGAATAGAATGTGAGCGCGTAGTCGCCGCTCGGCACGGACGCAGCGTCCGTCGGGGCCGTCGAGCATGGGTCACCGGCTGGCGCGGTCCACCCGTAGGGGCAGTCGATGCTGGCGGCGTAGCGGATCTCCTTGTCGAGTGCGATGAACGCCAAGCCGACCTGCGAAGAGGTCTTGTCGAGCGAGGCGGCCTGGTTCTGCTGGGTCATCACGTTGATGATCGAGACGAGCACCATCACTGCGACGAGTGACATGATCACCATCGTGACCAGCAACTCGATGAGGGTGAAGCCCTCGTCGCCTTTCGCTTCGAGTTGTCCGCGCTCGCTCACAGCGGCCACGCCTTGCTCGCCCCGTCGGCGGTCACCGTCGACGACCAGGTCGCCTGCGACCCGGCGCTGGCGAGCGCGGACACTTGCGACGACGACAGGGCGCTCGGGAAGACCGCTGCGTCGGACAGCGAGCCTTGGAGGGAGTTCTGGTCAGGGTTGTCGGGCCAGCCTGAAATGTTGTCCCATCCGATGTTCCAGTACCCGGTGTAAGCCTGCGATGCCTTGAAAGACGAGTTCGACGCCACCTGCGAACCGTCGACGTAAAGGGTCATCCCGGCAGTGGTGCTGATCGACGCGACCGCCAGGTGCCAGTCGCCGCCGTTGTAGGTGCCGGGACTTTTGAGCTCGACGGTGCTGCCGTTGTAGGCGCCGAAGACGACGTGGCCGGAGTTGTCGACCCACAGCATCTTGTCCCAGTCGTTGCCGCCGCTCCCGCTCGCGGTGTTGGCGAAGCCCATCAGGGCCCCTCCCGAGTCCGACGTATTGAACCAGACAGCGATAGTGAAGCTGGAACTGGACGGTCCCGGTGAGCTGTTGAGCTCGGCGCCGTAGGAGCCGGAATCTCCCGAGAAATTAACGGAACTCGAGCTGGGGCTGCTGTCGGTGAAGGGCCCCGAAGCCGACGAGTTTTGCCCGTTGTAGATGCACATCGGGTCCGTGGAGTCCGCAGTGTCAGCGAGTGACGTCGAACCATTCGGGCACGGAGGCGGTGGGGCAGTGGTGGTAGTGGTGCTCGATGACGACGACCCGCTCGGAATCACCTCCGCGAACTGAGGGTCAGTTCCCGTGCTTATCAGGCTGGACGTCACGTAGTCGCACGTGTTCGCCGGGCAGACACCCCTCGCCGGCCACGAAACAGCGACAACGACGCGCACCATCGGCGCGCCTGACGACGTGGTGTTGCACGCGCTCGAAGCCTGTCCCTGCTGCAGGTAGCAAACGCCCATGAAGGTCTGGGTGGTGAAGTGGTAGTTGTCTATGACCGAGTTGGACGACAGGGGTACCGACGGCGTTCCTGCCGTCTGGTCGTATTGGTCGGTGTTGACGAGACTCACCCCGTGCGGGGTCGACGTGGCGCTGCCTGCGGATCTGCCGTTTAGCAGCTGAGTCGGGTCGATCGCCCTCGTGTAGTCGACCGCAGTGTCCGCCAGCACGGATGCGACTTGGCGTACACGGCCCTGGTTGCCGGCCTGGGTGCCGCTCGTTGCCGCAGACAGGAACATCGGGAACAAAAGGGCGAGGATCGCCACGGCGATTAGGGTTTCTATCAAGGTGAAGCCGCTTTCGTCGGCATCACCAGAGCGACGCCTGCGCGACATCACCCGGATTAGTGTCGGAACCCGCTCCACCGCCTACGTGTCGGCAACGCAGCTTCGAGCCTTTAGTTTGCGTGAGAGAGGGACGTCGCCTACGCGCTAGTGGGAATTGGGAGAATAGGGCGACGGCAGCCCTTTCAAGTATTGCGGATAATGTTAGTTATCCGTAATAACTGGGCGTCTCTTCTAGGTCTCCCGAATAAAGACTAGACTAGGTCTATGCAAGTGAACATCTACGAGGCGAAGACCAACCTGTCGAAGTTCGTAGACCGGGCGGCCGCTGGAGAGGAGGTCATCATTGCCCGCTCAGGTCGGCCGGTCGCCCGACTTGTCGCCTACGATGCGCCGGTTCAAAACCGGACTCCTGGTCGCCTGCGTGGTGAAATCTGGGTCGCAGAGGACTTCGATTCGACTCCGGGCTGGCTCCTTGATGCCTTCGATGGTGTCGGATCGAGCGAAGAGGTCCGTTGAGCTTCTTGCTCGACACGCACGTGCTGCTTTGGTGGCTGGCAGGTGAGGAGATTGAAGCATCGAGTGCTGAGCGTATAGCGAACGTGCAGGCGCGGGTGTTGGTAAGCGCAGCGAGCGTTTGGGAGATCGCGATTAAGCGGAGCCTCGGCAAGATCCGCTTCGCAGGGCCGGTGGGCGACGCCGTACGACGGGAAGGCTTCGATCTTCTCGCAATCTCTGACCTGCATGCCGAAGATGCTGGGGCCCTTCCACTGCACCACCGCGATCCGTTCGACCGGATGATCATCGCCCAGGCGAAGCGAGAGAACCTCGTAGTCGTCACGCGCGACCCTGTCTTCGCCGCCTACGAGGTGAGCCTGCTCCACTGCTGAGAGGTCACACCCGGAGTGACCGATGGCGAGGGGCCTGAGCGGCGCCGGTGATGATTGTCGTAGGCGCGCTGGCGGCGGTATGTTTGGAGTGGAGTGACCTTCCCGAACACGTTCATGGGTGTCTAGATGGGTCCGATGAGGCCCGTCGCGTGGAGTTGGCACGCCGCTTTCTACGACTGGCAGAGCGGGCCGTTCGCCTTGGCCACCGTGGCGGTCCTCTGCGCGGTCGCCTACTGGTACCTGCGAGCAGATTGGCGCTTGGCGGGCAGGGGGCGCCGCTGGCCGGCCAGGCGGACGGCGTCGTTCATGCTCGGCCTTGTCAGTATCGACTTGGCGATCCAGTCCCCCGTCGCGACCTTCACCGCGTCGTACTTCCAGGCGCACGTTGTCCAGCACCTCCTGCTCATGGTCGTGGCGCCGCCACTTCTGGCGTTGGGCGCTCCTTCGACGCTGTTTCTTCAGACCTCGTCAAGGAGCCGGAAGACACTCTGGTTGAAGGTTTTGAAGTCACGAGGCTTCGCTTTATTGACATTCCCGTTGACAGTGTTCGTGTTGTACTTCGGCATCATGTTCGCCTTTTTCCTTACATCTCTCATCAATTTCGCAATGCTGCACATGTGGGTCATGGACTCCTTCAACGTGGCTTTCCTGCTCGGCGCGACGCTGTACTGGTGGCCGCTGGTCGGGCTGGATCCGATAGTCCACTGGCGGATGGGATATGGCGCCCGGATGGTGAGCATCCTCATCGCCGGCCCTCCCGAAGTCATCCTTGGTCTGGCTATCCTGTCGTCGAGCAGACCGATAGCCTCCATGTACACCCTTGCAAGCACTAGGGCGGGCGGCGGTCTCCTATGGGTTGCGACGGAGGCGTCGGCTCTGATCGGATTCATACCGGTTTTCCTGCAGTGGGCGCGAGCAGACGAGCGAGCCGCCAAGCGCATAGATCAGCAAGCGACCGCAACTAACGCGGCCACACGGAGCATCGAAGCGATTGTCTTTGGCGGCGACGAGCCTTCCGGAGACGGTCCCGTACCAGCCGTCAGCCCACTTGCAAGCAGGGACGACGGGACTTGGAATGCCTACTGGTTGGCACGCACAGGTTCGGTGCCGCCGTCGCGTGAATGGGTGCCCAACTTCCCCGCCGAATAACCCTGATGGGCAATGGACCCTACGGCGGTGCAGGGCGCTTAGCGCAGTTGCGGGGACCGTGGAAGCGTTCAATTTGGTCAGGATCTTCGAGTACGGGAAAACGTTTGACCATTTGAAGCGTTTTTTCGCACTTTTTGGTACACGATCTTCGTTCCCAAAAGATCGTGTACCGGCCCTCGCTCGGAAAACGCACTTTTTGGTACAGAACTTTTCAACCCTGAAGATCCTGACCATTTTTGACGGTCGCCTGCCAGGTTAGACCCACGCTAGACCTCCAAGTCACCCGGCCCCGGTGGGACGAGAGCGTGGATCAGGCGACAGTATTGTCGAACGGCCGGGGCTGCTCACTGGACGCCCCCGAACCGTAGCATGCTTGGATCATGTCCCTTGAGACGCCTGGCGCAGCGAACCGCGCCTCGGGCGACGCTTCGCGAAGCGAGCTGAGAGCCGTGGTCGCAACCCGGGTGAGGCGCTTTGGGCGGGTGCTCATGGAGGCGTTGCGAGAGTCTGTACGTGACCGGATAACGATGAGCGCTGGAAGCCTGGCATTCCACTTGTTTCTTGCTGTGTTCCCTGCCGCGGTGGCGGCGATCGGCCTCGCCGGCTTACTTCACCTGTCCCCTGGTGAGCTCCGGCATCTGGTCCACGGTCTCGGAGTGCTTTTGCCGACACAGATGTCGGCGGTTCTCACCCAGGCGCTCACCGGACCCAACCATGCCGGCACGAGCCAGCTCGAGCTGGCCTTGGGAGTCGTCGCCGCCTTGTGGAGCGCAATCGAAGCAACCGCATCGCTGCAGGTCGCCCTCGACGTGGCGTGCGAGGTTACATCCGATCGAGGCTTCCTCGGACGCCGCCTGATGGCCCTCCCGCTGGTGCTCGCGACCTTGGTCCTCGGCAGCTCAGCGTCGGTGCTGATGGTTCTCGGCAACCCGATACGTCGCCTTTTGCCACGCCAGCTTCCCCTGGTTCAACCCGCGTTTGGAGTCGCTTGGGATGTCCTTCGCTATGGCGGTGCAGCGATCTTGGTGATGATCTTGCTGTCCACGTACTACAGCCTGGGACCTAACCGGAGCCACCCGAGATGGCGTTGGATCTCAGCTGGCTCTGTCGTGGCGGGCGCAGTCTGGCTCGTATCGTCGGCCGTCTTCGCGTTCTATCTGGATCACTTCGGCCACGAAAGCAGGACTTACGGAACCTTCGCAGGGGTCGCGATTCTGGCCTTGTGGATGTACTTGAGCGCTAACGCAGTGCTGTTCGGGGCTGAACTCGACACGGAGATCGAACGCAATACTGGGAGCGAACCTGACGCCCCAGCCGACTGTCAGGTGGACGCTGAGGACTCCTTGCGGGTCCGGCCCCGGGCTTCTTTCGCCCTTGCGTCACGCGCCTTCTTACGGCGAGTCCTATCGTGCTTCCAACGCACGGTCGATCGTGCTCCACGGCCCATAACGAAAGCCTAGCAGTCCAGGCCGGCAGCGAGGAACTTGACGGTCTCTGCAATGAACCTGTAGTCCTTCGGGGTGCCGAAGTGGTCTGCGCCCGCCAAGGCGACCAGCCGGGCTGAAGGAAGCGCTTCGAGAAGCTGATCCGGCGGCCCGGCGAAGTCGCGGTCTCCTAGGACCACGAGAACCGGCACCCGGACATCTGCGAGTTCGACGCCGGTCAGGGGGACGTGCGGGCGCCGGAGGCACGCTGCGAGCGCCCTCGG
>JAJZDJ010000102.1 GCA_021828685.1 Actinomycetes bacterium | reverse complement strand
GATCGACCTCACGAAACTCCGAAACGTCGTCGTGGGCACGCCCGGGCCGCGGTATCGCAACCCGGAGAACCACAAGACGATCGACGTCTCGCTTGCTCGCCTTTCCCGGGAGCGAACCCTCGTATCGAAGGTGTTCACGGGTGCCCTACGAGCCCCGGTTTCGGTTGGTAACAACACTCGCTATACAGCCCTGGCGGAGATCGGACGTCGACTGGCCGCTGGCCTGAGCGTTGACACGCTCATCTACTTGCGGGTCGATGAAGGCGTCGGCGGAGGTATCGTGGCGGGAGGTGAGCTGCAGGCTGGGTCCTGGGATGCTGCCGGCGAGATGGGCCACATCTCACTCGACGTCAATGGAGCATCGTGCTTTTGTGGTGGGCAGGGATGTCTGGAACTAGTAGCGGCCCTGCCTGCGGTGCTTCGAGCCGCAGGAGCTGCAGACCTTGACGATCTTCAGGATCGCGCTACACGAGACCCTGCTGCTAAGACTGCCATTTACGATGCGGCTACCGCCACAGCAAAGGTCATCGCCGGTGTCATCGCGGTCGTCAACCCCAGCGTGCTCGTGATCGGGGGCAGCGTCGCGTCGTTAGCGGGTTTCATGGGCAGGTTCGAGACGGTAACGCGTGCGACTGCTCCACTTTGGGCAACTCTTGACCTGGTAATCGAAGCAGCCGAAACCGACCACCTCCTTGGCGCAATCGGTGCTGCCGCAGCAGGCTTTGCGATGCTCGGAGGCGCGATGCCACTCATTGCGCAGTAGTTGTCGCTCTCAGGTCGCCGGCAAAGACGCTGACCGTCACCAAGCTGGCTGGGCCACGGGACGAGGGGCGCCCTGTGCGCCCCGTCGCACATCGAGTCGAGCGGGTAAGGACCGGGCGTCCGGCCACCTCGTAGGCGCGTATGCCGCCACCGACTTCGACGATGTAGCGGTGGTCCTGTTGAATGAGGGTGTACAGGCTAGGCATGCGACTCCTCCACCGACTGGCGCCGGCGTCCAAAAGTGTCGCGGAGACGATCCGCCGGTTGCAGCATCGCGGCGGCGAAGTAAGTGCCGATGCTGAAGCGGGGAGCGTGCGGGTGCGGTCTGCTCGGTGCTTTGTGCCTTGCGGAGCGAAGGTCGTCGCCGAAGCGGGTCAACTCCTCGAGGGCAAGGTGTCGGCGCAGCTGAGGAAAAAGGCCGGCTTCCTCTTCAACGATATGCGCCTGCGCTTTACCGATTACCTTGACAAGCAGCGCGGCGCGATAGGAGCCGTCCGGCTTGTACCGATCGATCCGTCGACAGCTTTGAACACGGCTTCCAGACGCTACGCGCTCCGCCGAGTGGCAAAGGGTAACCGGGCACGGCCGGGGACTGGCACGTCAGGCTACATGCTCATGGCCGTCTGGCCGCCGTCAACGGGGATGATAGCCCCGTTGACAAACGATGCCCCCGGTTCGGTTAACGCCACGATCATGTAGGCGATCTCCTCCGGAGCAGCGTAACGTCCAGCAGGGACGTGTCGGCGAGCCCAGGTGTGTCGGTCGACCTCGGGAATCGGCGCGGTCATAGCGGTGAGGGTCGCTCCTGGACAGACGCAGTTGGCGGTGACTCCGGTCCGTCCGAGATCGACTGCGAGAGACCTGGTGAAGCCGACCACGGCGTGTTTGGAAACCGAGTAGGGGCCGAGCGAGCGGGCTGCTCCGAGTCCCTCAGTCGACGCCAGGTTGACGATCCGACCCTCGCCGTTGCGAAGTAGGTCGGGCAGACATGCCCGCACCACGTGCATCGAGCCCGTGAGGTTGATAGCGATGGCCCGCTCCCACTCCCTTAGGTACGCCTCGTCGTCGAGTTGGCCTGACGAGGAGACGCCAGCAGCGTTGACGACGATGTCGACCGGCCCGAATGTCTTGCGGATTCTGGCGACACCAGCCTTTACCTCGGCCCGGTCGGCGACGTCGACCGGGCTGGAGCTGTTTCGGTCTAGAACGCCGACCGCTACGCCCTTGGCCTCCAATAGTTGAACCGTGGCCCGGCCGATCCCGCTGGCCCCACCGGTGACGACAGCGACCCTTGTCATGTCCAAACAATAGAAGACCCAGCTATGGCGAGGGCGTGTCGGGTAGAGGTCTCCCTTTTTCACAAAAAGGTCCACAGATCAAGCGATGCCCGTGTCTGCCAGACTGGGCCAGCGCCCACCCATCGAGAAGCGCAAAGGAGGAAGGGCCTTGGCCGACCAGACGATGCCGGTCGTGGAACACCGCCAGAAGGTGTGCGCGTCCTTCGCAACGGATGCCAACCCGCGCCTGTCCGCGGTCCTCGAGGCGGTGGTACGCCACTCGCATGCGCTTGTCGACGAGGTGCAACTCACCCGGGAGGAGTGGCGGGCGGCTATCCGATTCCTCACCGCGGTAGGCGACCGATGCGATGACACGCGCCAGGAGTTCATCCTGCTATCGGACACGCTCGGGGTGTCGACTCTGCTGGAGATGGTCAACGCCGCCCCAGCGCCGGGCGCGTCGGAGCCCACCGTGCTAGGGCCGTTCTACGTGCCTGGCGCTCCCCTGCGACCCTACGGCGACTCCATCGTCGCCGACCCGGCAACAGGTGGAACGCCTCTCGTGATGACCGGCACCGTGAAAGGACTAGACGGGATTCCAGTACCCCAGGCATCTCTGGACGTGTGGCAGGTGCAGCCGAACGGCCTCTATGACATCGAGGAGAACCCCTCGAAGCGCAATCTCCGGTCACGGTTCGAGACGGGCGCCGACGGCGCATACCGGTTCACGACAGTCCGGCCGGTCGACTATACGATCCCCGACGACGGTCCCGTAGGCATGATGCTACGTGCGACGGGGCGGCACCCTTGGCGTCCGGCCCACGTCCACTTCCTGGTCACCGCTGACGGCTTCAAGCCGCTCGTCACCCACCTATTCGACGAATCCTCACCCTGGCTGGACAGCGACGCCGTGTTCGGGGTACGCCCATCTCTCGCCGTCGAGATGGCTGGCGAGGAGTGCGCGTACGATTTCGTCATCGAGGCGCGGTAGGGCTAAGCGGAACGTTCTTGGTCGGCAACGCACCGGTAGCGGCAAGTCTGATGGCGAATAGGATCGCAATGATACCGATTATCTGAGAAAACGAGGGGCGCTAGGCGAGTACGACCGCTGCCAGCACAACTGATCCGACTGACTGCAAAAGCAGGATCGCCCCGAGGACCGACGGTTTGAACTGATTGCAGGTAAGACGACACTTGTAGCTGCAGGGCGGCTTGGGGCACCCGGCGACCGGCCGCGAGTTCGTGTCCGCTTGGAGGGTCTGCGAAGCGGCGCTAGTGGCGACGGAAGAGGTGTGGCAGACACGAGACCGTGTCAATTTAACTGACTGTTACTATCTCAATAGTTAGTTCTGTTTAACTGAAGAGTTAGAAGCGGGACCCGGTTGTGTGACACACGGCTAAAATTTGGCAGTGTTAGGATGCCGAGGCACGTACGGCGGAGGGCAACAGTGGTTCGAGGGATCAGCGGTGAAGCGACAAAGAATGCGATCCGGGAGACTGCAATCAACGAGTTTCGCCTCCACGGCTATAGAGGAACATCGCTGGAAGACATCGCCACCCAACTCGGGATTACGAGAGCGGCGGTCCTGCACCACTACGGCACGAAGGCCGATCTCCTAGCAGCCGTACTAGACCCATACCTCGCGAGTCTGGAGGAGATCGTCGAGCGCTACGGCCCGACAGCTCCGCTCAGCCTCCACAAGCGACGCGCTTTCCTCGCTGATGCCATAGACGCCTTCATCGCACACCGCGACGTCGCAGGCATCCTCATCCGGGACGTGACAGCCCTCGTCGATCCCCACGCCGTAGAGCGCGCCGGCGATCTGCTGGCAAGCTTCACGGTCCTCTTAGCTGGCCCCGAACCGACTCCGAGTCGAAGGCTCATCACCACAGCCATCCTCGGCGCCGTCTTGCGACCGCTCACCGACCCGACGATCGACCCTAACGACGATGGTCATCGCGCGACGCTCATTCAGGTGGCATACACACTGAGCAAGATGATCGACGCCCCGTCGGGCAAAGTTGACTCAGTCGGGGTTCGAAAGTCCTCCGCTGCGGCTGCAAAGCCCGCAGTAACCGAGGTGCCCGGTCGGCACGGTCGGCACGCTCGGTAGGTGCCGCCAGTCGCCTCGGACACAGCCGGTTTTGGCTTCTCTCGGGCTTTTGTTGGCCGTGTGTCTTCTCTATGCTTTTAGTATTTTTACATCCCTTTTACTTGTCGGACATTCGGGGCTAGGAGTCCTAAGTGGCCGCCTCTCGGATTGCCCGATGACCTCACGTTTGGCGCTCACCCCAGCAAGCGGGCAGACTCATCGATAAGGACAATTAGGAGGCGATGTGTGGAACTCGTATAGGACGGACTCAGACCTCGGGATCACTGCGGAGATAACAACCTTCGAAGGCGGAGACGGAGACGAGATCCACGCCTACGTCGTGAAGCCCACCGGTGACGGCCCGTTTCCGGGGGTCGTGGTGATCCACCACATGCCAGGCTGGGACGAGTTCTACCAGGAGTTCTGCGAGCGCCTCGGACGCCACGGTTACGGGGTCATCGCTCCGGACCTGTACTGCCGTTTCGGCCACGGAACCCCCGACGACGTCGCAGCGAAAGTACGGTCCCAAGGGGGTGTCCCTGACGACACGGTCGTGGCCGACTGCACAGCGGCGAACAAATGGCTTCGATCGCAATCGTGGTGCTCGGGACGGATCGGGATTATCGGGTCATGCTCAGGTGGGCGCCATGCCACCTTGGTGGCGTCTAAGGCTCCCGGATTCGATGCTCTCGTAGACCTTTGGGGTGGGGGCGTGGTCGCGGCCGCCGATCAGGCAACACCCACACGCCCTGTCGCACCAATCGACTTGACGGACCAACTCAGCTGTCCGATCCTCGGGATATTCGGAAATGACGACCAATCCCCCACCCCCGAGCAGGTCGACGTCCACGAGGCGGAACTGGCCAAGCACGGCAAGGACTTCGAGTTTCACCGCTACGACGGCGCAGGACACGGTTTCTTCTACTACCACGCCCCGATGTACCGCCAAGAGCAGGCAATGGACGGATGGGCGAAGATATTTGACTTCTTCGGTCGCAAACTCCGGTCCCAAAGCTGACGTCTGCAGGCAGAGGAGATACGCCGTGTGTACCAGCATTTCAGAATCATCAGTCGTCAGCGGAGCCGGCAAGGGGCCGGGAGGCTGGTTCCCCGTCACTCAAGCGACGGTCGGCTTCGACCACGCCACGCACAGCGCGGCGGAGCACGCTCTACTCATCGACTTCGCCAACTACGACCTGGGGACCGACGCCCGGGTCGCGGTGGAACTGGACTTGGCTTCAGGGCGGGCACTCGTGCGTCAACTTGAGGCGACGATCGCAGCCGCCGAAGCTACGGGGCTCCGCGAGTAAGCCGCGAGTAAGCCGCGAGTAAGCCCGAATAAGCCCCACTTCGAAACCGTAACCCGAGGCTTGGAGCGCGGAACTCCCGTGACTACCTGAGGCCACCGTCGATGCGGGGCCGCGTTGGCCAGTCGCCACGGTCAAAGTAACGCCGCTTTCATCCAATGGTGACATGATGGCGACGTGACGTCACGGTCGACGGGTGAGTCCGTTCGTGGAGGCAGGCGACGGCGGGCGGACAATAGCCCGACGGCTCCGGAGGGTCGCAACCTATGGCAGGCTCGAAGGAGGTCAGGTACTCGGGATCCGAGGGGCCGCGCCGTGCCCCCATCGACCCGGCTGCGCTACGGGGTCGTCGGCCTCGTAGGTGCGCTCGTCGTCGGCACGGTTGGCTTCATGGCATTCGGCTACTCGCTGATAGACGCCGTCTTTCAGACGGTGATCACCGTATCGACGGTCGGCTTCGGCGAAGTGCGCCCTTTCGGCAGCGGGCAGAAGTGGTTCACGATATTTCTCATCCTTGTCGGTGTCGGCGTTGCCGCCTACACCTTCAGCACTTTGGTGGAGACTCTCGTAGGAGGGTTCCTGAGCGACGAACTGAGGAGGCGCCGCATGCAACGCCAGATCGACAGTCTGCAGAACCACTTGATCCTGTGTGGTTGGGGTCGGGTCGGAAGCTCGATCGCTCGTTATGTAGCAGCGTCCGACATGGACGTCGTGGTGATCGACTCGTCGGCGGAGCGTGTGGCCACGGTGAAAGGCCTGTCCTTGCACGGGGACGCCACAGACGAAGACGTCCTTCGCTCCGCCGGTATCGACAGGGCCAAAGCATTGGTCACCGCCCTCAATGGTGACGCCGACAACCTCTACGTAACGTTGACCGCCCGTTCCATGCGCCCAGACCTGTTCATCGTCGCGCGCACCTCGTCTGAGTCGGCGGTCGCGAAGCTGATCCAAGGGGGCGCGAACAGAGTCGTCAACCCTCAGGATCTCGGTGGCGCTCGGATGGCCGCTCTTGCCGTGCAGCCCGACGTCGTCGAGTTTCTCGATGTGGTGATGCACGACGGAAGCCTCGAGTTTCGCTTGGAGCAGATCGAGGTGCCACGGTTCTCGCCCATCGCCGGTCAAACACTTCGAAGCGCCCGCCTGCATGCGCTCACAGGCGCGCTGGTCCTAGCTACCCGCCATCCCGGCGAGGAGTTCCTCACCAACCCGCCACCCGAGACGCCCGTCGCGGGTGGCGACGTTCTCGTTGTGATCGGCAACATAGGTCAGATAGACGCTCTTCGAGCTCTCGCGGAAGGTCTTCGTCCGATCCCAGCGAAGGGCGGCAGCGACTAGCGCGGATTTTACGTGAACGGCGCCGGAGTGAGTGAGTGCAGCCGCTCCATCGCAGGACCAAACGTGGTTTCAAGCTGCCCGGCTGGGTTGTCGCCTACGGGGCTAGTCAGCAAAGTCGAGACGCCCATACGCGCGAAGACCTCGGCGGCGCGCAGCACGTCGTCAGGCGACGGTGACGGCGGGAGGTTGCGGAACATGGTCGTCACTTCGATCTCGTTCGGGTCCCTCCCGACGTCGTCGCAATGGCGGCGCAGCACGTCGATCTTGTGCGCGACCTCCTCCGGTTCGCCAACTATGTTGCACGCGTCCGCATACTTGGCGACGAGGCGGAGCGTCTTTCGCTCACCGCCGCCACCGATCAGTATCCGGGGCCGGGGCGAACTGATGGGTGCCGGACGGCACAGCGTTTCTGCCAGCTGGTAATGCTTTCCGGAAAAAGGTCCGTCGTCGTCGCTCCACATCTGAAGGCATATACGGATAGCCTCCTCGAGGCGCTCGAAGCGTTCCGCGGTAGCCGGGAACTCGACGCCCAGCCCGCGGTGCTCGCGCTCGTACCACGCCGCTCCGATTCCAAGCTCCGCACGGCCGCTCGAGACGACGTCCAGCGTCGAAATGATCTTGGCGAGAAGCCCGGGCGGCCGGTAGGTGACGCCAGTGACCAAAAGCCGAAGGCGGAGAGTTTCCGTCACTCCTGCAACGAAGCCGAGTGCGGTATATCCTTCGAGCATCGGATCGGTGGCAGGCGCCACCCTGTCCATTTGGAAGTAATGGTCCATGAAGGAGAGGGTCCTGACGCCGATGCCCTCGGCGCGTCTGGCGAGGTCACGTACGCCCGGACCTATCCCCGCCGAACCGCCGGCCCAGTCGAATCGGAAGACGTGAAAGTCGAGTTGCATGTCGCTCTATCTACCCAGGAACCGCCGTAGCGCATCGGCCATCCGCGACCGGGCGCCTGCCGCCGAGACGATCCCACCTGTGGCGACGAGAGACGTGTGAATCTGCCCGGGCCCAGGCACGTAGTCGACAGGGACACCGGCCTTCTCCAGCGCAGCTGCGTACGCCTCACCCTCGTCGCGAAGCGGGTCGAACTCGCTGGTAAAGATAGCGGCGGGCGGAAGACCTACCAGACTCGCTGCGCGTATCGGTGACGCCTTGGGGTCCGACCGGATCGCTGGGTGGGCGTAGTGGTCCCAGAACCATTCCATGAGACTTGACGACAGAAAAAAGCCTTCCGCATTGTCCACATACGACACACGGCTCAAGTCGGAGTCGGTCACCGGGTTAATTAGAAGCTGCCCTGCGATCGCAGGCCCTCCTGCGTCGCGGGCCATCTGGCAGACGACTGCGGCAAGGTTTCCGCCTGCGCTCCACCCAGCGACGGCGACACGCCCCACGATACCGCCGAGGGCTTCGCAATTGTCGGCGACCCATCTAAGCGCGGCGAACCCATCTTCTGGTGCGGCGGGAAACCGGTCCTCGGGGGCGTGGCGGTAGTCGGCAGAGACGACGATGCAGTCTGACTGTTTGCAAAGATCACGGCAGATCGGGTCGTCGGAGTAGTGATTGCCCAACACCCATCCCCCGCCATGAAAGTAGACGACGATCGGGTGGGGGCCTGGGGTTTCGGGACGGTAGAGGCGGTAGCTGAGCTCGCCGGCTGCGCCGGGATAGTGCCCGTCGACGACCTCGCCTACCTGCGGGCCGGGCGGGGTCGCGGCGGCGGACTGCTCGACGAACGCTCTCGCGTCTGCGACAGTCAGGGTCTCGAGTGCCGGGACGCCGAGTTCGGCCATGATCTCGAGCATCACCCCGACGTCGGCCTGGAGGGGCCAGATGACCCCGTCGTTTACGTGGGCCCCCCGAGGCCCGTCGAAGCGGAAGCCGAGGTAGTCGCGCGACGAGACCCTGTCGCAGATGTTCCTGTAGCGGCCCACGCCGCCGATGTAAGGCATGACAACGCGGGGTTTTCCCGGGATGTTCGCCCCGACGTACCACGAATTGGCGAGCGGCATCAGGGTCAGGTCGGCGAACTCCCTCACGTGTTGCACCCAGCGTTCCTCGGCGAGCTCCGTCGGCTCGATAACCGAGAACCCGTCTTTTCGCATTCGCACGAGGCAATCGGTGATCCAATCGACGTGCTGCTCGATCGATACGAGCATGTTGGACAGCACCGACGGGCTTCCGGGTCCCGTGATGGTGAAGAAGTTCGGGAATCCGTTGACTGTCAATCCCAGATACGTCTTCGGTCCTTCGGCCCATTCCTGCTTGAGCGTCTTTCCGCCGCGGCCGGTGATGTCGACCGCGACAATCGCCCCTGTCATGGCGTCGAAACCTGTTGCGAACACGATTGCATCAAACGCGAATGACTCTCCCTCGATGTCCACCCCTGTTTCGGTGATAGTAGCGAGAGGTTGACTGCGCAGGTCGACAAGACGGACGTTGGGCCGGTTGAAGGTCGCGTAGTAGTCGGTGTCAAGGCACAGCCGCTTCGTACCTATCGGGTAGGTGCTTGGGCAGAGCGCCTCGGCTGTGGCCGGGTCGGCGACGATCGAGCGGATCTTGTCACGCACGAAATCGGCTAACGTCGCGTTCGCCGCGGTATCAGTGAGGATGTCGGTGAACACACCGGCGAAGGCGAGCCCTTTTGTGCCCCACGCCTCCTCGTAGACAGCATTGCGCTCTTCGTCGCCCACTGCGAGGGCGCTGAGCTGCGCGGGTGGTCCGGCGATGCCAGCAGCGGAAATTTTTACCTCGTCCCGGTACTTTTTTCTGTCGGCTTGGTATGCGGCCAGCTGGTCAGCTCGGTGGGGACCGTTCGCTGCCGGGATCGAGAAGTTCGGGGTCCGCTGAAACACTGTGAGAGTTTCTGCCTGCTTAGCAATCAACGGTATCGATTGGATGCCCGACGAACCGGTTCCGATCACAGCGACCCGTTTACCTGTGAAGTCGACACCTTCGTGCGGCCAGCGACTGGTGAAATAGGTGGCGCCGCGGAAACGTTCGACGCCTTCGATGTCGAGATGCTTGGGCATCGACAAGCATCCGCTCGCCATGACGTAAAACTGGCACGACAGCTTGTCCCCGCTGTCAGTACGGACAAGCCACCTCGACGTTGACTCATCCCAAGATGCCTCCACGACCTTCGTGGAGAAGCGTATGTCCCGGCGAAGGTCGAGCTTGTCGGCTACGTGGCGGGCGTAGCGCAGGATCTCAGGTTGGCTGGCAAATTTCTCGCTCCACACCCACTCCTGTTCGATCTCAGGGTCGAAACTGTAGGAGTAGTCGATGCTCTCGATGTCGCAGCGGGCGCCTGGATAGCGGTTCCAGTACCACGTCCCGCCCACGTCGTCGCCGGTCTCGATGACAAGCGCCGAGAGACCGGCCCCTCGAAGGCGGTGCAACATGTACATTCCGGCGAAGCCGGCCCCGACCACGATCGCGTCCACCTCTGCTGCGGCTGTCCCCTCGACGGTCATCACGGACCTTTCTCATAGGATTTCTCCTCAGAATAGTTTGACGACCAACGTGATGCGCAACGCCGGCTCAAGCTGTAGGTAGACCGTCCACGTACGTGACCGTGCCTGTATGCACGGCGGGGACCGTGTCGCCTGGAACGATCACCCCGACCAGGTTGAGCGGGTCCGTGGCGTTGACCACCACTGTCTCGCCGCTTCGATCTGTCCGGCTCATCCTGCTCAGAGCCTCGACGGCTTCTGGAAGTGCGTACTGCTCTCCTTGAAAACCGGCGACAAACCGTCCGCCCCGGACGAGGCCACGGTCCTCCAGGCGGCGCAAAGCCCACTGGACCTCACGCCAAGGCAGACGCGAGAAATCGTGGACGGCGAGAGGGCGGAACAGCACCCCCCAACGGTTGAGAAGCTGCTCGGCGACCGCCTCAGCGCGATCATGGGCGTCCAGGGCACCGGCGTCACCACCTGGGCAGGGCACTAAAGACCACCTGCCTGCGGCTGCGACCGCCGAGCCGACCCGCGAGACGCGAGTGAATCGGCGTTGCCTGCTCTGAATTTTGCTGCCGGAGACCTTCGCTCGGATCGCCTCGAAGCCGTCGCACATGATAAGGCCCCGTGAAACGCCGTCCCACAACGCTCGCTCGATGTCCTCGGGTAGCCGGCGGGTGGCCGATGAAAGATCGGAAGCGAAGCACGCCCCCCGAGATTCGAGCACGTCGAGAATTTCCGCCGTTGCCCCGACCTGCGGCCGTCCCGGTGGACCGGACGGCCGTGCGCAGGCAAGAAGCCAGTCGATATCCGAGCGATAGACGACAGTGATCGGCGTA
>JAJZDJ010000101.1 GCA_021828685.1 Actinomycetes bacterium | reverse complement strand
CTTAGACGACGGGCGCGAGGCCTACACCGTGGCCAACGACGCAGAACTCGCACGGCATCCGCACGGAGTAAAGCAATGGGCACTCGATCCGGAATCTGCGACGCGCCTCTGGCTGGTATCGGCAGACCTCACGGGACGGCTCGCGTACCGAGGGACGGCGGACAGATGAGGCGCAATCCGGCGCGCCTGAGACGACCGCCCAACCCGCTGCCGCCGAACGACAGCGACGGCCACCTCAGCCGCTTGCTGGGAGGTGGTCCAAGGAGCCGGGGTCGATCGCGCCTTGGGCGATTCGTGCAGCGAGGTCGCCGAGTCGCTGGTTGTGGTTGCGGGCGTGGTGTCGCAGCCGGCGGAATGCCCGGTCCATATCGGTGTCGGTGGCCTGGGCGATCTTGCCTTTGGCTTGTTCTATGACGATGCGGGTGTTGAGCGCTGCGCTGAGCTGGCTGTTTAGGGTCTGGGCGTCGATGACGATCTGGTGCTGGACGATGGCGATGGTGGCTATGTCGGCGAGGGCCTGGGCGGCCGCGATGTCCGCCTCGTCGAGGGCGCCGGGTTCAATACGCAACAGGTTGAGAGCGCCGAGGGTGCGCCGACGGAGGCGCAGCGGAAATGAGTGGGCGGACCCGAACCCATCGGCGGTGGCGTGGGCCGCGAAGGTCGGCCAGCGGCTCCCAACAGCGGCAAGGTCGATGTTCACTACCTGCCGGCCGGTTCGGTAGGCCTCCAAGCAGGGGCCCTCGTCGGATTGTAGCTGGAACATCTCCAAGGTCCGCATGGTGTCACTGGATGAGGCGATGACCTCGAGCGTCCCGCTTGGTGCGGCCAGCATGACTCCCGCCGCGGTGACGTCGAGAGCGTAGACGCAGCGATCGCTGAGCAGGCTGAGAACGTCTACGACGTCGAAATCATCGACGAGGTTGTCGGCGAGATCGACGAGGCTTTGCACGAGCAGCGCCTGGTTTGGCATCATGACACCTGTCTTCAAGAGGCGGCCGGTGGTGGCGTGGTCTGGGCTACCGACGGGCCTGAAGTATATCTTCAGTTCGCAACGATAGCGTCCGGACTAAATCTGGACTAGATCTCACTCGTCGATGTCGAGGCGCAGGCGCCGCTCGACCACGTCGAGGGCGACGTGTGCGACGAGCCGGTCCGTGGCAAAGGCGTGGGCCCGGAGGCGGACGAGGGCGTCGGCGACTGGGATCGCGAGCTGGACAGAGACCATCCCAGCCGCCTGATGGACGATCGCCCACAGGTTCATGTCCCCGTCGAGGCCAGCGCCGAGGTGGTCGGAGGCGGCCTCGACCTGAGCGGTCAGGATCGCTCGTGCGGCGACATCAGCCATGACGAGGGCGTCGATGTGCTGGTCGTCGCTGAGCGCTCCGGGCTGGTCCCGGTAGAGATTGAGGGCGCCGAGGCGGGCGGCGCCGAGGCGGATCGGGTAACCGAACACGGCCCGGGCGCCTGCGTCGAACGCTTCGCGCGAGAAGGCCGCCCAGCGTGCGCAATTCGCGCCCCCGAGATCCGGCTCGGAGATGACCTGCCCCAAGCGGTGGGCATCCACGCAAGGCCCCTCGCCTAAGGTGTACTGGGCTTCCTCGATAAGCAACGAGACGTCGTCGGTGCTGCACAGGGAGGCCTGTGGCCTGCCGTCAGCGAAGAGCATGACCCCGGCCCCGCTCACCGCCGTTACCTCCACTGCGACGTCGCACAGCCGGGGGACGCCCGAACCGTCTCGTTCTGCGAGGAGGCTCAGAATCCGTAGGAGCCGCTCAGCGGCCATGGGTGCCGCGCCGGGTGTCCTTGCGCCTGCGCTCAGCCGGCGGTGACCTGTGTTCCATGCGCGGGTGTCCTTCGAGAAGAGGTCAGACGCTCAACGAGGACCGGATCCAGCGTAGCCGGGTCAGCGACCAACCACGGCCATCTCGACCCTACCTCATCCGAACACAGCAGCGAGCGACCTCGAGACTCCCACTCGCGCTGGGAGTGTCCGCCGGCGCGAGCACGCTGTGATATGTTCTCGACGGGCCGCGTGGTCCGCTTTCATCTTCGTCGCTCCAGACCCCGGTGACCTCACCTCCGGAGGACTGTCGTGAGCGACGTGAATGGGATGTCCAGCTCGCCACTCCTATGGGCGTGTTATGCGAACGGCGTCGTTACCGTGCACGGCGAGGTCGACATAGCAACGTACGATCGCTTCAGGACGATCTTGAAAGCCGTCGTCGATCTGGCATGGGGACGCGTGCCCGGCCTCCGACTCGAGCAAACTCGTCGTCCGCTCCGTCGGCAGGGTCCCGCTCCCGAGCGAGCCGAGCCGACGAGCGAACCTTGGCTGGGAGCGACGGGTTGAGCGGTCATCTCACGGGTGGGCTCGGTCAAGCGGTTGAGCGGGGCGCCTCCGGCGACCAGGACCGCAGGCAAAAGTACCGCAGCGCGAGGGACGGCCACGACGCAGGAGTTGGCCACGCTGCCAAGACGGACACGCTTCTCGGCGACGGTACGGGGGGACTTGCAGAGGCCTACATGCTTCATGGCGGTGCGGTCTACGGCATGGCCCGCCAAGTCGCCGGCGCGGCCGAAGCCGAGAACGTGACCGCCGAGGCATTCCTCGAACTGGGGAGGGCAGGGCGAAATGTGTGTGGCGACGCAGCATCGCTTCGCGCCTCGCTGCTGGCGGTCGCTCACCGCAAGGCCGTGCACGCCTTGCGATCCGACCCCGAGCGTCGCTCCCGCCTGGCGACGATGACCGCAATCGACGTCGAAGAAGAGTCGTCGGCGAGAGCCGCCGGCAACGCCTCCGATGTGCTCTCGACGCTCTCGTTAGCCGAGCGCCGGGTGATCGTCCTCGCCTACTTCGGAGGGCACAACTACCGAGAGATCGCAGCAACACTGGGCCAGTCAGACGAGGAAGTCAAGACGCTCGTTGGCAATGGAATAGCACGGCTGCGAGCGATCGGCGAACCAGGCGGCACGACGCGAACGCTGCGCGCAAGGAAGTGGCCTTGACCGTCGCGCTATTGCGCGACCGCGCCGCTCTCGCCGGTTCGTTCACTTAACCTTCCAATGGCTTTGCTAACGCTGTTAGCCACTGCACAACTCAGATGCCAGCTTGAGCGCTAGCACTTGCTCGGCAATCGCCTTGCCGTAAGATGCCGCTCGCTCGACCTTGAGTCGTTCGAACCCGCGGACCAACTCGGGGAGACGGGCTATCTCGACTGCTGCCGCAAGGTTGGCGGCGCTCAAGTGTGGGAGGATCGCGTCGATCGCCGCTTCGTATTCGACAGGAAGCTGGCGTTCGAGGACCCGTACCGGGGCTCGCCCGAAAGGATCGAACGCGCTACCGCGAAGTCGCTTTGCGCGAGCGAGTGCTGCGAAAGCCGGGCGGGACCACGGACCGAAGCGGATCTTCCCCTTCACACCTGCGCCAGACAGGGCGGGCGGGTGCAGGTGCCACGTGACGGCGGCCTGATCGCCTCCGACAGCTCGTGCGGCGGCGAGCCCGTCTTCGCTCAACATCAAGCGGGCGACCTCGTACTCGTCCTTGTATGCCAGCAACTTGTGGTAGCTGCGCGCCACCGCCATCGTCAGCTCGCGGGTCTCTCCGGCACCTACCGACGATTCCGCTGCTGCCACGCCCTCGAGCAGGTCGAGCCACCTGGCGCAATAGGCTGCGTCCTGGTAGGCGACGAGGTCCGAGCCCAGCATGGCAAGCACTCCCCGGTCAGCACTGCCGGCGCCAAGGCGGTCGATCCGCCGGGCCAGGGATGGCGCCAGTGGCCTCACGGCCACCTCGGTGGTGGGGATGCTCCGCCGCCGCACCAGCGCATCCACGCTGTCGGGATCTGCCACCCATCGCCGTCCCCACTCGAACGCCGCGACGTTTGCGTCGACTGCGATCCCGTTGAGAGCTATCGCTTCCCTCACATGTTTCACCGAGACTGGCAGCACGCCACGCTGCACCGCCACCCCGACCAGCAGGAGGTTGGCGGTCGCCGCCATGCCGGTCAGTGCGGCGGCGTAGCGTGGAGCGTCGAGAGCGAGATAGCCTCCAGGCCTCGAGGACTCCGACAGGCGGCAGCCAAGCTCCACGGAGGAGGGTTGGGGGGCCTCGGGGCGGCTGATCCGGGCGCCGACAGGGGGCGACGACGTCGACGCGATCGTCACGGTCCGATCCGGCGATGCGGCGGCAAGCGTGGCCGGTGTCGCTGCCACAAGCTGATCAAACGCCAACAGCACGTCGGCTTGAGCTTCGCCCACGAGCTTCGCACGCTCGACGTGCACTCCGCGGGCGAGGGTGAGGTCGCTCACTACCGGGCCGGCCTTCTGCGACAGGCCGGTTTGGTCGAGGCCGTCGACGTCCCAGCCGTCGAGCATCGCGGCTGTGCCGACTATCTGCGCAGCGCTGACGACCCCGGTACCTCCGATTCCCGCGAAGCGGACGACGGCGCTGTCCGCGTCGAAAGAGGGCGGCGAGGCAACTGGTATCTCGTCGATTGACCGGGTGGGCGCCGCCCGGTCGCCTCGCGACACGACGACTGTCATAAATGCCGGGCAGTCACCTCGAAGGCACGACATGTCGAAGTTGCACGACTCCTGGTCGATTTGGGTCTTGCGTCCTAGCGGCGTGTCGAGAGGTTGCAGCGAAAGGCAATTGCTCACGTCGCCGCAGTCGCCACAGCCTTCGCATATCCGGTGGTTGATAACCACTCGAAACCCCGGCGTGGGGGCCGTTCCCCGCTTCCTGGCGCGGCGAAGCTCGGTGGCGCAAGCCTGGTCGTGGATCAAGACGGTGACGCCCGGGACTTTGGCGAGCCGTTCCTGGACGCCGACGATCCCGCTTCGATCCGACACTGTAACCCCGGCGGGCAGCGGCTTTCGCCGGTAGCGGGAGGTGTCCTCGGCGGTCACCGCCACTTCGTGGACCCCTTGAGCCAGCAGGACTGTGGCTAGGTGGGCGACGTCGATGGCGTTGCCTGCTTGCTGGCCTCCGGTCATGGCTACGGTGCTGTTGTAGAGCAGCTTGAAAGTCACGTTGACCCGCGCTGCTATCGCCGCCTGTACGGCGAGCTGGGCGGAATGGAAGTACGTACCGTCGCCCAGGTTCTGAAAGATGTGCGGTGTGTCCACGAACGGCGCGATCCCCAGCCACTGCGCCCCCTCGTTGCCCATCGCGGTGATCCCGATGCTCTCCCCCACCCGCTCCTCGTCCATCAAAAGGGTCATGCCATGACATCCGGTACCCATCCCCACGACGGCGCCGGCAGGCACCTTCGTACCCCAGTTGTGTGGGCAGCCCGAGCAGAAGAACGGGGTCCTCGCCCACTGCAATTCGATCCGCTCGCGCGGGACCCGGGCCGGTGCCAGGAGCGCCTCCAAACGCGGCGCGAGGCGGGAGCGCAGGTTTTCGATCATGGAGTCGGCGTCGAGGAGTCCGTGCGATGGAAAAAGACGGCTGCCGTCGGGTGCACGCTTGCCTACGACCAATGGGCGCAGCGCTGTCGGGTAGAGCGCGTCGCGAACCATTCGCTCGAGGGTCGGGTTCTTCTCTTCGACCACAACGATCTCTTGAAGGCCCCGCGCGAACTCGGCGACCTGGCGCTCGTTGAACGGGACCGGCATGCGCAACTGGAGCAGGCGGATCCCTGCGCCCCTCACGTCGTTGTCGTCTTCGAGTCCGAGGCGGCGCAGCGCGTCGCGCATCTCCTGGTAGGTGTAGCCCGCAGCGGCGAGGCCGATCCACGCGTCGGGAGGATCGACGGTCACGGCGTTCAGTTGGTTGGCTACGCAGTAGTCGTGGGCGAGGCTGAGCCGGATCTGGTGGAACTCTTCTTCGACGGCGATCATCCTGGGCCCGAGGAACTGCGCGGACGGATGCGCGACCCAGTTTTGCCCGTCCACCTCGATCGTGGGCACGACCGGGTCTGTGTGCATGACGGGCAGGGTTACCGTCTCGGTGGCGTCTGCGACCGGTGTCACGACCTTGAGCGACGACCACAAGCCGGTGATCCGCGACATGGCGACAGCGTGAAGGCCGAGCTCGAGGCATTCGGCGACAGTCCCGGGATACAGCACCGGCATGTGCAAGTCGATGAGGCTTGCGTCCGAGGACGACGGCATTGTCGACGACTTGCATGCAGGGTCATCGCCGACGACTGCAACTGCACCTCCGGTGCGACTTGTCCCGGCGAACGTGGCGTGGCGCAGCGCATCACCGGCGCGGTCCAAACCGGGCGCCTTTCCGTACCAGACGCCGACGACTCCGTCCACACGCCTGTCGCTTCTCCCAGCAGCCAGCTGGGAGCCCATGACAGCGGTCGCAGCTAGCTCCTCGTTGACCGCCGGCAGGTGCACGATTTCGACGTCTCTTGCCACTCTCAGAGCCCGAGCCATCTCCTGGTCGAAACCTCCGAGAGGAGAACCGGGGTACCCGGAAACGAATCCGGCGGTGCGCCGCCCGGCGCGCCGGTCGAGGCGGAGCTGCTCTATCGGTATCCGCACGAGAGCCTGGACCCCGGAGAGAAACACGCGCCCCTCAGCGGCGTTGTAGCGGTCCTCCAGCGAATACGGCGATTCGTTCACGTCAAGTCTCGCATCAGTCTTTGCGCGTAGTGCTCTCTCACGGTAGGTCACGCGTCGTAGTCGACGGTGACGTTGTCGGAGACGCACAACGCCTGGCAGGTGAGCACGTAGCCTCCGTCCACTTCGGTAGGTTGCAGCGCGAAGTTGCGTCGCATCCGCACCTCTCCGCAGGTAACTTTTGCCCGGCACGTGCCGCACACTCCGCCTCTGCACGCGAACGGCAAGTCAGGACGGACCCGTTGGGCGCCGTCGAGGATGGGACGGTCCCAGGCGATGCTCGTCAAGGTGGCCCGCCCGTCGGCAACGACGGTTACAGCGGCGCCGAGGACCGCTGGGTCTGTCCTTCGTAGTGGTTCGGGCGCAACATCCTCCACGTAGAACAGCTCTCGGTGGATCCGCCCCTCGGCGACACCAAAAGCGGTGAGGACCGTGGTGGCGTCGACGACCATGTCGAAGGGGCCACAGAGCCACCATTGGTCGACGGTGGCTGGATCGCAGAGTGCCGGCAGCAGCGACTCGAGCTTCGCTGCGTCGAGGCGGCCGTTGAACATCTCTACCTCCTGCACCTCGCGCGATAGCACGGTCACTATCTCGGTGCGTCCCAGATGCGCGTCTTTCAGGTCCGCGAGGTCGTCGACGAACATGACCGTGTCGCTGCGGCGGTTCCCGTAGACGATAGTGGCTTTGGACTCGCCGTCGGCGAGCACGGACGAGGCGATGGACAAGACCGGGGTTATGCCCGAACCGGCAGCGATGAGAACGTGGTGGCCCGGCGTCGCCAGGTCAGGTACGAACGAGCCGGCGGCCGGTGCCACGTCGAGGAGGTCGCCGCGACGAACGTCGTGGACGAGCCATGCCGAGATCGCCCCTCCAAGCACCTCGCGCACGCCGATCCGGGGCAGAGCGCCGAGAGGCGAGGCGATCGAATAGGAGCGCCGCTGTTCGACGCCGTCCACGGTCCGTCTGACCGTGAGGAACTGGCCGGGGAGAAAATCGAACGTATCGACCAGTTCCGGGGGCACCTCGAAGGTGACCGCCGAGGCGTCCTCGCAGAGCTGCTCGACGAGTGCCACCCGCAACTTGTGAAAACCACCCCGGTTGCGGGCGCCCATCAGATCTCCCGCATGTGCTCGAACGGCTCCCGGCAGGCCCGGCAGCGGTAAAGGGACCTGCATGCCGTCGCCCCGAAGTGGGACAGCTCCGCGGTGTCGCCCGACCCGCAGCGAGGGCACGCGACACGCCGGGGCGTGGCGACCAGAGCCACCGGCACCGATTCGGGGGCGGGATCAGGCGCTGGGCCGGGCGGTGAGATGCCCGCTGCGGCCAGCTTCGCCCTTCCCTCAGCGGTGATCCAATCGGAGGTCCACGGCGGGGAGAGTGCGGTTCGGATCTCGACGGGCCCGAGACCTGCGCCAGAGAGTCGACGCATCAGGTCGCGTCGCATCTCGGTCATAGCAGGGCACCCGGAGAACGTCGGCGTGACAGTGACCACGACGGTTCCGTCACGCTCGTCTGTACCGCGCAGGATGCCGAGGTCCGCGATGGTCAAATCCGCTATCTCGGGGTCGACGACACCGGCCGCTACGTTCCACGCCAGCGCCGCGCGGTCGGTCACCAGGTAGCCCCCGGGTGAGCACGCGCAACGCTCTGCATCTCATCGAGCAGGGCGGCGAGATGCTCGCTGTGCTTCCCGTCGCGCCCGCCCTGTCCGCCGCCGTGCTGGCCCCCGTCGTGCTGGCCGCCCCCGGGCGGACCGGGGCACCGCAACGTCGCAGCTTCGAGGATCCGACCGACGACGTCCTCGAACTCCTCGCGCGCCATAACGGGGTCGACGGCCACCGCCTGCAAGCGCCGCTCGACCGGCGAGGACAAGAACAACTCCTCGACCAGCGGCCACAGTGCGTCAAGCGCCGCCTGCACCCGTTGGTGGGAGTGCTCCGTGCCGTCGCCGAGGCTGACTACCCACTGAGCCGCGAAATCACGGTGGTAGGTGAGCTCCTTAGCAGCTTTAGCGGCGATTGCCGCCAGGATCGGGTCGGTCGAGTCTCGCAGTCGACTGAACACCGCCAGCCGCCAGGTGGCAAACAACGCCAGGCGCATCACCAGCCCGGCGAAGTCGGCATCGGGTCCTTCGACGAAGCACACATTGTGCCAATCGTGCGCGTCGCGAAGATATGCCAGGTCGTCCTCCCCTCGCCCCGAACCGTCGGCGCCACAAGCACGGGCGAAGAGCATTCTCGCCTGGCCGAGCAGGTCGAGCGCGACGTTTGCAATTGCCGTCTCGACTTCCAGCTCCGGCAGGCGCGTGATCCACTCGGCGACGCGCTGCGATGCGATGAGAGCATCGTCGCCGAGCATCGTGGCGTAGGCGGCGAGGTCCGCACCGTCTACGCCTGAAGGCACCGACATGTCGACGCCGGCCAGCGGATCCTCGAAGCCCGTTCCGAAAGCCCACCGGCGGTCGTCCCCGGAATTTGCGAGCGACTCGTAGACGGTCACGTCGTGGCCGGTCATATGCGGGGGACGTCGTCGGGGATCTGGTAGAAGGTCGGGTGGCGGTACACCTTGTCGGCACTGGAGGAGAAGAACGCGTCTTTCTCGTCGGGGCTCGACGCGGTGATGTCTGCCGAAGCAACCACCCAAATGCTCACACCCTCGTTGCGGCGCGTGTAAAGGTCGCGGGCGTTGCGCAGAGCCATCGCGGCGTCAGGGGCATGGACGGACCCGACGTGCACGTGGTTCAAACCCCGCTTCGCTCGGAGGAACACCTCGTAGAGCGGCCAGTCGGCACTCACGGTCGTTCTCCACCGCGTGCGGCGCGTTTGGTGGCGTGAGCGACTGCCGCTGCACGCACCCACTCCCCGTTCTCGTGGGCCTCTCGGCGGCGGGCGAGCCGGGCGGCGTTACACGGGCCGTTGCCGGCAACGACCTGAGCGAACTCCGCCCAGTCCGGTTCGCTGAAGTCGTAAGACCCTCGCTCCCCGTTCCAGCTCAGGCCGGTATCGGGGAGTGTTACCCCGAGCCTGTCGGCTTGGGGAACCGACATGTCGACGAAACTCTGCCTGAGCTCGTCGTTGGTATGCCTTTTCACTCCCCACGCCATGGACCGCGCCGTGTTCGGCGAGCTCTCGTCGGGCGGCCCGAACATCATCAGCGAAGGCCACCACCACCGGTCGACTGCATCTTGGACCATCTCCCTCTGGCCAGGCGTGCCCGCCATCATGGTGAGCAGCAGCTCGTAGCCCTGCCGCTGGTGAAAGGACTCTTCCTTGCAAATCCTCACCATCGCCCGGGCATAAGGACCGTAGGAGGAGCGACACAGCGGCACCTGATTACATATCGCAGCTCCGTCGACCAGCCACCCGATGACACCCACATCGGCATAAGTGAGGGTGGGGTAGTTGAAAATCGACGAGTATTTCTGGCGGCCGGCGATGAGCTTGGCTGTCAGGTCGGCCCGGTCCGCTCCGAGAGTCTCCGCCGCGGAGTACAGGTACATTCCGTGGCCTGCCTCGTCTTGCACTTTCGCCAGGAGGATCGCCTTTCGACGTAGCGACGGAGCTCGGGTGATCCACATCCCCTCCGGTTGCATGCCGATGATCTCGGAGTGGGCGTGCTGTGCCACCTGGCGGATCAACGTGGCACGGTACTCGTCGGGCATCCAGTCGCGAGGCTCGATGCGCTGCTCGCGCGCTATCAGCGAATCGAAGTGGGCTCGCTCGTCCCCGGCGGTATTCTCGTCTCCGGGGACTTCGGCAACGTGGCTGCTAGGTGCAGGCATAGGCGTTTCCCTCTAGCGAGGCCGGATGGTTTCCGACCGGACGTTCGGTCAGCATGTTAGCGTGTTCTCGTGGACAATTCGGAGTCATCGCAGAGGCAGAGCGTGCGCTACGAGACCGAGGGCGCAGTCGCCACCATCACCTTGACCAGGCCGTCCCTCGACGCCTCGGACAAGGAGGAGTTGGTGCAGGCCTGCACCGACTCTGCCAACGACGGCGCCGTACGTTGCGTGGTCGTCACCGGTACCGGACGGGTATTCTGCGCCGGCCAGGACCTCGCCGAGCACCATAGGGCGCTGGCGGAAGGCGCCGACGCAGCGTTCGCGACTATCGCCGATCACTACAACCCTGTCGTCACGGCCCTCGCAACGATGCGAAAGCCGGTCATCGCCGCGATCAACGGGGCGTGCGCAGGTGCCGGGCTCGGAATAGCACTCGCATGCGACATTCGGGTGGCCTCCGTCGGCGCTCGCTTCACCACGGCTTTCAGCGCCATCGGCCTCACACCCGACTCCGGCCTGTCGGCGTCACTGTCGAGGGCGGTCGGAGTCGCGCGAGCCAGCGAGCTTGTACTGCTCTCCGAGCCGTTCAGCGCAGACCAGGCACTAGCGTGGGGCCTCGTCGGGCGTGTGGTGGCGGCAGACGTCCTCGACGCAGAAGTGCAGGTCTTGGCGGCCCGGTTGGCCGCGGGCCCCACCCTCGCATATGGCGTCGCCAAACGCGCAATCCGCGACGCGTGGGGGGCGCCGTGGTCAGACGTCCTCGCGGCGGAACAGCGCGACCAGACGGTCCTCGGCGCCACGGCTGACCACCGAG
>JAJZDJ010000100.1:5515-11272 GCA_021828685.1 Actinomycetes bacterium | reverse complement strand
GCGCTCCGATGCCGTCGTGTCGCCCGTGCGCACCGCCACCCGGATAGGCGCAGCCGCCAGCCCCATCCCGATCGCTACGTCGGCTATCTCGGCCAGCGGACGTTGCAGGTTCTCGGCGATGTCGACTGCCAGCGCCTTAAGCGGGGACACGTAGAGGGTCCTCGTCCCCCGCGCAACGTCTTCCCCGGCCTGGTGCGCCCGGTACAAGGCGTCGATAGCTACCAGGAATCCGGCCAGTGTCTTGCCCGAGCCCGTCGGGGCGGCTATCAGGGTGTCCAACCCCGCCGATATGAGCGGCCAACCCTTGATCTGAGGGTCGGTCGGACCGTCAGGGAACCGGCGCCTGAACCATTCGGCTACCGCTGGGTGGAATAGGGCGAGAGGATCCGACTTGCCGGGCTGCTCCGCGTGATTCCATCCTTCCAAACGAGCCTGAAGGTCGACCACCACACCATCGTAGCTGCCAAACACATGTTCGACTAACCGCATGAATGAGGACTTTCGGCGCCAAGTAGACAACGGTAAAACGCGCGAAGATCACGACCATGACGGACCCGCGCCCGAAGCTTCGCGGATGGATCCACGAAGCCGCCCTCCCCTTCGTCGTCGGCGGTGGCCTGTTCCTGGTGCTCGAAGCGTCCACGCCGTCGGGACGGCTTGCTGCAAGCGTGTACACGCTCTCGTCGGCCGTTCTCTTCGGGGTTTCTGCCCTCTATCACAGAGGCACGTGGCCGCCGGCGCGCCATGCGCTGCTACGACGGCTCGACCATGCCAACATCTATCTGCTAATCGCCGGCACCTACACGCCTGTGGCTGCTCTATCTTTGCACGGAACCGCCCGGCTAGCCGTGCTTGTATCGGTGTGGTCCGCGGCCGCCGCAGGGGTGACTTTTCGGTTGCTGTGGATCAACGCTCCCAGGTGGCTCTATACCCCCCTCTACGCGCTTGTCGGGTGGGTGATAGTCCTCGTGATACCGCAGCTGCTCAACGGTGCGGGCGTTTGGCCGTTCACGCTGATCATGGCCGGCGGTGTTCTCTACTCGCTTGGAGGACTTGTCTACGGCATGCAGCGTCCCGACCCCTGGCCGCAGGTCTTCGGCTTTCACGAGGTATTTCATGCTCTAACGGTCCTGGCCTACGCAGCGCAGTACGCAGCTATCTCGCTGATCGTCGTGCCGGGACTGCGGGCCGCCGGCAACTAACGGAGTTCAACCGGCGCACCGCTGACGGTCGCCCTACGGCAGGTCTCCCCGCGGGTGGCTGCCCCGGGCGCGCAGTTGTATGGCAGGGCTGAACCTCGTTAACGTGACCGGAGACTCTAATGACGCTACCTCTCGGAGGATCGATGGACCTCATCGAAGCGATGCAGACGCAAGGTACATGCCGCTCGTATCTCGATCGGGACGTCCCCGATGACGTGCTCTACAAGGCCTTCGACGCCGCACGATTCGGCCCGCAAGGCGGGAACCGCCAGCCAGTGCGTTTCGTCGTCGTCCGCGACGCCGCCAAGAAGCGCCAGCTCAAGTCGTGGTACCTCGACCAGTGGAATCCCTACCTGGAAAGACTCACAGGCGGAAAGATTGGTGCGACCGCTCTGCCCAAGTCCGTCAAAGCTGCCGACGAGTTCGCTCAGCATTACGACGCCGTTCCTGCCCTGGTCGTCGTGTGCGCCGAAATAAGCGGACTGTTAGCGACCGACAGGGATCTAGGCCGTCTCAGCATCGTCGGCGGCGGCTCTGTGTACCCGATCGTGCAGAACTTCCTTCTCGCATGTCGAAACGAGGGTCTCGGAACCACGCTGACCACTTTGCTCTGCGCAGCCGAAGCCAGCGTCAAGGACCTTCTGCAGATCCCCGACGATGTGGCCACCGCAGCAACTATCGCCGTGGGCTGGCCGGCACGGCCGTTTCCCAGCAAGCTAACTCGCCGCGCTGTCGACGATATCGTGCATGTCGACTCATATGATGGCCAGACCCTTGCGCGCTAGGGCCGACCGATTGCGAAACACCTCAGATCGATGCGCGCGCGGGCGAGCGAGGAGGCGTTCGAATCGGACCTCATACACGGTCATCCTTGCGGCCCGAACCGTCGCAGGATGGGCACTTCGATAACCCCGACGACAGCATAGATTGCCACTGACACCACTGTGATCAGCGTGACGCCTGACCATAGAGCATTGTATTGAGATTCCGTGCTTGCCTCCAACATGTAAAAGCCGAGGCCTTTGCCAGTCGAAAGCCACTCCGCAAGAACTGCGCCTAGCAACGCGCCAGGAGCAGCAATCCGCGCTGCGCTGAACAGCGATGGTAACGCGCTCGGGACTTGCACCTTCCTCAGGATCGTCAAACGCGAAGCGTCGTAGGACCGCATCAAAAGAAGTGACTCCTCGGACGCAGATCTCAGGCCTTGAACCACGTTGACCAATGTCGGGAAGAACGTGACGATCCCCGCTATTATCGTCACACTCAGCAGGCCACGACCGAGCGCCAGGGCGATCAACGGCGTCATCGCAACCAGTGGTACCGAACGCAGCACCACGGCGATGGGCATGAACATCGTTTCCACCGCTCTGCTCGTAACCACCGCCATGGCGGCGATCACAGCCAGTATCGTCCCGAACACATAGCCGAGAGACGCGTCGCGAAGGGTCACGGTGAGCTCGTTGAGCAGAATCGCCCGATTCCCGGGGGCGCTCTGTCCTTGCGTCAAATACTTCCACACGTCAAGTGGTGTCTTTGCGAAATAAGAGTTCAGGTGCAATAGTCTCACGAACGCAGTCCATACAAGCACCGTGATGCCAACTGAAATCAAGAGAAACAGCATTGAGCGACCCGCCCTGTAAACACGTCCACGTCGGCTGCTTCCGACCGCTGGAGGTGCGCCTATCGTCGAGACGCTAGTCGCCCATGGGGTCAAATATTTGGCCACGAGGCCGGTCAGTGCGTACCCCGCGCCTGCCAGCGCCGAAGCAAACAGTGCGATGCTCCATACCCTTGTCACGTCCAAGGACTGCTCAGCGTTGATCATCGCCACACCTAGGCCACTGGTTCCACCAAGGTACTCTCCTATGATTGCCCCGAGGAGCGCTGCCGGAGCGGCAATGCGAAGCGCTGCGAACAAGCTTGGGAGCGACGCCCACAAACGCACCTTCGTCACAGCCGACCACGATCCGCCGCCATAGGCCCTTACCAGGTCCAAGCTTGTCCGATCGGCGCAGCGAAGCCCCGCCGACATGCCGACAAGGGTCGTGAGGAATACACTCATCGCGGCCAAGACGACCTTGGGCTTGTCCCCACCGAAGACGATGTTCAGGATCGGTGCTATCGCGATGACCGGCATTGCGTAACTCGCTATAGCGAGACGAAGCAAGGCAGCCTCCACGGGGGGACTGACGACGAACAATAGGGCGAGGATGATCGCCAGCGCATTCCCCCACAGCCAACCCTGGGATGCCTCGGAAAGGGTGATGCCTGCATTCTCCCTCAGAAGAACTCGGTTTTGCCACAGGCCGCCCACGACTCCCAAAGGGGTTGGCATGATGTGCTTGCCTTCGAAGACGAAGACCGCAAGAAGCTCCCACAATACGAGGAGGAACGTTACCCCAAGAACCGCTCCTAGCCACTTGAATCTCTTTAGTGCCGCCCGAACGGCGTCCTCGAGCTCATCCGTAGCGGATTCTTCCACCCCCGGCCGCTCATCGACATGCCGTGACGTGGCGCCATCTAAGCTCACCATCTAGACATCGTCTCTGCTCTGCGCCAAGCCGTCTGAAAAGAGCAGGTCGGATAACTCGTTTGTCAGCTGGTGGAATCGTGGCAATCTCGTCATTTCGGGCCGTCTGGGTCGGGGAAGGTCGATCGACACAACCGTACGCACCTTCCCCGGTCGGCCCGTCATCACCGCGACCTTGTCGGAAAGGAAGACCGCCTCGCTGATGGAATGCGTCACAAGGACTGTCGTCGTCGCTCGCTGCGCCCAAATCCTCAGTAACTCCATATTCAGACGCTGGCGGGTCATCTCGTCCACCGCCGCAAATGGTTCGTCCAGAAGCAGCAATTCCGGTTCCACTACCAGTGCTCTGGCGATAGCCGCCCGCTGTCTCATACCACCCGACAGTTGTGAAGGCCTGGCCTTCTCGAAACCGGCCAAGCCGACCAGTTCGATGAGTTCGTCGACCGTCGAATCCGCCACTTTTGCAGACGTCAACTCCAGAGGCAGTTTGACGTTCGCTCTTACCGATCGCCACGGTAGCAAGGCGGCATCCTGAAAGGCAATCCCGATCTGATGGTCGCGGCGTAGCTGATGGGGCGATTGGCCGTTGACCCTCACGGATCCCGACGTGGGCTGCTCGAGATCAGCGAGGATTCTTAGCACAGTCGACTTACCGCACCCTGACGGCCCTATCAGTGTTATGAACGACCCTGGCTCAGCGGACAGCTCAAAGCCGTCGAGTGCACGCACGCGCGTCCGGCCGATGCTGAATTGCTTGGAGAGTCCACAAATTTCGATCCCAGGAGCGCTCGACGGAACCACGTTCGTTCCCCGCAGGTTTAGCGTGCCGTCGTGTTGACACGCCATGTGGGATGGCGAAGCCATCGATGTCGCTGAGCCAGCATGCGTCATCTAGTCTCGCTTCTCGCAATCAGGCCGGGATCGGAAGCGAACTTTGTCCCTGGTATATTTCCTGCATCACCGAGTTGTCGAAGTACGAAGTCGCACTCTTGATGCCGAGTAGTCCGAGGGTGTTCACGTTCTGGCTGATCTCGGCCGCATCCATCCACATCAGACCGTGGGCCAGAGTAACAGCCGTCCTGTAAAGCGGTTCATAGGCGGCCAGTTCCTTCGTTTGAGTAGGAATGTCTAGGCCGTTCGTCTTGCCATACACATTGACTGTAAGATTCGCGGCGAGTGACGGATCGTCGAATGCCTTCTCCCAACCGATAATTTCGCCCGTCATCAAGGCCTTAATTTGAGCGCGTTTAGAAGCATTCTGGAGATTTGGTGTGAGCACGCAGTAGACCCCACTGTAGAGTCGATAGCCGTAGTCGTACATCAGAAATGTGTGTGTTGCGACGCCTTTTGCGGCGAGGAGGAAGGGCTCGTTGGTTATGAACGAGTACCACCCGTCTACAGTTCCGGAGGCTAGTGGAGTCGGGTCGAACTGTACTGGGACTATCGTAACTTGTGACGCAGCGATGTTGTTTATTTTCAGAAATGCATTAAAGGCAACAAGATTGCTTGCTTGTACGCCGATCCTTTTTTTGATCATTCCTTGTGGATTGAGAATGGGCGTCTTTGCGAGCGACATGATCGCCTGCGGCGCCTTCTGCATGCTGGCGCCGATAATAGTGAGCTGTGCACCATTGTTGATAGCTTGGGACACCGTGTCGGGGCCTGTTATGCCTACAAGGGCTTTACCAGAAACGACTATAGGTTCGACAGCAGTGGTCGGACCTCCCGCCATCAAGGTGACGTCGATCCCGTTGTCGCTGTAGTAGCCGTTCGACTTAGCTATGAAGCTTCCGGCAAACTCGATGTCTTCGATCCAGTCCAGCTGAAGGCCGGCTGCTCCAAGGGATTTGGGCACTGCCGCCGTCGACGCTACCGTCGTCGAGGACCCCGTGCTCGTCGCCGGCACAGTCGCACTCGTCGTAGACGACCCGCATGCGGCAAGTAGACTGCCACCGCCAGCTGCGAACGCAACTGCTCCGACTCCCCCGTAGAGAGCTTTGCCGAGAAAGCGCCGTCGGTCAATTT
>JAJZDJ010000100.1:0-5415 GCA_021828685.1 Actinomycetes bacterium | reverse complement strand
GGGGGGGTTCGTCACTGTAACCACCTGTCGGCGCTGAACCTGCAGGGACTGCCGCACCGTTGACGTTAACGTATGGTGCGGGTGTGGCCCATCGATGACTTCCTGGCACCACCCGAAGGAAGCCGTTCGCAGGGCTCGTCCCGTCGACATGGATCGTGACTGCCGTCGATGGCCAGATGTCGAGGTGCGGACTCGACTGCCAGTCTGAGTGCCAGCCGATCCGGGTGTAGCTGCTTTCCTTGCCTGGCCGGGCATCTTGATATACGAAGCCAAATTGACGGTCTGCCGCTGACCACACCTTCGGTCCGAGCCAGCGGCGAATCAGTTCCATGGTCGTGTCGGCGTACAAGACCGACTTGGCGGTAGGAGATAGTTCGGTGATGTGGACCACATAATTTGCGAACTTTGTTGCTTTTATCCCGGCATCACCTTCGAGGAGCCGAACGGTCCCGTGTTTCGGATCCAGATTGCCCGCCACAAGGTTTGCCTGGGCGTCAACGCATTCCCGTTCTAGACGACACATGGTTTCCTCATCCAGCAACCCTGCAAGCACACCAAAGCCGTACTTGTGGTAGAAGGCTGCGAGACCGTCAAGCTCGTTCGGAGCGAACACCCATGGACTAGTCACTATCGTGCGGACACTGTCGATCACACGGCCGACGCTAAGTCCCCAATGTTGCGACCCTGTTTCCAACCACAATCTGAAAGTTCATTTTACGAACTTGAAATATTCGCTCTTGGACGCACACGCGATGGTTCCCACATGTAAACCTGGGGTATGACGTTACGCCGTATCCCCCACCTTGCGCAGTTCAATTTCTTAGTTGTGGACCCGGCCCCTAGCAGAACAGGGTCGGCCAATCGAGGGTGCTTGCGGGCATGACCGCGGTTTCCGAGGAACCAAAAGGCGAGCACCGCTTCCCTGTCGCCATCGCAACTGCCCTGGCAATCGTGTTGCAAGTTGTGCTCCCGACGAACCTGGCGTTCCATCCTTCGTTCCTACTGCCGGGTTTGGAGGGCCTGCTGCTGGTGGGCCTTGTCGTAGCGAACCCGCGGCGGATCAACCGGGCGTCGGTGTTCCTACGTGGCGGCAGTGTGGGCCTCATCGCCTTGATATCCCTGGCTAATGCCTGGTCTACAGCGAAGTTGATAAAAAGCCTCGTAGACGGTTCCGCCGGCAACAACGCTTCACTGCTGCTGTCGCGTGGGGCGAGTATCTACCTCACCAACATTTTGGTCTTCGCACTTTGGTACTGGGAGTGGGACAGGGGAGGTCCCGTAGCGAGAGCGCACGGCGAGCGGCCCTATCCCGACTTTCTTTTCCCGCAGACGACTCAGCCTTCTCTAGCGCCGCCCGGTTGGACACCCACTTTCTTCGACTACCTGTACGTCTCGTTCACCAACGCCGCAGCGTTCAGCCCGACCGACACAATGCCGCTTTCGCGTTGGTCGAAGATGCTGATGCTCCTGCAGTCGGCGATGGCGCTCCTCACAGTTGCGTTCGTCATAGCGAGAGCGATCAACATCCTCAAGTAGCCAAATCTGATGCCTTTGCGCCGACCCTAGGAGTAGAGAAGGCAGCGAGCCACGAACGCAACCTCCGGTGCCATTGCCTCGCAGTAGAGATCCAAGAGAGCGTCCTGAAATTCTCGCCCGTGGTTGACCGCCTCCGGTGTTAAGTGGTGAGCCAGCTCGTGGAGAACCACCGTCTCGCGCATCGCCCAGCTGGCGTCAGGAATAGCGATCACGTCAGAGGACTCCCAATGCGCCCGGGCGGCGCCCTTTCGCTTACGAACCGCTACCGGGCGCACCGGCCATCTCGACGCCAGACTGGCGAGGTCCAGAACCCGGTCGCAGTAGCGCTGGACCGAGGTCATGTCGCCGAAACGGACCTCCAACGGCAAAACCACCTTGGAAGCCCCGACCGCCACGACCACAGGCCCCATCGCCGGACTGTTGGCTTGGGCGATGAGGTCCCGCAGCGCCGACTCGGCGCCATACACCCGAGCACGCTCGGGATCAGCCGGCACCAAGCACCCCTGGTGAACCCCTAAGCGCTCTCGGCGAGGATAGTACGGCGCTTTGTGCCGCCACCCCACCGGCTCGCATCGCCGCAGCGGATACTGCCGTCGCTTCGCGCCACGTAGCGCGCGTTGAAACCTTGGAACGAAAGAAACGTTCAACCTCTGCGGACTTGTCGATCAATGCCAGCTCCGCCAGGCCGCCTCCGCTCTCGGGTCGGCTCGGCGAGGCGCCGCTATCGTGGATGAAACCGGCTGCGTTCGGGTCGTCGTCTAGCCCGGCGTCGACATCACTAACCGTCCTTGCCCGCGCGTCGAAAAGCCGCCGTTCGATTGTCTCGGCATAGCTCTCCTGAAAGGAGATGCGCGCCTGGCGGGCGCCGACAAGACGGCGACGTCCGGTCCTGTCGATATAGGTTCCGCTACGCCAAGTCCCGTCGTGAAGAAAAGACTCGCAAGCGGCCACCATCTGCACCAGTATCGAAGGGTACAGGCAGCGAAGAACGGCAACGTCGGTGTCGTAGCCGTGCGCGAACACCCTGGTGTTGTCAGCAGCAACAGTCACCCTGACGTCGTTGGGTCTAGCTATCGCAAGGAAGAGACGCACGTAGGTGCGAAGACCGACCTTGCGAGGCTGACCGATGTCAACGGCCTCAACGACGAGCACCCGCGCTCGTTCGTGTGAAGGCTGGTAGCGGCGGGCCACTTCCAAGTCGATAGCAGCGATAGTTGCGAGATGCTGGGCTCCCGCCATCAGGGCTTGGGCCTCGTGCGGCGAGTCGGTCGATTCCGCCTTGCGGCACAGGGCTGCTATCCGGGCCAGCACGTCGCTATGAGAAGGGCTCATCAGGATCTAAATGCTTCCAGACGGATGAGACATCTCGATCAACGGTAGCCGGGTTGGACCGATCCTTCGAAGCATCCGGCTCCGAGGCAAGAAGCTACAGTCGAGGTCGTGGTGCAGCGACGGGGACCTTGGGTCCAACTCAGCTCGTCGGTCGTGCACACAAATCCCTGGTACTCGGTGCGACGCGACGAGGTTCTCCGACCAGACGGAACCCCAGGAGACTATTTCACCGTCGAGAGTTCGCCCGCGTCATTTGTCGTCGCTTTTGACGACAACAAGCGGCTCGCACTTGTTCGCGTCTACCGATACACCGTGGAGCGCTGGTCGCTCGAGGTGCCCGCCGGAAGCTGCGAGCCGGGAGAGTCCCCGCTCGCCGCGGCAAAGCGCGAGCTCGGCGAAGAGACGGGGTTCCGCGCATCTGACTGGGCCCCCCTAGGGCTCCTTTACCCGGCGAACGGATTGCTCCGCGAGGAAAATCACGTCTTTGCAGCACGCGGGTTGAGCCAAACCGGGACCGATGACCGCGCTGGCGAAGGTATCGACGATGTCCGTTTCGTAACTGTCGAACAGGCATGGGGCCTAGTCGCTAAAGGAGAGATCAGTGACGCCCAAAGCGTCGCGGCTCTCGGGCTCGCCACATATATGCCCTCGTGGTAGCGTCGGCTCAGAGCGGGTCAGGGCTCCTCCCGCAGCGAAAATCGATCGAGACAAGGTGATTTCGTGCAAGCAGCCTTCTACGAACGGATAGGACCCGCCAGAGAAGTACTTAAGCTCGACGAGATCGAAAAGCCGACCCCGGGAGCAGGCGAAGTGCTCGTGCGTGTCGCAGTCTCGGGCGTTAACCCGACAGATGTCAAAACTCGAAGCGGGGTGACTCCGAGACCGATCAACGGCTTTCAAGTGCCCCACCAGGATGGATCCGGAACTATCGAAGCGGTCGGCGCAGGCGTGGATGCCGGGCGGCTCGGCGAGAGGGTCTGGATGTGGATGGCCGCCGTCGGACGCTGGGGTACCGCCGCCCAGTGGTGCGTCCTGCCGTCCGAGCAGGCTACCCGCCTCGACGAAGCCGGATCCGACGCCCTCGGCGCCTCCTTAGGCGTTCCCGCTATGACTGCGCATCGATGCCTGTTCGCCGACGGACCCCTTGACGGCGCCGCCGTCCTTGTCGCCGGCGGGGCCGGAGCGGTCGGCCACTACGCGATCGAACTTGCGAAGCGAGCAGGCGCGCGGGTCGCCGCAACGGTAAGCAGCGAGCAAAAGGCAGCGCTAGCACGAGCTGCCGGAGCAGACCTTGTCGTCGACTACCGGGCATCGGACGCTCTCGACCGGCTACGGGACTTCTCTCCTCGAATGGACCGCATTATAGAGGTCAACCTGCCGGCCAACCTCGACCTCGACCTCTCTCTCGCCGGTCCGTCGACGAGCGTCGTAATCTACGCGTCCACGGGGACCGACCCGACGCTTCCGATCCGGCGCTGTATGGGGGCGAACATCAATCTCCGGTTCGTGCTTCTCTACGGTGTTCCACGCGACGCACTTCTCGCAGCCGCTTCTGACATCGAGCTTGCGGTGAGCGAGGGGGCGCTGTCCGAGCTGCCTGTCCATCGATACTCCCTCGACGACATAGTCGCCGCGCATGAGGCCGTAGAGGATTCAACGACCGGCAAAGTCGTCGTCGTGCTGTGAACTGACCCTGCTGGCCCTCTGAGAGTCTCTTCTCACGGGACACTGCCAGGGAGACCTGCGTGCGCTCCTATCTCGCTCGGCGCTAGACAGTGGCATGCAAATTGGCGTCGTGTACCCCCAAACCGAGCTCGCCACCGACCCGGCGACCCTCCGCACTTACGCAACCGAGGTCGAACACCTCGGTTATCGCCATATCCTGGTCTACGATCACGTCCTCGGAGTCGACCCGGGCGCCCACCCCGGCTGGGAAGGCCCCTACGACATCGATACACCGTTCCATGAACCGTTCGTCATGTTCGGTTACCTGGCGGCGGTCACCGGCATCGAACTTGTCACCGGCATCGTCATTTCTCCGCAACGCCAAACGGCGCTGTTGGCGAAGCAGGCGGCCCAGGTGGACATCTTTTCGCAAGGTCGCTTCCGTCTCGGAATAGGTGTCGGCTGGAACCGCGTCGAGTACGAATCCCTTGGACAGGACTTCTCAACAAGAGGACTTCGCCAAGAGGAGCAGATCGATCTGCTCCGCCTCCTTTGGTGCCAACGCTCAGTCACCTTCGACGGTCGATTCGATCGCATCGCAGGTGCCGGCATCCGTCCCCTACCCGTACAGCAACCCATTCCGATCTGGTTGGGCGGCTCGTCTCGTTCCGCTTTCGAACGCGTCGGGCGCTGCGCAGACGGATGGTTCCCGATGCTGGCCCCCGGCGAACGCCTCGACGACGCCATTCGTATCATCGCCGACAGCGCACGACGAGCAGACCGTGATCCTGGACTGATAGGCATGGAAGGACGAATCCCCGCCGGCGACGACGCCCCGCGCTTCGCTGACAAATGGCGCCAAGCCGGCGCGACCCACCTGAC
>JAJZDJ010000099.1:9729-11296 GCA_021828685.1 Actinomycetes bacterium | reverse complement strand
TGCGGGCGCGATCGCAAGCACGGGTCCGGACACGGGTACCGGCTCGGCTGTCATCGCGTCGCTCCCTTTGCCCAATCGGCAGCCAATGCCGCAATTCCCATTGCTAATACAGCAGCGAGCGAGATCCGCCGGGACAGCAGGCAGGCCGCTTCGATGTCTGCGCTTGACGGCGGGCGGCCATGGCCGAGCTGCGGGCGGTTCTCCAGCCGACCGTGGTAGTCGTTGAGTCCCCCCAGGCGCACATCTAACGAGGCAGCGAACGCTGCCTCCGCCACACCGGCGTTCGGGGAAGGATGCGACGGCGCCTGGTGGCGGACAGCTTCGATGATCTGCCCGGTCTTTGTGGGATCGCAGATCGCGGCGAGGGCTGCCGTTACTCGCGCCGGGAGCCAGTTCGCGGCGTCGTCACATCGGGCCGACGCCCATCCGAAGCGCTCGAAGCGCTCGCTTCGATGCCCGACCATCGCGTCCATCGTGTTGACCGCCCGGTACACGAACGCTCCTCGGGCCCCCCCAGCGAAACCCCACGTCAACGGTGCGATCACCGCGTCGACAGTGTTCTCCGCCACCGACTCGACGACGGCCCGCGCGATCTCGTGGCTGTCGAGGTCGTCGGTTCGACGCCCGACGAGGCTTCGAAGCGACCGGCGGGCCTCTTCGAGGTCTCCGGCGTCGAGGTGGCCGGCGACCGCCGAGGCCGCTTCGCAAAGCGAGCGTGACGCGACAGCCACATATGCGGCGACGGCCAGCGCCACCGCCGAGGCCTGGCGGGTTCGACCGGTTGCGATCCAGGCGACTTTTTCGACAACCCGCGCCGCGAGGACGGCGAGTGCGACGCCGCTGGCGCAGTATGCGACGCCGGCAACGCGCGAGTCGCGCCACCATCGGGTCTCACCCCATGTCATGGCCTTGCCAAACAATGCGACCGGGTGCGCCGTCTCGGGCGGTTCGCCGAGAACCCTGTCGGCGACAAGAGCGAACGCAAGCGCCGCCGCCGTCGTCGTCAGTCGTCTCCCCGCAACGTTCGGCGGAGTCACCATTTCGCAGCTGCCACAAGTAGGCCGACAGTTTCCACGAGAAGTACCGTCGCTCCGAGCACGTCGCCGGTGTAGCCGCCAAGTCGTCGGTCGGCAAGCGCCACGACCGCAGCGCCGCCCACGAGACCGCACAGCGCGGCCGCTATCCCCGGGCCGGGACGCCACGCTGCGCACAACGCGACCGCGCCCGCTGTCCCGGCAATGAGTATCGGCCAGCGTGCAGGACCGGCGAACGCCGTGGCGAGGCCACCACCCGGACGGGCATAGGGCCGGCTTCGCACTACGACTGATATCGCCGCACGAGACAACCCCCACAGGCCGCCGACGAGCAGGATCGACGGGCGCAGCGAGGCGAGAGCCACCCAGCGAAGCAGGAGCACCGAAGCACCACACGCGACCCCAAAGGCGCCTGCGTGAGGGGTCGCCATAACCTCGAGTCGCCGTGAGCGGGGCATCGGCGCGATGAGGCCGTCGCCGCTGTCGACGAGTCCGTCGAAATGCAGCATCCCGGTGAGGGCAAGGTCCGCTAC
>JAJZDJ010000099.1:0-9629 GCA_021828685.1 Actinomycetes bacterium | reverse complement strand
AGGCGCCTGCGTGAGGGGTCGCCATAACCTCGAGTCGCCGTGAGCGGGGCATCGGCGCGATGAGGCCGTCGCCGCTGTCGACGAGTCCGTCGAAATGCAGCATCCCGGTGAGGGCAAGGTCCGCTACGACGACCACCGCAGCAGCCGGGCCAGGCGTCCATACCCGAGCGGTCACCCACCACAGTCCGCCGAGGGCAAGCCCGAGCAGTGCCCCGACCGGGGCAAACCAGTCGACCGTACGCGGACCGGGTTGGCGGGATCCCCCGACGACGCTAAGAAAGGCGAGAGCGGAGCGCACGGCGCCTTCACGCCCCTCGTGAATGACCGTCGGGCGCGTCGGGCGCGTCGGGCGCGTCGGGCGCGTCGGGCCAGTCTGGTTCCGTGAGTCGAAGTGTCCTGCCCGCCACGACGAGGCGGACCTCGTCAGCCAGCTCCGCGACTGTCTGGTTGAGCACGCCGAGCGCGTCGCGGAACCTACCACCGACCTCGCTGGAAGGGTGAACCCCGAGGCCCACCTCCTCGCTCACGATCACGACGTCACCGTCGTAGGATCCGAGCGCCTCGCAGAGACCTTCAGCGTCGACGGCGAAGTCCTCACTGGCGGCGACCCAAGAACCTAGAGAGTCGATGAGCTGCGTCCCGGGATCGGCAAACCGCAGATACTCCACGAGGTGCGCGCCGGGCTCGGCGGTTCCCCATGCGGCAGGCCGGCGCTCCCGGTGCAGGCGGACGCGCTCCTGGAATCCTGCGTCGTCGCCGACGACGGCCGGGGCGACGTAGACGACGGGAGGCCGGCAGCGGGACGCGACCTTCTCAGCGAGGGCGGACTTCCCGCTCCTCGCTCCGCCAAGGAGCAAGATGATCATTTTCTGTCAGCCAAGCTGGTTCACGTCCTCGCGTACTACCGCCGGCAGGTTTCCTGGCTCACGGATCCGCTTCCCCTCGGCCTTCCCACCCGGAGGCAGTGGCCATAGCTGAGGGGTTACTCCCCGTTGACAGTTGCGGGACAGCCCCGGATTTACACCGGGTTCCCTGCTCTAGCGTCCCTCACGCTAGTCGTAGAGTGCGGTGCATGGCCAGAGCAGAGTCGATCGTGTTGTTGAACACAGGTGACGGTAAAGGCAAGTCGTCCGCAGCGTTCGGTGTGATGGCTCGCGGATGGGCGCGCGGGTGGCGTGTAGGCGTGGTGCAGTTCGTCAAAGGGGGGTCCTGGAAGACAGGGGAACGAAAGCTCGCCGATCACCTCGGCATCGAGTGGCACACTCTCGGCGATGGCTTCACCTGGGAGTCGACGGATTTGGACGAGACCGCGGCCAAGGGCCGCCACGCGTGGCAGGTGGCGTCGGCGATGCTGTCGTCGGGGGAATACGACCTTCTGATTTTCGACGAGATCACCTACGCGGTCAGCTACGGCTGGATAGACGGCGAGGAGGTCGCTGCCGGTATCCGCTCCAGGTCCCCTAAGACCAGCGTGGTCATGACGGGGCGTAACGCCGCTGCTGAGCTAATCGACGTGGCGGACACGGTCAGCGAGATGCGCAAGGTCAAGCACGCCTATGACCGGGGCATCAAGGCGAAAAAGGGCATCGAGTACTGAAGTCCTTCCCGAAGCGGGGCCAAAAACGGCTCAATTAGACATGTATTATCATGTTATGAAGAAACGCCGCGTCACATTGAGCCTCGACGAGGACGTCGTGCAGGCGTTGGAATCGATCGGGAGGTTCGTCGACGACCTCAGCCGCGATATCCCACCTTTTTTTCCAACCTCCTGCTCTAGCTCGACGTGACCTCGACAGTCCACGCCGGCTCGGACATGACGAGCCGCCGTCGCGGACCGGGCCTGGACATGTTCCCGTCGGCAAAACCGGCGTCGCCCAGCCACACCGCTACCGCGGGCATGTCGCCTGAGGCAGGAAACATTCGAGTCTCGTAAGCCTCGACGGGCCGGCCTGCGACCGATGCGAGCGCCGACGCTGCGTCGCCGTGTCTGGCGATCCACCACAGGGTCATGTAGGTCGGGGGGGCCATTGTCATCGCAGCCGAATTCCTGGCGTCCATCGCCGCCTGCGCGGTTAGCCAGCGGAACTCGCGTATCTCGGAGTCGTCGACGACTACCTCCGAGCCGTGCGGCGCTACCCCGAGGAAGAACCAGGTAGCGAAACGCCGTGGAGCTTCGGGCGGCGGCATCCAGAACGACAGCAACTCCAGCCCCTCAACGTCGAGGTCGATGCCCGCTTCCTCACGCGCTTCTCGCACGGCAGCGATTCGCGCTGCGGCAACCTCGTCCGGCATAGAAACCCCTGCCTCGCTCGACGTTTGAAGCCCCGCAGCGGCCTGCGCCCGGTCGGCGTCGTCGACCTGGCCGCCAGGGAAAACCCACATTCCACCGAAAGCTCCACGGGAGTTACGGCGAACCATGAGGACTTCCAACTCGCCCGCGTTCTCACGGAGGACGACGACGGTCGCTGCAGGAGTCGCTTCGGTCGGTCGAGGCGGCGTTTCAGGCACGAGACCATGCCCTCGGGGCTCTCCGAGGCCCTTCGTCTGACGAGCCTTCCTGCCAGGACGCCTCCTCGAATGCTGCGTCCACGCCAGAGGCGATCCTCGCGATGTCGGTTCTGCTCAGCGCGCGCCGTCCCCGGCGAATGTGCCTGGTGAGCTTAGAGGGCTCAACGATCCGCACTCCGCCTTCTTCGGCGCGCCGTGATAGCCGACGCTGCCGGGCCCGCGACGCCGTGCCTATAGAGTGCAGAACAACCAGGGGATACACCTCGACGGGGGCGGCCTCACCTAGAAACGCGGTCAGCTCCCGAGCGACCATTTCTGCTTCCCACGCCGTGGCGGACGTGTCGAAGGGCCGTCCGCCGACCCGTATCCTCCTACCCCATCGCCGCGTAACGGTGGCCCTGGTTGTCTTCGAGTCGACCAGCCACACCCCGGTAGGGCCTACCACTAGGTGGTCGATGTTCTGTCTCCTCGTCGGGACCGCCAGGTCGTGCCATACCTTCCAGCGTCGTCCGGCCATCGCATCGAGGATCGCGGCTGTGGAAACCTCGCCGGCCGCCCCTTGGCGCCACCGGTCCATCTCGGCGCGCCCGAACGGACCCCACCACGCCAACGCCAGCCCGGCCAGACCGATCGCAGCGAGCGTCCCCGCGAAAATCCCGTCCGCCCCCGACGTCCCGAAGCTCGACGCCACATCGGCACCGGCGGCTGCGAGAGCAAGCGAGACGAACGCCAGAAACGCCCGGCGGGCGACGTGTCTATAGCGAAGGCGGCGGTAGCGTTGCATCGCAGAACGCCCCGCTGATGTGGCCACGGTCACGAGACTACTAACTACAACGTTGCTATTCGTCTCATCCGTCTGATTGGCTTGAGCTATGCGCATTGCTGCACTCGGAGACGCACACCTAGGTCGCTCCTACTATCCGGTGACAGCCGGATCGGGGGTCAACCAGCGTGAGCAGGACTTCGAGGTGTCCTTCGAGGCTGCGGTCGCCCTCGCGCTCAGCTTGGAACCTGATCTGGTGGTGTGGCTCGGAGACATTTTCGACCATCCCCGGCCCAGCTACCGCTCCTACCAGGTGGCGCAGCGCGCCCTCGCTTCAATCCGCGACCACGGCGTCAAGGCGGTGGTGATCTCCGGCAACCACGACACACCCCGCCTGCCGGGGAAAGGAAGCCCGTACGCGGCGCTCTCGGACACCTTTCCCGAGATGGCCTTCGCTCACCGCCTGTGTTACGAGCGTTTCGACTTCCCGGGGCTCGCAGTCCACGCCGTCCCCCAGACGCTCACTGTGAAAGCGGCGGTCGATGCTCTAGACGAAGCGGCTCGAGGACGCGTCGCGGACCGGACGAACCTGCTGCTCACCCATCCCCGGCTCAGGCAGCTCCAACCCCGCCATGCCGATATCAACGAGATAGAAGTCGACCAGGACCTCCTCCGCTCCGACCTCGTACTTCTCGGGCACTACCACACGTTCACGACGGTCACCGAGACCATGTGGTACGCCGGGGCACCGGACAGCTTCAGCTTCGCCGACGAGCCGGAACGCTCGAAGGGGATCGTACTGCTCGACACCGACACCGGGCACTGCCAGGCCGTCGAGCTAGCCGGTAGGCGACCTCTGGTCACCTTGGAGTCTGTCTACGCGCTCGGCTTGGCCCCGAGCGAACTGCAGGAGCTTCTGGAAAAAAAGGCGGCCACTATCCCCGAAGGCGCCGTCGCGAGGGTCTACGTAGATGGCGTCGACCCCGACGTGTGGCGCCTGGTGGACCGAAACGCCGTCCGAGACGCCGCCCGGTCCGGTTTGCATTTGAAGGTGGAGCCGCAATTCGTCAGCCGCTCGATTCCGGCGGAGCTGCCTGAAATCGCAGGCCTCGGGGCGCAGTGGACCCGCTATCTCGCAGGTCAGGACTTGACGGGCCTCGACTCGGAGGGTGTCCGCCAGATGGGACTCGACTACCTCGACGCTGCGATCCTCGGCGGCCCAGGACCCGCACCGTCGTCGTGTTGATCACCCGGCTGCATCTTCGCAACTTCAGGGTCTACGAGCAGGACCTGGACCTCGAGATCCCGCCCGGCCTTGTTGGTATTCACGGGCCGAACGGTTCGGGAAAGTCGACGCTTCTAGAAGCGATCCTTTTCGCCTTGTGGGGCAAGTCGCGAACGAGCCGTGAACTGATCCGGACCGCCGGTGTAGTAGCGGACGGGGTTTGCGCGATCGAATTCGAGCACGAGGGCCACCTCTACACGGTGCGCAGGACGGTCAAAGGAGTCAACTCTTCGTCGGCGGTCGAGGTGACCTGCGACGGCGCTGTGATGGCGACCGCGAACCGCGACGCCCAAGCCTACGTGGAGTCGATTCTCGGGCTGGACGTCGACGCGTTTCGTGCCTCGGTGTTCGCCGAGCAGAATCAGTTGGCGGCGTTCTCGGCGCAACGTCCCGAGGAGAGACGGCGCCTCGTGATGGCCCTGCTCGGCATAACCCCCCTTGACGCGGCTCGCGACGCGGCGCGACGCGACGCCCGTGAGTGCAGCGCGGACCACGACCGGCTGAGGGCAATGCTTCCAGACGTCGAAGCCCTCGAAGTCGAGGTGTCGGATTCCGACGCGGCCGCCTCTGCGGCCGAGGTCGCAGCGACGGAGGAGGTCGGGGCTGCGACAGCCGCCCGGGGAAGACTCGAGGATGCCGAGCGGGAGCTTCTCGCTCTCGACTTGCTCCGCCAGAGACACGAACGCGTCGTCGTCGAGGGTCGTGCGGTACGAGAACGCTTGGAGAGGGCGAGAAGCCAGGTAGCCGGCCTCGTCGAGACGCTCGCCGGCCTCGACGACGCCTCGGCGCGCCTGAAGGTGCTCGAAGAGCAGTCGTCGGGGCTCGACGAGGACTCAAGGCGCTTAGATCTGCTGGTCGAAGCTGCGCGTGCGGCCAGGACGGCGGACGCGGCGCCAGCGCCCGAACCTCCCGGCGACTTCGACGAAGCCGCAAGCAGCTACGCCTCCAAGGAGGCCGAACGCGTCGCGAACGAACTTGCCGCAGCCGCGGCATACGAGGACGCTGCGCGGGAGTCCCTCCGTGTTGCCGTGGCCGCCCAGCACAGCGCCGAGTCGATCTCGGGCAACTCGACGTGCCCCACGTGCGGCCAGGTCCTCGGTGAGTCTTTCGACGCGGTCAGGGCCCATCACCGCCGGGAGGTCGATTCGGCGAGGAAGTTACTGGAAGCCCGCAGCGGCCGGGTCGTGGAGCTTCGCGAGGCGGCGGCCCGGACCCGAAAGGTCGCAGACAAGCTGCGCCGGGAGCAAGCCGCTCACAGCGAGAGGGTCGCAACGTTTGACGCTGCGCTACGCAAGGCCCAGGAGACTCACGCCGAAAGGCTGGCAGCGTGGCTCGCCGTCGGTGTACCGGGCGACACGCCGGGCGACGGGCCGAGCGACACGCCGAGCGACGCGCCGAGCGACGGGCCGGGCCTGTCGCTCCCGTCTACGAGCGCCGTCGAAGCGATGGTCCGTTCCCTTCGAAAGCGCATCGACGTGAAGCGTGGCGCCCACGCTGAAATGCTCGGCCTGCGTGGGATGTTCGCCACGAGGGCGACAAGCGAAGCCGCTCTCGATGCGGCTCGAAGCGAGATGGACCAAGCAACCTCCCTGCTCGACGGCCTACGCGACCAGGCCAGAGCGCTCCACTATCGTCCCGAGGACCTCGAATCTGCGTCCGGGAAGCGAAACTCCGCCGCCAAGGTGTCGCAACGCTCGGAGGAGAACGCCCAGGCCGCGGGACTGCGAGCGGCGAGGCTGAGGGAGCGAGCCGACGGGGCTGCTACTCGCTTGGCGGACGCCAAAACCCAACACGACAAGCTCGGCGACTTGGAGAAACGAGCTCGCCATCTCGCCCGGACCGCAGAACTGCTCGCCCGTTTCCGTGACACTGTCGTAGCGAGCGTCGGCCCGAGGCTCGCAGAGCAGGCGGCCGCCCTCTTCGGCGAGCTCACCGACAACGAGTACGAAGGTGTCCAGGTCGACCCGGACACGTTCCAGCTGCAGATCCTCGACGGTGGCCAGCTCTTTGGACTCGACCGCTTCTCGGGGTCGGAGGTGGACCTCGCAAACCTTGCGCTTCGTGTGGCGATTAGCGAGCACGTCAATTTCCAGTCCGGGGGGGCTGTCGGCCTGCTCGTGCTCGACGAGGTCTTCGGACCGCTCGACGACGACCGCAAGACCAGGATGCTGCTAGCGCTCGAGCGCCTGCGAGGCCGTTTCCGCCAGATCCTGATCGTCACCCACGACACCGAGATCAAAGAGCAGCTCCCGAGCGCCGTGGAGGTCGTCAAACTGCCCGGTCGCCGCGCTACGGCGCGGCTGGTAGACGTCTAGTTGCCGGCCTGCGATACTCACGGGCGACGTGAGATCGCTGCCGGCCACCCATCCAGTCTCCACAGCGGTAGCGCCAGCGCCAGCGACGGCAACCGCCGCCGCCAGGTTCGCTTGCTTCGACGGCCTGCGGGCTATGGCCGCGCTCATGGTCATCGGCGTGCACACCACATTCGTGAGCGGCTTCACTATCCGCAGCGGCCTCGGTCGCTACGCGGCGCGGATGGACGCTGGCGTCGAGGTGTTCTTCGTGATCTCCGGCTTCCTGCTCTACCGGCGCTTCGCCGTCGCGCACCTCAAAGGCGTATCGTCGCCTGGGACCGTCGAGTTCTGGAAGCGCCGGCTTCGAAGGATCATCCCCGCTTACTGGCTCGCGTTCTTGTTCATCTCCTACGTGATGGGGGCCGATACAGTCCGCCACAGTTGGGAAGCGCCGCTCGTGTACCTCGGGTTCGCCCAGATCTACTTTCCCCACTACATCCTCACCGGGATAACTCAAGCCTGGTCGCTGTGCACAGAGATGACCTTCTACCTGTTCGTGCCGCTCTATGCTGCGGCGCTCGGGCGCACGCCGAGGGGTCAGGCGACGCAGGTCCGCCTCGAAGCGTTCGGAGTTGCGACACTCGTACTGTCGGGCTTCGCGTACCGTGTCGCAATCCATTCGATTCACGCGCCGATCGCTGCGACGATGCCGAACTGGCTGCCCGGCTACGTCGACCAGTTCGCTCTCGGCATGGGACTTGCCGTCGCGAGCGCATGGGTCGAGGTCACTGCAACAAGGCCCCGCTGGTTGTGGCATCCGTGCATGCCGTGGGTGGCATGGGCCCTTGCCGGCGCGTGTTTCCTGGCTGTCGGAAACCTCGGTTTGCCCCTGTCGCCGCTCGGTAACGGCAGCGAGGCGGCCAGCCTCGCCAAGCAGGCTCTCTACGGGGCGTTCGGTTTCTTCGTCGTCGTCCCAGCGGTCTTCGGCCGCTCCGACGAGGGCACGATCCGCAGGCTGCTTCGCACTCGCGTCATCGCCGCTGTCGGTGTCGTCTCCTACGGCGTCTACTTGTGGCACCAGGCGTGGCTGACGAAGGTCCTCTCGTGGAGCAACGAGCAGATTTTTCACATCTCGCTGCCACTCTTGGCTGCCTCCGTTACCGGCCTCGCTCTTGTCAGCGCGACGGCCAGCTACCTCGTCGTGGAGAAGCCGATCCTGCAGGGGAAGTGGCCGCTGGTAGGGTCGAGGATTCTCATGATTGGTCGAGCGGCTCGTATACCGAACTTTGTGGCGGCCCCAGCGGAGGAGTCTGCCCGCGCTACTCGATTTGGCCGAGACGCGTGATCGACGAGACGGCAGATCTGACTTCGACGCCCCGAGTCTCCATGCGGGGCGGGAAGCGGCCCGCGCGGCCCGCCTGGTCCGCCGTCTCGGCGAGCGCGGCCGGACCGACGAGCGCGGCCGTGTCGGCGAGCGCAGTCCGTGCGCTGCTCCGGGAACCCGGACAGGAGCTGGCGCCGGCGGATCTCGCAGCGGCTGCGGGCATCCGATCGGTCGAGATCATCGCGTGGCGTGACCTCGGCCACCCCGAAGCCGGCGGGTCTGAGCTGCACTCCGCGCGCATAGCGGAGCGGTGGGCGGCCGCCGGGATCGACGTCCGCATAGTGGCGTCGCGCGCTCAGGGCGCCCAGCGCCGAGCGAACCGCGACGGTTACCAGGTCGCCCGGCCCGCAGGGCGTTACAGCATTTTCCCCGCTGCCATGATGCGACGGCTCGTGGCCGCCGGGACCGGCTCGGCGCGTCCCGACGCGACCGTCGAGATATGGAATGGGATGCCGTTCCTGTCGCCGCTTTGGGCTCCTCAACCGCGCGTTGTGCTGCTCCATCATGTCCACGACAGGATGTGGGACACGGTGCTCCCGGCGCCGCTTGCTGCTGCCGGCCGGCTGCTTGAGACCAAGATCGCCCCGCCGCTATATCGGCGGACCCGCCTCGTGACGCTGTCGCAATCCTCGAAGCTCGACATAGTGCGCCGGCTCCGCCTGGACGAGAGCCGGGTAGATGTGGTTCCGCCCGGAGTGGACCGCGAGTTCGTCCCGGGCGAACGTTCGGAGCACCCGCTCGTCGTCGCAGTGGGTCGCCTCGTTCCCTACAAGCGCTTCGACAAGCTGATCGATGTCCTCGTGGAGCTCAAGCACCGCCATCCCCGCCTGACGGCGGTGATCGCCGGGGAGGGCTTCGAGCGAACGCGCCTCGAACGGCTGGTCGCTTCAAGGGATGCCGGATCGTGGCTTGACCTTCCTGGAAGGGTCGACTTTCCCACGCTTCTCAGGCTTTACCAGTCTGCATGGGTCCTCGCGTCCAGCTCAGCGTTCGAAGGCTGGGGCTTGACGATCTCCGAGGCAGCGGCCTGCGCGACGCCGTCGGTTGCGAGCCCTATAGCCGGGCACTTCGACGCCGTCGAGGAGGCGAAGACCGGCTTTCTCGCCGAGCCGGGCCCCGCGATGCTCGAACGCCTCGACCTCGTCTTGAGAGACGCCGCGCTGCGCGGGCAAATGCAGGCGGCGGCGCTCGCCAAAGCGCACACTCTCAGCTGGGACGGCGCAGCGGGTGCGATCTTGCGGATCCTTGCCGAAGAAGCGACCCTGTACAGGTGACACAAGGCGCTGTAGAGGCACTTCGAGCGGAATCCCACAAGCTCATCGACCTGACATCCACTTTGACGCCAGACGAGTGGGCGGCGGCCAGCGGTTGCGCCGGCTGGCGGGTACAAGACGT
>JAJZDJ010000098.1 GCA_021828685.1 Actinomycetes bacterium | reverse complement strand
CGAACGACATGGCGGCGAGCACCTTGGTCTTGGGTTCCCAGTCGGGATGCGCAAGATAGTAGGTCTCGGTCAGCTCGAACACCGTGGGCACCCTGGGGCCCTCGGGTCGGACGGGTTCTACGAAGCGGCGGGCGAGCAAGTCGAAGGGCAGCCCTGCGGTGAAGTCGCGTTCGAGCTGCTCTTTCCAGGCCTGGGCGAATCCAGCCTTGGGGAAACGCTTCAGCCACTGGACTCCGTCGGCCCGGCCTCCTACATCCCAGCAGTCGACCGAGCGACGCCGACGAGTGTTCGTCGTGCGGTCCTCCACCCACTCGGTTGTCTTCTTCTTGGTCACCCAGACGCTGAACGTTTTTGGAATCCACGGCTCTTGCGGACGCAGGCTCACGGGGCTCAACTCCTTTAAAAGTGGTCCTCCTTGGGGCAGCCGAGGGGGCGGGGCTGCGAACGCTTACGTTTACGCTGTTGAATCAGCGTTGAACGCATGTCCATTATAGGCATATTTTTAAGTTCAGCGAGGCCTTGCGTGGCGCAACAACATACGCCTCTGCGGCGGCAGGCAGTGTGCTTCGCAGGGAGAGACAGGGCATCTGACCTGCACATTGCTGTTATTAGCGGGTGCTCGAAGGGTCTGCTAGAGTGATGCCACGGAGAGGTGCGAGAGTGGCCGAATCGGACTCACTGCTAATGAGTTGACTTGGGAGACCGGGTCCGGGGGTTCAAATCCCCCCCTCTCCGCCAGATGACTCAACGTTGAAGACCCCCGTACTGAATGATGCGTGGAGGTTCTCATTGGAGTGAGTGGCACCAACCCGAATCCGGTGCGTGGAATCGCGCTCTGTAAAGGCGAGTCGAGCCTGTAAATGTCGAGTGCTCCGATCTGCAAACCCGGTCATGAGCCATCAAGGGCGACTTTCTGGGGTTCGACCAGCCATTACCCCTACCACTCTGTTAGGTCATTACGCGCATAACCCCTACCCTTTTGTTAAGTTCGTCGTTATCCTGAGGGTGTGCGGGACGATCAGCGGCGCCAGCGGCTAACCGACGCGAACCCCTGGTGGAGAGCAGCCGCAGGGGGAGGGAACCCGACCGCCTGGACCGGACATCACCAGGTCCTGAAAGGTCGGGCTGCGCACGATCTCGGTTATCGAACGACCATTCTGTCCGACATTCAGGATGGTCCAGTCACGGACCTCCTGGTAGTCCTGACCGGGCCACGCCGGATCGGCAAGTCGGTGGCGCTACTCGACACCGCCGCCGCTCTGTGTGCCCGCGGTGATCTTGACCCGCGGCAAGTCGTTTACCTGCCGTGTGACGGGATGAGTGCGCAGGACGTCCATCGGTGCCTCGTGTTCGGCCGAGAACTGACTCGGTCAATCGACCGGGAAACATCACGTCCCCGCCTGTGGCTGCTGGACGAGATCAGCGGTGTCTCTGGCTGGACCGCTGCTCTCAAACTGGCGCGTGACAACACGGCGTTCGGCGGTGACACGGTTATTGCTACGGGCAGTCGATGGGCGGGGGGTGAGGACATCGAAGGCAATCTGCTGGCTGGCCGCGCTGGAACCGGATCCGGCCGGCGCAGGCGGGTGCTCCTGCCTATGACGTTTCGCGACTACCTCACGGCATCCAGACCCCAGCTGCATCGACTTCCTCCGGTCCATCCCTCCGACCTGCAAAGCCCAGCCACAGCGGCGATATTGGAAGAGGTTGCCTTCGACGTGGACGGCTACGACCTTGCATGGCAGGACTTCCTCACTTGCGGCGGGTTCCCACGAGCCGTCGCCGAGCACATCCGGGCTGGTGCCGTCTCCACTTCCTACCTCGACGACCTGCGGTACTCGCTGCGAAACGATGTCGACCCCGACGGCCCCCAAGATTCGCTACCCCGACTACTTGGTCGGCTGGCCCAGCGAGCGACGAGCCCACTCAGCGTCACCGCCATGGCCCAGGAACTCGGCTACCCCTCCCGCGACATCTTTGTCCGACGTCTGAACCGGTTGGTTACTAGTCATGCTGCTCTGTGGTGCCCCCGACGCGAGGGAGATGACATCGTCGCTGGCTCCCAAGCAAAGCTCTACCTCACCGACCCGCTGCTCGCATACGTCCCGGCTCGACTGCGAGCCGGCCTCGGCGAGCCGGACATGACCCGACTGACCGAGATGGCTATAGGCGTCGCTCTCGCACGCGCCATCGATGACCTCGAAGAAGGCCGCTGGGTCAGCGGCGAAACAATCGGTTACGTACGGACCGCCAGCAACAACGAGATCGACCTTGGACCGGTCACCGTGCCATCTCCAGCCAACGCGACCGCGACCGTCCCCTTGGAGACCAAGTGGGTCGACCAAGGCTGGAAAGGCGAGTCACGCGCCATAGACGGCAAGTTCGGGCGGGGCATCTTGGTTACCAAAGCAGCCCTCGATACCTCAGGAGACGTCTGGGCGGTTCCCGCACCCCTACTCGCCCTGCTGCTCTCGTAGGCCCTATAGCCTGGGCCGCATAGGCGCTTCTGGTCTCACCGTCCCCAGTCATTTCTCCTCGCGGTGCACCAGCCACACCCGCGCCTGGGCGCGGGGCCGGATCACCACCTGATCTATATCGACGTGGCTAGGCCTTGTAGCGACAAAACTGATCACGTCGGCGACGTCGTCGGCGCTCAAAGGCGTCAGGCCCCGGTAGACGGCGCTGGCCCGCTCTTCGTCGCCGTCGAAGCGGACCAGGGAGAACTCAGTTTCGACCAGGCCCGGGTCGACTTCGCTGATGCGCACCGGCTTGCCGACAAGCTCAAGGCGCAACACGTCGGTCACGGCGCGCGCCGCGTGCTTCGCGGCGTTGTAGCCGGCGCCCCCGGCGTAGGGCTCGAAAGCTGCGACCGATCCGACGTTGATCACGTGACCGTCTCCTGACGCTACGAGCTTTGGGAGGAGCGCCCGGGTCATTCTCATCAGCCCCATGACGTTCGTGTCGTACATCGCCTGCCACTGCTTCTCGTCGGCTTCGCCGATCGGTCCGAGGCCGAGTGCGCCCCCAGCGTTGTTGACGAGGAGTCTGCAAGGCTCGCCAACGGCCGAGCAGAACTCCTCCACCGAAGCGGGGTCCGTTACGTCGAGGTACCTCGCTGTAGCGCCGTTGGCGAGCTCGGAGGCGATTTCCGTGATCCGCTCCACCCGGCGCGCCCCGAGGACAACCTGGAAGCCGTCGGCGGCCAGTCGGCGGGCGGCCGCCGCGCCGATGCCGCTCGATGCGCCGGTGATGACTGCGATCCCTGAGGTTCTCATGGCGTCAAGACTAGGGACCTCGCATCGCTTCACGGTCATGGCCGAGAAGGAGTTCCGTCCCGGACCCCGCCGCCCGGTGACCGCTACGTGGGATTGCAGGCGATACTGGAGGGGTGCAGGGTGTAGGCCAACGTAGGGTGAAGCGGGTGCGGTCCGACCGTCCGGTCGGGCGGACATACCCCGTGAAGTGGGTGGCCGTGGCGCTTGGCATCACGGCTCTCGTTCTGGTGGGAGGGCCCTACCTTTTCCTGGACGTCTTTTTGGGTTCGGCGCCTGCGAAGCTACGCCTCCCAAGTGTCGCGAGCGCTGCTTCAGGCCTGGTGGCCCCAGGACCTGTGAGCGGACCGTGGACGATCTCGGCGGGATCGCAGGTCGGCTACCGGGTCGGCGAGTACCTCTTCGGGCAGGCCCACACGGCTGTGGGACGCACGTCGGCGGTAAGCGGTGAGATGGTGATCTCAGGCTCGACAGTCACAGCGGCGAGCTTCAGCGTCGACATGGCTACGGTAGAGTCCGACCAAGGCGCACGGGACGCACAGTTTCGCGGCTACATAATGGAGACTTACAAGTACCCGCACAGTTCGTTCAGCTTGGCTGATCCGCTGTCCATAGGGCCGCTACCTGCGCTAGGCCACATCATCTCGAAGACGGCGACTGGGACCCTCACCATGCGAGGTGTCACCCGCACCGTCACCTTCACCCTGCACGCGGAGCGGGTCGCAGGGGGTATCGACGTGAGCGCTGCGATACCCATCACCTTCTCGTTGTGGAAGATCCCCTCCCCGAACTTCGCCGTGGCGAGAGTAGGTAGTTCGGGCACCCTAGAACTGCTACTGCATTTCGTGCGCTCAAACGCCGAAGGCCAACCACTTCAGCCGGTGAAGCAAGCTCCGACATCGACGACGGTTTACGTACCGGGAACCTTCTGAAACGCGCACCGGGGCGGGCGGTATTGTCTCGACCATGGGGAACACGGACGTCGTAGGCGCATCTGCTCTTTCGTTGGCTGCAGCCATACGGGAACGGGCACTAAGTCCGGTGGAGGTGCTCGACGCATGCCTCGAGCGCGTGGATTCTCTCAACGGTCAGGTCAACGCTGTCGTGTGGCGTGACGACGACGAAGCCCGACGGAAGGCCCGTGACGCTGCGGACGCGGTGCTCAGGGTAGACCCGGCCGATCTGCCGGCTTTCCACGGAGTTCCTATACCGATTAAAGACTTGACACCAGTCGCCGGCTGGCCCGTCACCTATGGGTCTTGGGGGGCGCCAGCGGGGCGCTCGGACGAAAGCGCCCTTGTCGTGGACGCCTTCAAGCGGGCCGGGTTCGTCCTCGCTTCACGCACGAACACCCCGGAGTTCGGACCGATCACCGTCGCCGAGAACGACCGCTACGGCTTGACACGAAACCCGTGGAATCGTGATCTGACGCCGGGTGGGTCGAGCGGCGGGGCGGGCGCAGCTGTCGCGTCTGGGATGTTCCCGCTTGCGCACGCAAACGACGGTGGAGGGTCGATCCGGATACCGGCGTCGTGCTGCGGGCTCGTTGGGCTCAAGGTGAGCAGGGGCCGCGTTCCTGCGCACTACAACAGCTGGGAGGGCGGCTCGGTCGAGGGCGTCGTCACTCGTGACGTCGCGGACACGGCTGCGGTCCTCGACGCGATCAGCGGCTTCGACCGGGGCCAGTGGTATAACGCCCCGCCACCGGTTCGTCCCTACTCGATAGAGGTCGGCGTCGACCCTGGAAGTCTGCGGATCGGCCTCATCGAGACGTCGCCGTTCGGCCTGCCGATGGCAATTGACTGCCTCGACGCGGTCCGCGGCGTCGGCACCGCTTTGGAGAAGCTCGGCCACCAAGTCTCAATTGTCGAGTTCGAAGTGCCAGACGATTTTCTGGCATCGTTCATGTCGGTCGTCAACTCGGGTTTGGCGGACTACCAAGAAATCGACTGGGACAGGACCGAGCCGCACATTCGCAGGGCCCGTTCGGCGGCGGCGGCCATTGACAGCCTCACCTATGTGGACGCCGTGCACCGCCTGCAGCGCTTCACGCGTAGCATGGTGGCGCGCTGGGGTGGCGAGTTCGACCTGCTGGTATCGCCGACCATGACGATCACGCCCCCGAAGTCGGGTGAGATCCTGGCCGAAGTGCACGCCAATGACGGATCTGGACCGTCGCTCAAGGTGTTCCAGATGGCGGCGTTGACGGCCGGGTTCAACATGACCGGCCAGCCGGCGATCTCCCTGCCGACCCACATGACAGCAGGCGGAGTGCCAGTGGGCGTCCAAGTGGTCGCAGGCCCGTGGGACGAGGCGTTGCTGATCCGCATCGCGTCGCAGATCGAGCAGGCATTGCCTTGGTCCGACCGGACGCCGCCGGTCTAAGCGGGTCTAAGCGGGTTCTTCGGCGTCGAGGAGCTGGCCTCGGTACGTCGACCACGACAAGGAGCCGAACAAGGTGACGACGAATATCAGGAGCGTCAGGATGTGCACAGACGTGCACCACAAGCAGATGGCGTGGATGTTGAACAGTTCGTCGTAGACGAGTTTCAGCGCGGAGGCGATCCCCACGACGCACCACGCGACGCGAGCCGCGCCAAGCAGGCGCCGGTCGGATCGCCACGCCCACGGCGATTGCAGCACAGCCATGACGGCGAAGAAGACGAGTCCGAGGACGGCAATCGGGATCCCGTCTTGGATTGAGTAGACGCTTGTCGTCACTTTGAGGCAGTTGATGGCCCCGTTGGCGCTTCCCGCTGGGCAGGTGAGCGACTTGGAACCGGTGTAGTGCTCGAAGGTCAGGTAGGCGGCGACTGCGAAGCCGAGCCCGCTCAGAGCCAGGCCGGCAAGGTGGGGCCAGCGAGGAGGAACGAGGTCGGAGCCGAGCTGGCGACGTCCCGCAGGAGCTGTTGGCGAGTTAGCCGACTGGGGCCGGCTATGGCGACTCGTCTGCACGGGATTCCTAGCCGGCCGCCGTCGTGGCGGTGCTGGCCCCGGACGAGGAGCCGGACGTCGACGACGAGTTCCCGCCCGACGACGTGTTGGCGATGGGGGCGTTCACGCCCGAGAACGTCTTGCACACAGACGCAGGTGTGTTACCCGTGACGTCACAGATGTACTTGGTCATGACAGCCCCTGCGGCATCGATGCTCGCACCGACGGTGTTGTTGTTCGAGCCGACAGTGCCCAGGATTGTCGAGAAGTTCTTGTTGAAGACGATCGAATCTGTGTACTGCGAGCTCAGCATCAGGTACTTGCCGCCAATGTCGATGAACGGATACGAGCCGCCCTGGCCTAGGTACTTCGTCTCGTTGGTCGTCCAGATCTTCTGCTGCGCTGCTGTCGGCTGCTGGAGCGGCTGGGAGGTGTTCGTCTCGTTCTCGACGGACGTGAAAGTCAGGTACTTACTTGTGTAGGTTGCGCCGTAGAAAGACCAGGTTCCGACGTTGCCGTCGGTGACCGCCGAATGGGTCTGCTGGAGGTTGGTGAACGTGCCGAATTTGGAGAGGGCGATGATCAAGGGCCATCGCTCTGCTGCGCAGAACGGGCAGAACTCGGCGCCGATATAGAGCAGCTCAGGCTTGCCGCCCGAGTTGAGAGCGCCCGTGACCCCGGGGACCGCTGGGTATAGGTTGCTGATCTTGCTCGCAGCCGACGTGAGCACGACATCGGGAACATTCGTGATCGTCTGGACCGCGGCCTGCGGGGCCGGCTGGCGCAGCGGGCCACTGCCCGAGTTGTTGGAGATCCCGACTATCACCAAAACCGCCACTATCGCCACTACGGCGACGACTGCGCCCACCGCCAAGTTACGGTTCCGACGGGCGACGGCCTGACGAGCCTGACGTCCGCTCGGCGTCCGACCGCCGCCCGGCCGACCGCCGCCCGGCCTGGAGGTGCCGGACGGGCGAGCAGCGTTGTTTCGACCTTTTTGCCCTGAACGTGGCGGAACAGGGGTGGAACGTCCAGAAGCGGTAGAGCTCACAGAGGAATCATAAGGCACCTGGCCCGAAACCTGTGCTCACAAAGATCCACGGATACTCCGCCTCGCTCGGCCACTCTCAAGAGCCCTATGGGCCAGGGACACCGCGAGGCCCCGCGAGTCTCCGTCTAGAAGATCCGGTCGACCCGGGCGGGTTGTCAGTCGCTAGGTTGGGGGGGAAGCCACTCCAACCAACCGTCGGGCAACTCGTAAGGGAAGGCCGCCAGGACGTTGTCGTGGTCGCTCAAAGAACGCTCGAAGCAGTCGAGGAGCATGGTCGCCGGCTCTTCGAGGAGGTCCTCGCTTTGATAGCCCGCGTCGAGAAGTTCTTGAAGTCGACGATCGAAACGCCGCAGGGCGTCATCCCAGATCCCGGCCAGTTCGGCTCCCTCGACCGACCCGCCTGCCCACCAGGTCACCAAGCGGTCGTGCAGCTCGCCGAGTCGCGCGTCGAGGTCCGTGCAGACGTCGTCGGTGAGAACCTCGTGGCGTTTTTTCATTGACTCCTCCTGTCCGATGCACTTGTCTCGGGTCGCGAGCGATACGGGTTGAATGTCCGATTAGTGAGGTTTCGGTGATCGCGGAAGGTGGTGGTGTTCTGAGAGATGTCAAGATGTTCGGGTCCGGCCGTTGGAAGGTCCCGGCGGACGTGCCCGGGAGGCGATCGACGACATGGATGCCAAGGTTCTGCTTTGCGACTTTGCCGAGGTGAGCGGAGGAAAGCTCTTCATAAGCGGTGCGGGCATTTCGATGCTTGCAAGCAACACCGAAGAGCCTCCGTTCCCTGTGAACATTTTTCTGGCGGTTCTGGTCTCGATTGCGTGGACTGAAACCGATGCCAAACACTTGATGACGATCGAGTTGGTTTCCGAGGCTGACGGGGCGCAGCGTCGGGTTCTGCTCAGTGACCAGTTGCCGGAGGAGGCGAACCCGGCGGATCAAGGGATGATCGCCGTTGTGTTCTCGGCTGTTCGGATGCCGACGATGATCGACGGGGACGAGTCCGTGATGCCGCTCGCCGTCCCACTGTTCGGCCTGCCGTTGCCGGCGCCCGGGCCCTATTTCTTCAGCGTCAACATCGACGGGCGGGAGATGGACCGTGCGTCGTTCCGCCTCGTGTCGCGCGAGCAGATGCAGGCACAGCTCGGGGGATGACGCGTAAAGTTCCGTCGCTTCAAGGCCGCGCATTTCTTTACCGACTAGGTACGCTTATGGAAGGCACAAGCGGTGCCCGGCTGAGTAGGTGAATCGAATGTTCGAATTTATGTTTCTCGGTTGGTTCCTGATCAGCTTCGCTGGTTGGTTGGTGGGCAGGGGTAAGGGCCGTCCGGGCCTGGGTTTCCTACTCAGCTTCGTCTTCGGAGCTATAGGCCTTGTCGTCATAGCTTTGATGCGCCCGAAGACCGACTGGTCCGGTCGGGTTTACGGCGGCCGCCCACCCTACGGCCAGGTCGGCGGTAATTACACCCGTCCGTACCCGGGGCAACCGACATCACCTTACGGGGGACAACCGGCATCCCCTTACGGACAACCGGCGTCTGCCTGGACGACCCCGCCGGCCGATCCGCCCGCCGCCTATGACGTGACGTCGGCGCCGGCGTGGCGGCCGGACCCGTCGGGACGGTGGGACTACAGATGGTGGGATGGGAGCGAGTACACGAACTACGTCTCGAAGAGCGGAGTTCCCTACACGGACTCTCTGCCCATCTGAACTTCTCCGATGTGGTCGCCCTCGAAGTCCAGAAGCCAGGTGCTCCGAGCCGATCTTTACCGGTTAGGACACACCTACCAGTTAGGCCAGCCCGCAGGAAGCGAACCGGTCGGAATGCTGTTCTCCATGACCCCGCCGGGCGCACCGACAGATTGAAGGAGCAGGGAGAAGTTGTAGCCGAACATCGTCGTGTTAGATCCGCCGAACTGCCCAGCGCCGTAAGCCATCGTCGAGCCCGAACCGCCGTTCGCCCACCCGGTCTCCATGCCGGCGGGTCCCTCGTACAAGGTGCCGAGGACAGTGCCCGGGGTCACCGTCTCGCCCACTTGGACTGTGGGAAAAATATCCTCGGCCGCGTACACGGTCAGCCCCGCCGCAGGACCACTGGTCAGGCGGTAGGAGATATAAGTTCCGCCCGGCCAGCCGCCGTTGAAAGTTGACAGCACCACCCCGTCGCCTATCGCGTAGATGGGGCCGTAGCCACTGAAGTCGACACCCTGGTCGATCCGCTCCGGATGTAGTGCGGACACAGCTCGCAGCGGGTTCGCGTAGCCGGCCGCGGAGACGACCGGAGTCTGCGCAGCTGGGCTCTGTACAACGGCGACCGGTGCATGGAAGACGGGTGCCGCTGCCGACGGCTGCGTCGTCGGGGAAGCCGTTGCGGGAGGCTCCGCGACAGGTGGACGGCTGGTCGCTGAGGCTGCCGCGGCTCGCGCCGCCTGTGCCTGGGCCGCTTGAGCCGCCTGGGCCGCGACGACTCGGGCCACCAAAGCTTTTTCGGCTGCGAGTCGTTCGGCAGCCTGCTTGGCCTGAGCTGCCGCAAGAAGCTGGGCGAGGTTACCTTTCACCTGGTTGAGAGTCGTCTCGTCGGCGACCAACGCCGCCACGGCCGCTTGACGCTGCGTAAGCAGCGCCGACACCGTCTTCTTCGCCTCGTTGGAGAGGTTCTGCGTGGCTGCGGCGGTCGTGGCAACGAGCTTCGCGTCCAAGGAGTAGTTCTGCATCGCCTGTGCCACGTTGAGGCCCGCGACCTGGACGTACTCGCCTTCGACCATCGCCGAGTCCGCCCTTGCCACGAGGGACGAGCCGGAGGCGGGCACCGGAGCGGCCGAAGCCGGGCCGTCCACATACTCCTGGATCGCCAGTTTGCGAAGGTTCGACGCCGCTGTCGCCTCGTTGGCTTGGTAGCCGAGTAGCTGCTTGCGCTCGGTGGAGAGCTTCTGCTGGAGAGTCGAAAGCTGCCCCTGCGTTTCGTTGCTGCGGGCGACGAGCTGCTGGAGGGCGGCGCCTTGGCTCGTGATTCGCGCCTCGAGCTGGGAGATCTGAGATTGGTCCGAGGCGACGCCGCTAGCAGACGCCGGCGCAGCGAACGCTGCGCCAGAAGTGGCCAGCGAGCCCAGAATGACCAGCGCAAATATCGATCGCCTGGTGTGCCACGACCGACTCGGCTGCTCAACGCGCCCGCCTCCCGATCGAGGATGCTTCCAAGCTTTGGACACCACCATGAAACCCGTCAGGCTCCTGTCGTAGCTGGGCTAACTGCAACTCGCGCCGACACGCGGCTTCACGTCCTGAGACAGACATTGACCGCGGGGAAGCGACGGCAAATTGAATTTAGCAGGGCCTGCCGGTCCCCGCCGGTTTGATCGTTGGCCGGCTCGCTAGTAGAGAAAATTTCGGCAAGAGAATAGATTCACAGCCGTGACAGCCGGCAGGTGGATAGGCAGACCAGCGGGTGACGCCGCCCTGTCCTTATCCTGGCTTCCGCTCGCCTTCGCTGGCCACCTTGCCGAAGGCACCCCGCGGGTGCTTGACGTGCTGGTAGCGGCAGTCATGTTCCTGTCGTTCGCGCATCAGCCGCTCACTTTGCCATTCGTGTACGCGAGCCCGTGGCGGCTTGCGTCACACCGACGCCTGTTCCTTATCTCGCCCGTCGTCGTTGTGCTCGTGGTCTCTATCTTTACGACGTTGAGCCCGCTGCTGGTGGTAGTTGTCGGTGGGCTCTGGAACGCCGAGCACACCCTCATGCAGCGCTACGGAATCATGCGAATTTACGGTCGGAGGGCGGGCGACAACCAGGCTAGGACAGAGAAGTTGATGGTTTTCATGTGGTTCGCTATTCCTCTCGGCTTCGTCGTGGCGCGACACGACGTCGCCAGTATCGTCACCCAGTTCGGCGCTCAGACGGTATCGGGCGACGCAGCAAGACTCCTCTCTAGGATGTCTACCGAGGCAACCATCGCCCTGCCGCTCATCGTCGTCGCGTCCGTCTATCTCGCCGCAAGGTGGGTTGCCGGAGAGGCTCGTAGCTCTGCAGCCAATCCCGGTAAGT
>JAJZDJ010000097.1 GCA_021828685.1 Actinomycetes bacterium | reverse complement strand
GCGCCACCTTCGAAAAGGTCCAAGAGCTGCTCGCCGCCCGGGGGAATCGAACCCACTACCTCTCGCATGCCATGCAGACTCGTCATGTAAATTCGCCTGCTTGAACTGCTCGGCGGGCTGCTTTGGACGACCTCGACGTGCATGCGGAGGCGCCGACCTTGACAGTGAGTGGCCGCACGATCGCACTGCCCGACATCGCCGCCGACTCACTGCGTTCACACAAGGTAGCTACGGCGGTCGAGCGGTTGAAGGCTGACCCACTTTGGGAAGACAACGGACTCGTCTTCGCCTCCGAGGACGGCACGCCGCTCGACCCGACGAACTTACGTCGGACTTTCGCCCGGATTGCAACCAAGGCGGGGGTTGACGCACGCTTCGTGTACGCTCTACCCCACACCGCGACGAGCTTGCTGGTCGATGGTGGTGCAGCACTCGAGCAGGTCGCCGACCTGCTGGGGGATGACCCTGGACCCTGCTACGCCACTACAGACACCAGATTCGGCCAGTAGCGACCGCAGCCATCGGAATGCAGGCGGTGCTTGGGTGCCGGATGCTTAGATGCCGGCGAGATATTTGGAGACGACAACAGAGCCATCGAAATAGTTCGCGTGGGTCAGTTTAACCGTCTCCCACGAGTCTGACCCGATCAGGACGATCTCCACGGACCGATTGTCCGCAAGTTCTTGCTCCTTGGCGGCGTAGGCCGCAACGGCCTTCTCGCCGTCGGCACCGAATAGCTTGACCTCAACCAGTTGTCCGGCGTCGTGATCGAAAACCAACAAAAAATGCTGAATCTGGTCAACCACGTCTAGTCATCTCTCACCGAGGTGCGGAACAGCTCCTTCTCGTAGTACCGCAATCCTATCCGCCAATTCGCTAGTCACGCTACATCCGGCATCCTCTAGCGCCATGACTTCCGAAACTGCTTCCAGCCACTCGAGGACTGGTTGTGGTCCTCTGCTACTCTTGAGATCCTCATCCATCCGCCACGACAACCGCTCGACGGCAATCGCCCACTCGTGCATCGCCTTAGTCCTCAGCTGGACCTCGATGGCACGGTCGTCGTAAGACACGATTAGGTGGATGCCTCGGTAGCCTGACTTCCGTGGTTGGGCGATGTAGTCGCTTATCCTGAGTGGTGGCCGATTCCTGCGCAGTCGTCGCTCGACCCTCCTCACCTCGTCAACATCGCCCAAGACTGCACGACACCCCCGATATCCTGCATCGTTGAAAGTTGCATCGTGGGCTGACGTACGAGTTTGTCGACGATTGTGGGGATGCTCTTGAGGCGCTGTGACACCTCGACTTGACAACCTTCTGTTCGAACGACGGATCGGAGTCCGTTGTTCGCCTTTATGAGTGGATATTGGTGCGCTGCTCTCCACCGCTGGAGAACCTCGAGACCTTGGCTTGCCTCGGGAGTCAGGGGGGCCCAAGATCCAGTCGACCAAACTCGAAGGGCCTTCCCGGCCTTATTCACCTGGCTCTTAGTGAGTTCTCCCACACGCAGATCTTGGCATAAGCATGATCGCTCGCTCGTTGACAACGGGCTTTGGAGAGGCTGGTGTCCGGGTGTGGACAGTTGGAGTGCGACTAAATGAAGGCTTTGGCTTCCGGACGGTCCTGGAGTGCCTTCCTGCGGGCCACCCTGGAGGACAAAAGTCCTGGTCAGACTGGGTGGAGGCGAAGGGAATCGAACCCACGGCTCTTGCATGCCATGCACTGTCGTACCTACCGGTTCGTCACGACGAGTCCCTCCTTATGTGAATAAGTCCAGGTCAGATCCCTGCGACGTGTTAGTAGGTACCGGTTGATGCCATCGAATCCCTTGCGTTAGGCACCCACTTAGGCACCCCAGACCAACCTCAGTTCGCGCGCGGAGCCGTTGCATTCTCAGCGCCTCCTCCGGGCAGTTGGTCCCACCACAAGTCTTCCGATTACGGTAGAGTTGTGTCATCGAGGTCAGCGTCAAGGAGGTTGCCGCCCAGCTTGGGGTGTCCGAGCGGCGGGTTCGCCAGCTCATAGATGCCGGTGATCTCCCGGCGCGCCGGGTGGCGGGGCGACTGCTCGTCGACGAGGCCGGTATCCCGAGGTCGCGCCCGGTGGCTCGTCCGATGTCTCCGCGGATCGCGTGGGCGTTCATGGCCCTGCTCTCCAGTGAGCCCGTTGCGGGCATCTCGGATCGCGAGCGTGCCCGGTTGGAGGCGAAGCACCGGACCTTGCTCGCCTCTCCTCGGCCCGCGGTGTTACTGCGTTCCTGGCTCCGAAGCCGTGCACAGCTGCTCCGCCTAGCTGTCTCACCGTCGGAGGTGGACGGACTGTTACAGGACCCAAGGCTCGTCCCCTCGGGGATCAGCGATGCCCGATCCGAGATGTCGGCCGGGAGCGAGGCGGAGGCTTACGTGCGACCTGGCGACCTAGAGCAGCTCATGGCCGACCACCTGATGGCAGCAGTCAATCCCGCCAACGTGTGGCTGTACGTCATCGACCGACCGCTGGCGCGGCCGGCCCCCCTCGGCTTGGTGATCGCCGACCTCGCCGACCACGACCGAGCTCGTGAAGATGCCCGGGTCGAGGAGCTTTTACGGGTTGCCAGACGATGACGGTGGTACTCACCGGACTGACGGAACGTCAACGACAGAGCTGGCTCGGCTTGTTCGACGTCGCCGCTGACTTCCCCGACGGCTGGTGTCTTGTGGGCGGTCAGATGGTCCATCTGTACTGCCAGGAACGCGGGTTCTCGCCCTCCCGTCCCACCAACGATGGTGACGTCGTACTCGATGTGCGAGCACAGCCCAACGTGCTACGCGATTTCACCGGGTCGCTAGCGAGCGCGGGCTTCACCTCTGCTGGGGTGTCTCCCGATGGCCACCAGCATCGGTGGGTTGGGGACAAGGCGACCATCGACGTGCTGATCCCCCAGAGCATCGGACGGACCGCTGCCTCCAGAAAGGGGATAACCGGTCGAACCACTCTTGCGACGCCCGGTGCCCAGCAGGCGATCAGCCGATCCGAGCCGGTGAGCGTACAAGTCGATGACAGGGTCGAAACCATCCGGCGCCCGAACATGCTCGGCGCACTCGTCGCCAAGGCAGCCGCGTTCTCCATCCCAAGCGACCCGGGGAAGGAGCGTCATCTCACGGACTTCGCCACGCTGGCGGCGATGGCTCGGGGAGCTGACCAAATCGGCGAGCAACTGAGCGCCCGGGACCGCCGCTACCTGATCCCCATGCTCACGGCGCTAGACGACTCTCGTCGACTGTGGGCGTCTATCGATGGCGCCGAGCGCGGCGTGGTCGCTCTGGCGGCAATCACGGCAACCAACTCCAAGCGGACCGTCGCCGCCCCTCAGTCACCGACTGCGGCGCCAGAGCCACCAGCTCCCGATCTATAGCAAGAATCGAACCCCGGCCTGCCCGGCACCCCTCAGGTGGCGTTTGGTGCTTGCTGGAGTTGCTGCGCCCCACACGGCACTTTGGGGATGGGTCGCCGGCTGTGGCGCTGCGAGGGTTCTGGGACAGTGACCTCCAAGAAGCAGCACGCGCCGAGCTCCCGAGGATCGCCCCCTTCGGCTCGTCGGCGATCCTGACTCGGCCCGCCCGAGGGAGCAGCTCATCGGAGATGATTGTCATCCTCCTGACGACGGACAAACTTCCGGCCCGCTATCAGGACGGGCAGCCCAACCGCAGGCGAGGCCCTTGCAGAGAAGCGGGAACGTGGGGGCTCTGCGTCACAGATGGATCAGGGTGCTGGCCGCCGTTGCTCTTGGCGCAGACGAGGATCGAAACCTGGTCGAGGGCCTGCTCGCCGGGATGGCGAAGGTGGGGAAGAGCCGGGGGAGCTGACCGGGCTGCGTTGGTCCGACGTCGACCTCGACGCCGGAAGGCTCACCGTCGAGGTGTCGCTGAAGAGCGAGAGGACTGGCCTCCGCGTCGGCGAGACCAAGACGCCGAAGTCACGCCGGCCACTCACCCTTCCGCCGAAGTCACGCCGGCCACTCACCCTTCCTCAGCCGGGCCGGACTGGGCCACTCGACACCGAACGAGCTGCGCCACTCGGCGGCCTCACTGCTGTCGGCCGCGGGCGTGCCGCTCGAGGAGATCGCCGACGTCCTCGGGCACGCCTCGACGCGGATGCTCGAGCAGCACTACCGCCACCAGGTGAAGCCGTCGATCGACGCCCACGTAGGTGCGATGGAGTCTCTGTTCGGCTAACTCTCGTTCGAGTTAGGCACCCCGTTAGGCACCCCAAACTCGCCATCGATGTCCGACCAACCGCATAAGTGCTGGTCAAAGGGTAAGGGTGGAGGCGAAGGGAATCAAACCGCGACCTCTTGCATGCCATGCGACGCCAGGCCCTGCCCGTGCACCCACTCGAACTCGAAAGTCCTGCTCAGATGCTGTGGAGCACGACGGGAGAGAGGCCGGATAGCACCAGTTTCCACGCACGATGGCTCCACCTGACGGGCGGCATGCCGTCGTTGGCGTGTTCCGGCCAGGCGGCTCCGCGATAATGTCTGCGTTGTAGAACTCGGGGGTTGTATAGTGTCACCGTGGGTTGGACCGTGATCTTCCTCGACGAGGTCGAAGCATGGTTCCTGGCCATGGTCGACGACGACCCTGGGTCAGCCGTCCTGGTCGCTGCTGCGCTGGACCTCCTCGAGGAGGTGGGTCCGACCCTCGGTCGCCCCCGCGGTCGACCGGATCAAGGGCTCGAAGCTGCACAACCTGAAGGAGCTGCGGCCGGGTTCGGGCGGCCGATCCGAGATCCGGATGCTGTTCGTGTTCGACCCCGACCGCCAGGCAGTGGTCCTCACCGCCGGCGACAAGGCGGGCAACTGGGGAGCCTGGTACGCCGCCCAGGTCCCCCTGGCCGAGGAGCGATACCGCAGGTGGCTGGCCGGCGAGTACCCAGAGACGGAGGAACAAGGCGATGGCTAGGGCATGGAAGCAGGTAAGGGAGGAGGCTGCCGGCCGGCTCGACGAGCAGGCCGTCGCTGACGAGCGCAAGCTGCTCGGCGAGGTCGTCCGGGCGTACCGGTTGGCGCAGCTGCGCAGGGAGCAGGCGCTGACCCAGACGGAGCTGGCCGGGATCATGGGGGTCTCCCAGGCGCGAGTCAGCAAGATCGAGCACGGGCAGCTGGCTTCCACCGAGATGGGCACGCTGCGCTCCTACATCGAGGCGCTCGGCGGGAAGCTCCGCGTCGTCGCTGACTTCGGCGACCAGAGCTTGACCGTCGAGTAGCACTTCGCAGTGCTCGCTCGTTCAGCGTCTCCTCCGGAGGAGGTCTGCTCGCCGCACCAGCGGGGTCGAATCGCAGGTCGCCTGGTGTCCAGAATTGCCGCTTCGGTCAGGAGGCAACCCAGCTCGTGCTCGCCCATGCGTTCGACACCCTCGGGCTTGACCGCGTCGAACTCGAGGCAATCCACGAGCGCGGCGAGTGTATGAGAAGGTTGGATTCGTCCACGAGGGCACCAAGCGCCAGGCGTTGCGCTGGGACGAGGATTGGGTCGACGTCGATCTGATGGCGATGCTGGACAGGGACTGGTCGGCCAGGGGAAGGCCGTCCGTAGGAGCGACCGTCGATGGCTGACGGCGAGGCAGGCGAGGGACGGGCCAATCTGTATCAGCCCGCGGAGGCGGCCGTGTTCTGGGCGCTGGTCGGCAGGGAGGCGGACACGAGGGCTCAGCCCTCGCCGGCGATCTCGACGATGGGCCGGACGCGGTGGCGGTAGTGGAGCACGACGGTGCGCAGGTCGTCGCCGAGAAGGTCGGCGACCTGATCGAGTGACGCGCCGGCGTCGATGAAGAGGCTGGCGGCAGTGTGCCGGGCGGTGTAGGGGTTGAACGGCCCGTCGATGCCGGCGGCGGTGGCGACAAGCGAGAACTGGCGGCGCAGGTTGGACGGGTCGAGTGGCGTGCCGGCCTCGGAGGGGAACATCAGTCCCATCTCCACCCAGTATGCGCCGGCCCGGTCCCCTCGCCGGGGCGGAGCCCGACGTGGAGCATGACTGCTGTCAGCGCCGCCAACCGGTGCGGCACGCGGCCGCCTGACCCATCCGGCGCTGGAGGAGGGTGAAACGTAAGGGCTCTTGCGGCGCACCGCTGGCGCTGATCCGGTCCTGCTCGGCTCGCATCGTCGCCACGGCCTCGGCCTTGGTCTTGGCCCTGACCTTCACCCGCCGCCGCTGGCCGGTGGACGGGTCCCGGTCGGTCTCGACCACGCCGGCCCACAGCCGGTACTCGACCCGCTCGCCGGACGCGAGCCGTCGGTGGAGGGTTTCCTGGTAGACCCCGCCCTCCCCAGCACCACGTCGGCACCACGCCGCCTGGTCGGCATCAGGAGCCGACTGTACTGCCCGGCTACACCTGAGGCTCCACCTCGAGTGGCTCCCGGCCATCTTTTCGGTACGAAACCCCTGGTGGGGAGTGGAGGCGAAGGGAATCGAACCCACGACCTCTTGCATGCCATGCAAGCGCTCTACCAACTGAGCTACGCCCCCAGAAGGTCTACGGATCGTAGCATCCCCGGTGCGTCCGTGGCATCCGTCGGGCGTAAGTACCCTGTTGGGCATGGCAGACGCTTACGATCCGCAGCACATCGAGGCAAAATGGCAGCGTCGCTGGGAGACGGAGGGGGCCTACCGGGTAGACAACGACGACCCGCGGCCGCCGTATTACGTATTGTGTATGTATCCCTACCCGAGCGGACCGGCGCACCAGGGTCACGTCCGCAACTACACATTCGGCGATCTGTTGGTCCGCCAGCGGACGATGCAGGGCTATGCGGTCCTCAGCCCGATTGGCTTCGACAGCTTCGGCCTGCCTGCCGAGAACGCAGCTATCAAGACGGGCGTGCACCCCCGACCTTTCACGGACGCCCGAATTGAAGAGTTGAAATCAAGCTTGAGGCGCCTCGGGGCCAGCTACGACTGGCGCCGAGAGCTGCATAGCCACGATCCGCTGTACATGCGATGGAACCAGGTTATTTTTCAAAAGTTCCTCGATGCGGGGCTCGCGTACCGGAGAAATGCCCCGGTCAACTGGTGCCCTGGCTGCCAGACCGTGCTCGCCAACGAGCAGGTGCTGCCCGACGGGACGTGCGAGCGAAGCGGAGACCTGGTCACTAAGCGCGACCTCGAACAGTGGTTCTTCAAGATCACCACGTACGCCGACGAGATGCTCGAGGCGCTGGACAGCCTCGATTGGCCGGAGCGGGTCAAGGTGATGCAACGCAACTGGATAGGCCGCTCCGAGGGAGCGCAGTTCGCCCTAGCTGTCGAGGGTGTCGATGGCGCAGAGATCGAAGTTTTTACCACGCGACCTGATACGGCGTTCGGCGTGACGTTTGTCGTGCTCGCACCCGAGCACCCGCTCGTCGAGGTGATCACAGCCCCGGAGCGCCGGGAAGACGTCGAAGCGTTCGTCGAGCGCGTACGGGGCGAGTCGGACATTGACCGCCAGTCAAACGAGGGTCCGCTCGACAAGCGGGGAGTGTTTACCGGGGCGTACGCCGTGAACCCCTTCAATGGCGGGCGAGTTCCCGTCTACCTCGCCGACTATGTCCTGATGACGTATGGCACCGGGGCGATCATGGCGGTGCCCGCCGAGGACCAGCGCGACTGGGACTTCGCGAAAGCGCATGGTCTTGCCTATCTCCGCACGGTCGCGCCTCCGCCGGGATGGGAGGGGGAGGCGTATACGGGCGAGGGTCCGAGGATCAACAGCGAGTGGTTGGACGGGATTACCGACACCGCTGTGGCGAAGCAGAGAGCAATCGACTGGCTGGTCTCGAATCGGGTCGGCGAGCGCAAGGTGAACTACCGCTTGCGCGACTGGCTCCTCTCCCGCCAGCGCTACTGGGGGTGCCCGATTCCGGTCCTGTATTGCCCGACCGACGGTATCGTCAAGGTGCCCGAGGACGAGCTGCCGGTCCTTTTGCCTGACGACGTGGAGTTCCGTCCGGGCGGCGATTCACCGCTGCGTCACCACCCATCCTTTATGGAGGCGACGTGCCCGGTGTGTGGCGGTCCGGCGCAGCGCGAGACAGACACTATGGACACTTTCGTCGACTCCTCGTGGTACTTCCTGCGTTTCTGCGATCCCTGGGACGAAGGCGAACCAGTCAACGCTGACGCTGCTCTGCGCTGGATGGCAGTCGACCAGTACATAGGTGGGATCGAGCACGCCATACTTCACCTGCTCTACGCGCGCTTCTACACCCGGGCTCTAGCCGATCGAGGTCTCGCTCCGGGGGGGATCAGGGAGCCATTTGCCCGGCTTTTTACCCAAGGCATGATCACGATGGACGGCTCGAAGATGTCGAAGTCGAAAGGCAACCTGGTGTCGCCCGAGAAGTACTTCGATACAGTCGGAGCCGACTCGCTCAGGCTATTCCATCTCTTCGTCGGACCGCCCGGAGACGACTTCGACTGGAGCGACCAGACGGACCACATGATCGAGGGATGTCATCGATTCCTGGGCCGTCTTTGGAGGATTGCCACCGGTTCCGTGGAGGAGGCGACGATTGTCGAGCGTCCTCCTACGGGGGGAGACGTCGAGATCGATCGCCAGGTGCACCGGCTGATTGCAAAGGTGGTGTCCGACTACGAACGTTGGTCGTACAACACCGCAGTGGCAGCGTGCATGGAGATGCTGAACAACTTGTACCGCTATGCCCAGTCCGCTGAAGGGGCGAGTGGCGCGACGTTGGACTTCGCGGTGGACTCGATGTTGACCTTGTTGGCGCCGATGGTTCCGCACATCACGGCCGAGCTGTGGGAGCGCCGGCATCCTGAGGCTGCACCCTTGCACGCCCAGCGCTGGCCGGAAGCCGATCCAGAGAAGGTCAAGGTCGAGCGGACGACCATGGTGGTACAGGTCAACGGTAAGGTCCGGGAGAGGTTGAGCGTCGCGAACGGTGTGACGGAGGCCGAAGCCGTGGAGCTTTCTCTTGGATCGGAGCGCGTCGTCGAGGTGCTGGCCGGTCGGACGCCGTCGAAGGTGATTGCTCGACCGCCGAAGCTTGTCAACATCGTGGTTTGAGCCGGGGGTGTGGGGGTGCGGGGTTGGGGACCGTAGGTTGAACTCCCGTTTCGCGCAGCTGGGACACGATTCGGTCGCCTAGACGCGCCTAGCCGCGCCTAGACCGCATTGGTTTAGGCGATTTGCGGTGTTTGGACCGCTCCAGGGCGGTGCTCACGAAAACGATTGATACTTTATACATCTATAGCGTGTATAAAGTATCAATCGTTTCTGAGATAGCACGAAGTCACATCGGGATGACACGCTTGGGGGATGCACGATATGGCATCACTCGATCAGCTGGCCCGAAAGCAGCACGGCTTGGTGACCGTGGGGCAGATGCACGCCCTCCAAATCACTCGGACGGCGATCGAGCACCAGATGTCGAGGGGCCAGTTGGTCAGGGCGAGACGCGGTGTTTATCGCTTATGTGGCGTACCGCTGAGCTGGCATGGATCAGTGTTAGCGGTCGTGCTCGCAGCGGGTGGTCGGACTGTCTTGTCGCACGCGAGCGCGGTCCGCTTGTGGGAGCTCGATGACGGCCCTCGCATGCCTGATTGCATCGAGGTGACATCCTTGGTCCGTAACCGTCAGCCCGGGGTCGTCGTTCATCGGGGAACCCTGACGGCGCCAGAGTCCACCCGGCACATGGGGATCCCGGTCACCACCGTCGAGCGGACGATCCTCGACATGGGTTCTAGGGTCGGCCCGATCGAGATCGGGACGATGATCGATGTGGCTCTGCGGCGCAGGCTGACGACGATCCGGCGTCTCCGAGCGACCTACGCCGCCGGCAGTACCGGAGTAGGTCGACCTGGGATCGCATCGCTGCGCGAGGCCCTGGCCGATCGCGATCTTGCTTACGACCCGGGCGCCAACGGATGGGAGCTTCGGATGGACAGCATGTGGGTGGAGCTCGGACTTCCCGCTGCTCAGCGCCAGTACAGGATCCGATGTGCTGGCCGGACCTATAGGCCTGATCGTGCGATCGTGGAGCTCAAGGTTGCGGTCGACTGGAACGGCTACGAGTACCACGGGTCGCGCAGCAGGTTCGACTACGACAGTGACCGGCGGGCGCGGATGTCGGCGGCAGGTTGGTACCCCCTCGATTTCACCTCTCGTTCTACCCCGGAACTGATCTGCGCGGCCGTGCTGTCTGTCTGCGCCGAAAGGAGGGCGCTCGCATCGAGTTGAGACGAGTTGAGATCAGACGTGACGTCATGCCTCCCCGCGCAGGAAGCGCTCAAGCTCCGCCGCCAGCTCGTCGCCGGACGGAAGATCCCCGAAGTCTGTCGTCTCTGGTTCGAGCTCACTGTCAGCTTGCTCCTCCAGCTGGCGCACCAAGGCGGTGTGCTCGTCGCTGCCGGCCAGCAGCTGCGCGATCTGCTGGGCGGTAACCCCTGCAGCTGCATAGAGCGCTTTCGAATCGACTTCAATTTCGGCGATACGCCCCAAGCCTTCGAGAAGTGCCGCTGAAGCGGCCGGGTAAGGCATCGCCGCCACGTAGTGCGGAACCCTCGCCCACAACCCAACGGACGGTATGGAGGCCTGACCGAAGGCTACTTCGAGAGCTCCCTGGATACCGGAGGGGACCTCGATCGTGGCGGGAAGGAAGCCCACCCGGGCGGCCAAGTCCGCCTCTGGCGAGGTGCCGACCAGGCGAACAGGGCGTGTATGGGGCACGGGCGCAGGGAACGCTCCCAGACCCACGACCAACTCGACTTCGAGGCGGCTGGCGAGCGAGACAACTTCAGCTGTGAACCGTCTCCACTGCATGTCGGGCTCCGGACCCGACAGTGTGAGAACGGTCCGTCCCGTACGGTTCGTAGCGGCGTGGATCGTGATCTCCGGCCAGCGGAGCTGCTCGTTGACGCCATTGACGATTCGTAGTGTCGGGCGGCGCGCTCTGAAGTCGATGAGCTCATCCGAATCGAACGTTGCCACGAGAGTATTCGGGGTCGACTCGCTGAGGACGCCGAGCGCACCCGCCGCCGCCGATCCTGCGTCTATCCACCCGTCGAGGCACATAACCATTACGGGACGCTCGACGGCCGGCCATGCGTGGATCGAGGCCAATGGAGGTCGAGTATCACTCATAGAAGTCCATTTTGGCGCAAGCCGGGGTGCTCGCGTGACCGTGGGCCACTTGAGGAGCCGCGCCGGGCCACTTGAGGAGCCGCGCCGGGGAACTTGAGGAGCCGCGCCGGGGAACTTGCGGGGCCCGCCGGGGAACTTGCGGAGATAAAGGGAGCTACGGGCGGCATGGCGGGCGGCCGTGCTCTCAAGCCCACCGCGACGCGACGCCCTTCGCCGCCTGCCCGGGACGGCCTGTG
>JAJZDJ010000096.1 GCA_021828685.1 Actinomycetes bacterium | reverse complement strand
TCCTATTTTCCGAACTGGCACGTCTCGGGCGCCAAGGGTGTCTATCGGGTAACGCCCAATCTCATGGTCGTGATACCTACTGCGGCGCACGTGACGCTCACGTATGGCAAGACGCCCGTTGACTGGATAGGGGAGATAGCTACCCTGATCGGACTGGTCGGCCTGATTGCCATGTGGCGGCTGGGACCTGTGCGCTATCGAGCTCGCAGGCGACGGACCGGGGGAACTGATGCCTCTGTGGGTAGCGAAGAGAACTCCGGTTTGCCTGCTACGCCTGAGCCGCCCGCCACATCTGCCACGCCGGACGCCTCGCAAGCCCCGGTCGATGCGAACGAAGGTGACGCCGGAGGCGCCAGTGCGGAGCAAAGTGATGCCGTACAGATCGATGCGCCAGGAAGGCCGCCGAGCGGCCGGCCGCCAGCTAAAGTCACTGCCAGCATGACTGACCTGGGACAATCTGCGCTAGACGCCATATTCAAGGCGTATGACATCAGGGGAGTTTTCCCCGAACAGATCAATGTCGAGCTTGCGGAAGCCGTCGGGACTGCGTTCGCCCATTTTGCGTCCGCGTCGAGAATCGTGGTCGGTAGGGACATGAGGCCGTCGGGACCTGAGATGGTTACCGCGTTCAGCCGGGGTGTTACAGCCGCCGGAGTTGACGTGGTCGACATCGGGCTTTGCTCGACCGACGAGATGTATTTCGCATCGGGCCTCATGGACGCTCCGGGGGCAATGTTTACCGCGTCGCACAACCCTGCCCGCTACAACGGCATCAAGCTCTGCAGGGCCGGTGCGCGCCCCATCGGCGTCGAAACCGGGCTCTCGGACATCAAGGCGGAAGTCGCATCGATCATGTCGGGCGCGACCGCGGGCGCGACCGCGGGCGCGACCGTGGGCTCGGACGCCGTCGCCGAGAAGCCGGCGTCGCCGAGCGATGCGGAAGGTCGGGTGCTCTACGGCGACGTCCTCGGCGAGTACGCCAACAAGGTCCGCTCGTTCGTCGACCGTGACAGCCTTCGACCGCTCAAAGTCGTAGCTGACACGGCGAACGGAATGGGCGGCCTCGTGGTCCCGGCCGTCTTTGAAGGTCTCCCGATGCGTCTCGACATGATGTATGCGGAGCTGGACGGCAACTTTCCCAACCACCCCGCGGATCCGATCCAAGCCGCCAACCTCGTCGATCTACAAGCTCGAATCCGAGCGTCGGGCGCAGACGTCGGTCTGGCCTTCGACGGCGACGCCGACCGGTGCTTCCTCGTCGACGATCAGGGCGTACCCCTGTCGGGATCGACGACGACCGCCCTTGTGGCCGCAGCGATGCTCGAGAAGTACCCCGGCTCCACGATCCTGCACAACCTGATCTGCTCGAAGGCAGTGCCCGAGATAGTCGCCGAGCGCGGTGGTACGCCGATCAAGACGCGGGTCGGTCACTCCTACATCAAGGCTGTCATGGCGGACACGAACGCGTTGTTCGGTGGTGAGCACTCCGGCCACTACTACTTCAGGGACAACTACCGGGCGGACTCGGGCTGTATCGCTGCCTTGGTAGTCCTCGAAGTGCTCAGCAAGACCGACCGTCCGCTGTCGGATCTACGGCGTGACTTCGAGCGCTACGCCGATTCGGGCGAGATCAACACAGAGGTCGCCGACCCATTGGCGGTCATCGACGCTGTGGCGGCACGGTACTCGGCTCTACCCCAGGACCGCCTGGACGGCCTTACCGTCGAGGCGGACGGATGGTGGATGAACATTCGCCCGTCCAACACCGAACCTCTGCTGCGTCTCAACCTCGAGGCTGCGGACCGCGAAACCTGCGACGCGCGGACCGCCGAGGTGCTCGCCCTGATAGGGGAACTGTCAGGAAGCACTGGCGGGCAAGAGCACGGATCCGCAAACGAACAAGGAGATCAGCGGTCGTGACTTTGAACCCGAGACTGCTGGAAATACTCGCCTGTCCAAAGGACAAGGGCCCGCTTCTCTACTTCGCGGACGAGGAGTGCCTCTACAACCCGCGACTCAGGATGCGTTACCGGATCACCGAGGGCATCCCCGTGATGCTGATCGACGACGCTGACGTGCTCGACGAAACCGAGGCATCCCGTATGGAGGCGAAAGCTACCGCAGATGGCGTGGCGCTCAACTGGGAGGAGACCAGGTGAGCTTGGTCGGCGACATGGTGGACTCGGTGGGAATGTTCCGGCTGGCGTCCACATTTCCAGAGCAAGTGGCCGACGCTGCTTCGGCGGCCCAGGAGGCTGTGGCCGAAGTGGAGCCCTTCGATGCCGCTACCGTGGTCGTCGCCGGAATGGGGGGGAGCGGTATCACCGGAGACCTCGTGGTGGCCGCCACGTCACCGCTCATGTCGGTCCCGGTAGTGGTCTGCAAGTCCTACGAGTGCCCGGCGTTCGTTGCGCCCGACACTTTGGTGTTTGCGATTTCGGCGTCGGGGAACACCGAGGAAACTGTCCAAGTGGCGACCGACGCCTTAGATGCCGGGGCGAGGGTTGTCTTCGTGACCGGCGGTGGCCATCTTGGAGCCCTTGCGTCGTCCTCGGGGTCGACGTTGCTGTCAGTGCCTACCGAGATCCCGCAGCCCCGTGCCGCGCTCGGGGCGATGCTCGCCCCGGTGCTCGTCACGCTCGAGCACCTCGGGTTGTATCGCGGTGGCGGGTCATGGATCGAGCTGGCTGTCGATCAGCTAGGCAGGCGCCGTGACGACATCGAGTCGGCCGGGGATTCAAGCCTTCCGGCGGCGGTCGCCAGAAAGATAGGCCGGACGATTCCTCTGATCCACGGCGGCGGGCTGGTCGGCGCTGCGGCGGCGCAGCGTTGGAAGACCCAGGTCAACGAGAACGCGAAGGCGCCGGCATGGTGGTCGGCACAGCCCGAGCTGTGCCACAACGAAATCTGTGGTTGGGGGCAGAATGGCGACCTCACCCGGCAGGTGGTCACCGCGATTGCGTTGCGCCACGACGGGGAGCACCCGCAGATAGGACGTCGGATACGACTCGTCGCGGACATCATGCGAGAGGTGGTCGCTGACGTAATCGAGGTGTCGGCGGAAGGTGAAGGCGATCTCGCCCAGTTGCTCGACTTGATCCTGGTAGGGGACTACATGTCGCTTTGGCTTGCAGCAACCACAGGGGTCGACCCGGGGCCTGTCCCTATCCTCGGTGAGCTGAAGGAATCCCTGGCGGGCGTCGCCTGACCGCTCTTGGCGCTAACGTTCGTGTCGGACCTCAGCGGGTCTGTGGTTGAAAGTCGATGCCAGTCGCAGGCGAAACGACCCACGTAAGACAGGTATGGCACTTCCGGTTGCCTTTTTCATTATCGGCGATCTTGGCAGCGGTGTACCTGTCGATCATGGTGCGATTTAGATGTAAGTCCCGTGCCTCGTCAGGGGCCGCTGGGGTCCCGGGAGGTTCGGGCGGGTGTGGGGTCAAAGACCAGGTCAGCCGCTGGGGTCCCTGGTCTCATGGGGCGATCCTCTTGTAGACGCTGACTCCTCCACCGGAGACCACGAGGTGAAAGTGGGCGGCGATCGAGTTGAACACGGTCTTGTCCGTTCCGCTCAGCTGCGAGGGGATTACGACGTATTGCACGCTCGAAGCGAACGGTAGACGCTGCCCCTCCTCGGTGTAGAGGCCCCAGTACTGGGCGCTGAACGGCGTGGGCCACTGGTAGATCTTTCGACGGTGATCGAGGTGGCTCACATAGAAAGCGCTGGCGGAGACGACGGCATCCGCCGGGACGGCCTTGAGCGCTTTGTCGGCGGCGACGACCGCTGGGCTGTCAGGCGCCTGGTGCGGGTAGACGGGGTTGCGAGACCAAGGCGACAGGCCCCACAGGCTGCACGCGACGAGCGCCGACGATGCGACGAAAGCGGTTGCCAGGCCCCTCCTGCGGGCGGACTGTAGCCGCGAGATCGCGTAGACGGTCCCGAGGGCGAGCACCGGAACGGCGTCAAGGGAGTAGTGGTAGGGAATCTGGTGCATGTAGGGGAACGTGGAGATGACGTTCTCGGTCAGGTTGAGAATCGCGATAGCGGCAATCTCGGGCGAGACGAGGAAGATCCATCCGAACGAGCTCCCCACTTGCCACAAGTAGAAGGGCCGGCCACCCCCTTTCAGGTAGGCCCACAGCCGTCCCGGATGGCGAAACGGTGACTCGATGAGCCCGACCAGGCCACCGAAGGGCAACCGACCGCCGTAGAAATTGGCGGTGCCGAGGATTGAACGGATGACCACCTCGAACGCGAAGGCCATGTAGGCGGCGGCCGCTGTGGCGATGCCGATGCCGAGGGCCTTGTCGCGGCGGAGGTACACCCAGACGCCAAGGGGGATCACCAGCAGAGCGGTGTCCTCCTTGACGAGCAGCGCCCCGATGACCGAGACGCAGAGAAGGCGTGGCCACCACTCCAGGGCTGCCACGATCGCAAGCGCCAGGAACAGGACGAGGAACGACTCGGGATGGAACTGTTCGAGGTTCCCCTGTTGCAAGGCGGGGTTCAGCAGGTACGAACCCGCCAGAGCCGTCGCCATCCACGCGCTGCCGACACGTCGACGGGCGAGGATGTACACGGGGATTGCTCCGCAAGCAAGCAGAACGGTCTGCAGGACGAGCAGCGTCTGTGCGGCCGGCCAAATCCAGTACAGCGGCACCGCTAACAGCAAGACGAACGACGTGTGGTCGCCGAAGAGGTTACGTCCCATGACTGTCACGAAAGGCGCGTCGAACCGGCTGAGCAGCCACACGCCCTGATCGAAGATTCCCAGGTCATACCCGGGAGCGCCGAAACCGTCCTGGACTTGGACCGACAGCAGAGCGAAGCGACCGATGTACAAAGCGAGCATGCCCGCGAGCGGCAGGTGGACTGCAAGCGACCGCCACCCCAAAACTCGCGGCCGATAGGGACGATTTACAGGCCTGTCGGGCACGACCCAGCCTAGCGAGCGGACCTCGTCACATGTGACAGGTAGGATATGTGGCGCCATGAGCGTGTTCAGCAAAATCCTCCGAGCCGGGGAGGGACGCAAGGTTCGCGCCTTGAAAGCTCTCGTGCCCGACATAAACGCCCTCGAGCCGGAAATGGAGGCTTTGAGCGATGAAGACCTCGCTGCCCAGTCGGTCCGCTTCCGCGAACGCTTGGAGCAGGGCGAGCACGTCGACGATCTTCTGATCGAGGCGTTCGCGACCGTCCGGGAAGCCGCCCGGCGTACGATAGGTCAGCGTCACTTCGACGTGCAGCTGATGGGCGGCGCGGCTCTTCACCTCGGGGGAATAGCCGAGATGAAGACCGGTGAAGGAAAGACTCTCGTCTCCACCCTTCCCGTCTACCTGAACGCCCTCGTCGGCGATGGGGTCCACGTGGTTACCGTGAACGACTACTTGGCGCGCCGGGACGCGGAGTGGATGGGCCAGGTTCACCGCTTCCTCGGGCTGAGCGTCGGTCGGGTCTCGCCGGAGATCGAAGGGTGGCAGGCCAAGAAGGACGCCTACAACTGTGACGTCACGTACGGCACGAACACCGAGCTCGGATTCGACTACCTACGCGACAACATGGCCCGCGCTCTCGATCATATGGTGCAACGGGGACACAAGTTTGCGATCGTCGACGAGGTGGACTCGATTCTGATCGACGAGGCGCGGACGCCGCTCATCATCTCCGGTCCGTCGAGCGAATCGGCCCGCCTTTACGCCCAGTTCGCCGGAGTCGCCCGGTCGCTCACCCGCGAGACGGACTACGAGGTGGACGAGGAGAAGCGCACGGTTGCTCCGACCGAATCGGGAATCGTGAAAGTCGAGAAGTCGCTCGGCATCGAGAACCTCTACGACATCGTGTCGTCCAACTACGTCCACCAGCTCACCCAGGCCCTCAAGGCTAAGGAGTTGTACAAACGCGATAAGGACTACATCGTCGCTGACGGCGAGGTGAAGATTGTCGACGAGTTCACCGGCCGGGTTCTCGAAGGCCGGCGTTGGTCGGACGGCCTTCACCAGGCGGTCGAGGCCAAAGAACGCGTAGCCATCAAAGAGGAGAACCACACCTGGGCGACCGTCACGTTGCAGAACTATTTCCGCCTCTACGAGAAGCTTGCCGGTATGACGGGCACCGCGGAGACCGAAGCAGCCGAGTTCGCGAACACCTACAACCTGCAGGTGGTGCCGATCCCAACCAACCTGCCGATGGTCCGCGAGGATCAAGCCGACCTGGTGTACAAGTCTGAAGCCGCAAAATTCGATGCTGTTGTCGACGACCTTCTGGAGCGTTACGAGGAAGGCCAGCCGGTGCTTGTCGGAACGGCATCGGTCGAGAAGTCGGAGCTCCTGTCGAGGATGCTCGAGCATCGTGGCATTCCTCACCACGTCCTCAATGCGAAGCAGCATGCGAGAGAAGCGGAGATAGTCGCACAGGCGGGCAGGCTTCACGCCGTGACCGTGGCTACCAACATGGCAGGCCGTGGGGTCGACATCCTTCTCGGAGGGAACCCGGAGCTGCTCGCAGCGCAGGAAGTCCGAGCGAGTGGCCTCGACCTTGACAGCGACGAAGGCCAGGCGCGCTACGGCGAACTGCTGGTGAAGCACCGAGAGGAGTGCAAGGCCGAAGGAGACAAGGTTCGCGAGCTCGGCGGCCTGTACGTGCTCGGCTCGGAGCGACACGAGTCGCGACGTATCGACAACCAGCTTCGAGGGCGGGCGGGACGCCAGGGCGACCCGGGAGAAAGCCGGTTCTTCCTCTCCTTGGAGGACGAACTGATGCGGCTATTTGCGACGGGCGCTATGCAGTGGGTGATGAGCCGCGCTCTACCCGAGGACGTGCCGATCGACTCGAAGATGGTTTCCAAAGCGATCGAGAGGGCGCAGAACACCGTCGAGGCGCGAAACGCTGAAATACGCAAAGACGTACTCAAGTATGACGAGGTGATGAACGAGCAGCGTAAGGTCATCTACCAGCGCAGGGCGCAGATTCTCGAAGGAGAAGACTTGCGAGGCCGTACCGTCGATGTGCTCAGCGCAGCGGTGGACAGCGTGGTCAGCGCGAACTGCCCTGCGAGCGAAGACCCCGAGGACTGGAACCTGGAAGGCCTCCTGAGCGAACTGCGCCAATACGTCCCTGTCCAATCGACCAAGGAACAACTCGTGGAGTTGGCCGACTCGAACCAGATATACGAGCATGTCGCGGCCGAGGCCATCGGCTACTACGAGGAGCGCGAGCAGACCATGCCTGCCCCGGAGGGTGGCTCGGGTGAGGACACCATGCGGGCGTTGGAGCGCGAGGTGATGCTGCAGTTGATCGACCAGAAATGGCGGGAGCACCTTTCCGAGATGGACTATCTGCGCGAAGGGATCAACCTGAGGGCCATGGGCCAGCAGGACCCTCTCGTCGCCTGGCAGCGCGACGGATACGAGATGTTCGGCCAGCTCATGTCGAGCATCGACGACGACTACGTGAAGATCGTCATGCACGCCCAGGTCCAGGTCTTGACACAGGGCGAAACCGACGAGCAGACGCTCGCCGGGGCCGAGTACCGTGCGGCCGTTGACCCGGTGCAGGGCACGTCAGGCATCGAGCGGGCGCTTGCGGCGGGCCCTGCTCCCGGCGAGGAGGTCATCCTGCCAGCGGAGCCCTCCGCCGTCCGCTCGCAGGGCGCCGACAATACGATCGCCAGACCCGTCGTACACGACTCCGAATGGGATCGTGCAGGTCGCAACGATCCGTGCCCCTGCGGCAGCGGTAAGAAGTTCAAATTCTGCCACGGCCGCTAGGGCCAACCCCATGCGTGACTTCACCCCCGACATAGGCAAGCTCGCGGGCCGCCTCGATGATGCTGGCCGGTATCTGCGCGCCGACGAGCTTCGAAGCAAACTTCCCCGTCTCGAGTCGGAGCTCGGTCGCCCGGACCTCTGGGACAAACCGGACGAAGCGCAGCGGATCACCCGTGAGTACGGCCAGGTCAAAGGTGACCTCGACCTGATCGACCGTCTCGGCGCCGCGTTGGAGGATCTGCGCACCCTCTTCGAGCTTGGCGTCGAGGAGGGCGACGATTCGGTCGAATCTGAGCTGCTCTCCGGGATGGCAGGCGTTTCGGAGGAGTTGGACCGGCTGGAGCTGCGGTCCCTCTTTACCGGTGAGCACGACGAAAGCGACGCAGTGTGCGAGATCCACGCCAAGGACGGCGGGACCGACGCCCAGGACTGGGCGCAGATGCTCGTCCGTATGTACAACCGTTGGGCGGAGCGGCGCGGATTCGACTTCGAGGTCGAGGAGGTCAGCGAAGGCCAGGAGGCGGGAATCCTCTCTGCGAGCTTCATCGTGCGTGGCCGTTACGCGAACGGACTGCTTGCTTCCGAGCGGGGCATGCACCGGCTGGTGCGGATCTCCCCGTTCGACTCCCAGGCTCGCCGCCAGACGAGTTTTGCGGCGGTCAGCGTCGTGCCGTTCTTCGAGGACCTATCGGGCGAGGTCGACATCGACGAGAAGGAACTGAGGATAGACACCTACCGCTCGTCGGGCGCCGGCGGCCAGCACGTCAACGTGACTGACTCGGCTGTCCGGATCACCCACCTGCCGACCGGCACCGTCGTTGCGGTGCAGAACGAGCGCTCACAGTTCCAAAACAAAGCCAAGGCGATGCAGATCCTCGCATCCAAGCTTGCGGAGCTTGCGCGCCAGGCTCGCGTTGCCGAGATGTCGGAGTTGGCGGGCCCGAAAGCGCTCATAGGCTGGGGCGCCCAGATTCGTTCCTATGTGCTTGCCCCGTACCAACAGGTGAAGGACCTGCGCAGCGGATTCGAGACGGGTAACGTGTCCGCTGTCCTTGACGGCGACCTCGACTCGTTCATGGAAGCGTTTCTACGCTGGCGGCGGGCCGGGATGACGGATGCCGAGCCGGAATGATTCCAAGTGGACCAAAGGCGGGCTGGCCGGTGCCGGGGGCATCGAAACGTTAAGATAGGAATAAACCTGAATGTTCCCAGCACGCTGGCTGGCTACTTCGGAGCAATGACACGCGTGCCGATAAAACACATGACCCCATGATCAAGCTCGTCAACGTCACCAAAGCCTATAAGGGCACCACTGTCGCACTTCGCGACGTCGACATCGACATAGAAAAAGGTGAGTTCGTCTTCCTTGTTGGTCCCTCCGGATCGGGGAAGTCGACTTTCCTACGTCTCGTCACAAAAGAGGAGGGGGTAGATTCCGGGGAGGTGTGGGTCGCAGGCAAGGAAGTCGGGTCCCTTTCCGGCTGGAAAGTGCCATACCTGCGGCGCAACATCGGCTGCGTGTTCCAGGACTTCCGGTTGCTGCCGACCAAGTCCGTATACGAGAACGTGGCGTTCGCGCTCGACGTCATCGGCCGCCCGCGCCAGGTGGTACGCAGCCAGGTGCCCCAGATTCTCGAGCTTGTCGGACTTGGGAAAAAACTCGACAACCTTCCGAGCGAACTGTCCGGCGGCGAGCAGCAGCGCGTCGCAATCGCGCGGGCGTTCGTCAACCGACCGTTGATCCTGCTCGCCGACGAGCCGACCGGTAACCTTGACCCGGCCACAACAGCGGGCATCATGCGACTGCTGGACCGCATAAACCGAACAGGGACCACCGTGCTCATGGCCACCCATGACGAGGGGATCGTGGACTCCATGCGTCGCCGTGTCGTCGAGCTCGACCGTGGGTCGATCGTGCGCGACCAGGCGCGGGGCGTCTACGGGATGGGCGCCTGATGGCCCTTTCGACCGGCTACCTGCTGCGCGAGACCGGCGGGAACCTGAGGCGGAATCTGCTGATGACCGTCGCCGCAATCTTGACTATGGCCGTTTCGTTGAGTGCTCTCGGAGCGGTGCTGGTAATGCGCCAGGCGATCAACAAAGCGTCCGTGCAGTGGAGGGGCGGCGTTGAGCTGGCTATCTTCCTCAAAGTCCATGTTTCGACGACCGAGACTTCGGCTATCGGCCACGAGCTGACGTCGACACCGGGGGTCAAGAAGTTCCATTTCGTCGACAAGGCGCAGGCGTACCAGGAGTTCAAGCAGATTTTCGGTAACAACAACGACATTGTGAGCGTCCTCACCCCCGCCGACATGCCTCCCTCGTATCGCGTGGTCCCCTCGAACGCGAGTGACATAGCGCAGCTCGGACGAGAGTTCTCCAATCAGCCGGGTGTGTTGAAGGTCTCTTATGCGCAGCAGGAGATCGCCACCTTGCTCCAGCAGTTCAGCCGATGGCGGACGCTCGGTGTCGGCTTGGCAATAGGGGTTCTCGTCGGGGCTATAGCGCTCATCGTCAACACCATCCAGCTCGCTATCTTCGCTCGGAGGCGCGAGGTGTCGGTGATGAAACTCGTCGGGGCGACGAACTGGTTCATTCGCGTGCCGTTCATGCTCGAAGGTTTCGTCCATGGCATGGCTGGAGCGGTTGTCGCCTTCTTCCTTACCTACGGTTTGCGCAACTGGATAGCGTCGTTCCTGCCGGACCAGACGATTCTCGGCACCAACCAGCTTTTCGTCACGCCTCATGAGGCCGTCCTCACGGGCTTGGTTCTGCTTGTCGTGGGTGGCTTGGTGGGGGTTCTCGGTTCGGCTTTCGCAGTGCGGCGCTACCTGGCCGTCTGACGGTTAGGGTCAGGCGACCGCCCGTACGGACTAAGGGGACCCGGAAGCGACTTCGTCGATCGCAGCCGCGACAGCATCCGGATGGTCCTGAGGTATCAGATGGCGTGCGCCGTCGACCACGTGCAGCTTCGCCCCGCTGATCCCGGACGCCAGATGGACAGCGACGGCCGGTTCGACCGTGCGGTCGGAGGCTCCGTGGAGCACGACCGTCGGGGCTTTCACTTGGGCGAGGAGTGGCTCCAAGCCTCCGAGGTCGTTTAGGAGGTGGCGTTGCTCCACCAGGAACGAGCGCCACAGCCGGTCCTGGCCCGCCGCGAGTCGGGCGAGGTAGCGGTACCCATCGCGGGCACGGCGTGGCAGGTGGCTGTCGGCCAGCGACCGGACCCGCGAGTTTCCGGTTACGAGCGTGAGGGCACCCCCCGCAGCGGCCGCTAACGCTTCGCCGGCCAGAGGCGCGCCGAGGAGACGGTCGTTCCAGGCGAGGTGCTCGCTCGGCCCGACCGACGATACGAGGACCAGTCCCGAAACGCGCTCCGGGCAGGAGGCAGCAGCCCAGATGGCGGCACCTCCGGCCCAGCTGTGGCCGACGATAATCGCTCGTGAGCGGCCGAGGCGGTCCATGAGGTCGAGGACGGCATGAGCGTTCCCGGCGAAGCCGGTTGCCGGCCCGCTCGTCGCGCCGTAACCCGGCCGATCCGGGGCTATGACCTCGTATCTGTCCTCGACGAGAGCTATAACCCGCTTCCAGTCAGCGGCGGTGCCA
>JAJZDJ010000095.1 GCA_021828685.1 Actinomycetes bacterium | reverse complement strand
AGCCCTTTCCTCGCCTACCCGCCGATCATCCGAAAGATTATTTACACGACCAACATGATCGAATCAGTGAACTTTCAGATGCGAAAAGCGTCCAAGACCCGCGGGCATTTCCCCGACGACGACTCAACCCTCAAACTCTTACGGCTGATCGCACGGAATATTACGACCACAAGAGGAGGCGAAGCCGGTACATCAACCCCCGGCTGGAAACAAGCATTAAACGCATTCGAAATGTTCTTCCCCGGAAGACTCAACTTATGCTAACATAAGACCAGAGGCCCAACTAAACAATAAATGTATAAAGCCTCTTACACAGAATAAGTTACAGGCTCGCGAAACACCCGCACACTCCCATGCCAGCTAAGCATCCGCCGGAGGGCGGCACGGTAGCGGTCAACGGCCCGCCGTGTCGACCTCATCCTAGGGTTCGACGCTGGCGCATCCCGATGCTTCGACGACGGCGGGCCGTCTTGCTGGCGAGGTTGCTCACCGCCCCGATCGTCTCGGCCCGCGGTGCGCTCGGGCTGGGGCATCGCCGGCCCGAGGTGCTCAGGCCAGACACCGAACCCGAAGGCGCGACCCGCGACTTCTCTCGACAGAGCGGCCACTACCCGAGACGGCGCCCTCGGTCACGCCGGGCCGGGCTGATCACGGCCGGAGCTCTCGCGGCGAGCATGGCGGTCGCGGCCTGCGGCAGCCCATCGACGCCCGGCGCGGCCACGGGCTCGACCGCGACATCCACCAACCCCGCGAGGCACGGCGCCAGCCAAGCGAGCGGACTGGCCGCGTATACCAACTGCATACGCACCCACGGCGTGCCGAACTTCTCGCCCCATCCCACCATCAGCGCCGGGGTCCCCACGAAAGACCGCCAGCAGCAACAGCAGAGCCTCCAACAGCTCAAGGTCAGCAAGTCTCGGCTCCTGGCAGCCCAGAAGGCCTGTGAACGGCTGCTCCCCGCCGGACCCTCACCGAGCGTCCTCGCGGCGCCCAGCGCCGACCCCTTCTACCGCTGGAACGGGCCGCTCGCCCAGACACCCGGGACGATCCTGCGGACGCGGACGATCTCGTTCGCCGCAACCGCAGCGACCACGCCGGTGCGGGCGGCCCAGCTGCTCTACGTCACCACCGACGAGCTCGGTCGCCGGACGGTCTCGGTCGCCACCGTGCTCCAGCCCCTGAACAAAGCGGTGGCAGACAGCGGTCTGGTCTCCTACCAGGCCGCCTACGACGCCCTCGGCGCCCAGTGCGACCCCAGCTACACCCTCCGGGCCGGCACGCCGTCCGCGCCGATCATGGCCTACCTCGCCGCCGGTGACACCGTGGTCACCGCCGACTACGAAGGAGAGGACCTCGCCGAAGGCGCCGGACAGCAGTACGGGTACGAGACCCTCGACGCCATCCGGGCGGCCGAAACCTGGCTCGGAGCGCCGGAGGTCTCCACGCCCGTCGGGATGGTCGGCTACTCAGGCGGCTCCATCGCCACGGAGTTCGCCTCCGAGCTGGCGCAAAGCTACGCACCCCAACTCGACATCGTCGGCGTCGCCGAAGGCGGCCTTCCCGTCGACCCGCTCCACAACCTCGCCTACGTCGACCATCCCGGCTCGCCGTGGACATGGGTCATCCCAGTTCACCTCGACGGCGCCGCCCGGGCCTTTCAACTCCGCGACCTCAACCAGTACCTCACCCCAGCGGGCATCGCCGCCATCGCCGCCAACCAAGCCCAGTGCGCCGGTCACTTCACCGGCCTCACGACCGCGCAGCTGTTGAAGCCGCAGTACCAGGACCTCGAAAAGGTGGGAGTCTTCGCCCAGATCTTCGACCACCTCATCATGAGCCGGACCGGTACCCCGCGTGCCCCGCTGTTCATCGGCAACGGGCTCTCCGACCCGACCGGTGACGGCGTCATGGTCACCAAGGACGTCCAGGAGCTCGCGTACACCTACTGCCAACGGGGGATACCCGTCGAGCTCCACATCTACAACGGTCTCGACCACCAGCAGACCGGTCCGCCCTTCCTCGACCAGGCGCACGTCTTCCTCACCCAACGCTTCGAGCACCAGCCCGTCCAGAACGGATGTGCTGACATCGGCCCCGGTGACTCCATAGCCCCAGTGCCGGTACCCGCACCGTGACCGCCAACACCACTGACGGGTGGTCGCGCTCGCCGGTGCCCCACGTCACGGCACTATCGTCGTTCGCAAGAGGGCCGAGCCGCCGGCCAAGGCTATCCCCTCCGTCTGGCCGGACTTCCGGAATGGTAGGCAGCCGTAGGCCCCGGAAAGCGACCCTGACCAGGGAAAAGAGACGCAAGCCACCGAGGCGGTCGTGTTACTACGCGATGCTGTGACCTGGAACTACGCGACAGGGGCGTCAAGGTGGCGGGCACGAACACGCAGCTGGCAACTGCGTCGAGGAAGGCCCGGCCGCGGGCGATGACATCGGCGAGGACCTCCGCGGGCTCGCTCGCGGTGGTCCGGTGCCAAGAAGGCGTCGGTTCGGGCGTTGAGCACCAGGGGCGCGCCCTCGCGATCGGCGGCGCTCACGGCGAGTTTGCACGGCCGCTGCTGCCTCGGGCAGGGGACGCATCTGGTCTTCGAGGTTCGCGCCGGCCACCCCGGGAGCGATGGCCCGGGCGATAGTGGCGGCCGCGGCGCCATATCCGGCCTCCAAGTCGGCGCTGACCGGCAGATCGGTCGCCGCGACGATCCGGGCGGTCATGTCGAGCACCAAGGCGGGGGGGATGTGCTCTCGGTCGGGGCAACCGACGGAGACGGCGATCGCTGCACTAGCGGTGGCGAGAGCCTGGCAGCCGGGTTGGGCGGCGGCGGCACGGGCGGAGGCCACGTCCCAGACGTTGACCAGCACCAAATAGCCCGGCGCCAATGTGCAGGCGTAGCAGCTCGACGGCCTTGTCAGTGGCGGTCATCTCAGCAGCCTCCCACCGAGCGCATCGGCGTAGCGCGTCAGCCCAAGACCGGTGCGAGGATGCGGGAGCCGCTCCAGCTCGAAGAAGCGATCGGTGCCGGCGGCGGCTACGAGTGAGCGCCCCCTCCCGGAGTCGTCTTGCGGGTTTGACACGGCATTCCCGATTCACCCGTGGTCCGCAGGTTCGACCGAGTCTCGCGCCTGGCCCCGCTCGCCGAGCGAGCCCAAGCGCCGGAGGTGGGAGCGGCGATATCCGAGCGCTGCGATCGTGACGACAACCGGAATGAGCAGGTGGCCAAAGGAGAACGGCACAGCGACCGCAGTCAGGACGAAGGCCGCCGCCGCGACCGTACGGGTGCGGCCACGGATCAATCTGACCGCCGATGCAGTCGCGATCAGGTACACGCCGAGCACCAGGGTCGCCGGCACGAGGACGATCTGCTGCGTGCCCCACCCTTCGACCCAGGCGACCACAAGGCCCGCTCCGCCGACCGCGGTGACCAGCCACACCCCGCCGGTGGGCACGTCGCGGTGGCTGAGATGCCTGATCGGTCGAGGCAACCAGTCTTCTCGGGCGAGGGCGTAGGCAAGGCGTGAGACCGAGGCCACGAACGCGTTGGTCGTTCCCAGGCTGATCGCCAACGCGGCCCCGGCCGCGGCATCAACAGCGCCGACGCCAAGCCCACGGGAGAGGAGCCGGCCGACGGCTAGGTGATCGAGTTGGGCTGTGCCGTAGGACCGGGTTACCACGACGGCGACGGCGATCGCGAGGTACAACACGGCGACGAGCACGACAGTGATCGCGGTGGCCCTCGGCAGGTCGCGTCGCGGATCTCGGAACTCGCCCGCAAGATGCGCGACTGCTTCCCAGCCGGCGAACGCGAAGAACAGCACGACCACCGCCTTCCCGACCCCGGAGAGCCCGTGCGGCGCGAAGGGGCTAAGTGCGCCTGCTTGGGCGTGTGAGATCCCGGCGACAGACGCTACGAGGAGGATCACACCAACGGCGATGGCGAAAGCGACTTGTATCCCGGCGCTGACTCGGATTCCTGACAGGTTCGAGCACAGCGCCGCTAAAAGGATCGAAGCTGCGATCAGGTAGGCCCACCGCTCTCCTACGCCAAGGGCGTCGGCGAGGTAGTAGCCGCCGGTGAGCGGCACGACCGTTTGACCCACCGAGCCCGCGACGAGGTACCACCAGCCGGTGACGCCGCCGACGCGCGGGCCGAATGCGGCGGTCGTGTAGGTTGCCACGCCTCCCGCGTCGGGCATGCGCGACGCCAAAGCTGCGAAGGTGGCCGCCAGGAGTGCTCCGAGCAGGCAGCTGAACGCCCAGGCGACCAGTACCGCAGGACCCGCCAGGCTCGCAGTTTGGCCCGGCAAGACGAGCACGCCTGCGCCGACGACGGCGCTGAGATACAACGCGACACCGTGACCGGTCCCGATCCGCCGTCGGAGCGCCCCGGTGCGGGGTGTCGCGTCGGGCGCCTCAGCTGATAAGCCGTCCCGAGGTGAGCCGCCGCTGTCGTGCATGGCACCAAGCGTGTCGGGTGCGGGCTCGGGGATCGACTGGCAGACTTGCCATCATACGAAAGAAATCCGACACTGCGACTTCTACGTCGACTTCTACGTCACAACACGCTCCCTGCGTGCGGGTGGCGGTGATCCCGGGGACGCCGATCTTCGAGCTGGCGATCGCCTGCGAGGTCTTCGGCGTGGAGCGAAGCGACCTCGTCCCCGGCTGGTACGACTTCGGGCTCTGCCCCACCACGCCCGGCGCCGTGATCGCGGCCGGGTTCGTCGCCGCGCAGCCGGGCACGCTCGAAGAGCTCGCCGAAGCGGACACGGTGATCGTCCCAGGCTGCCGCAGCGTGCACGACGAGGCTCCACCAGCACTGCTCGAAGCGCTACGCCTCGCGAATCAGCGCGGGGCGCGGATCGCGGCGGTCTGCTCCGGCACGTTCGTGCTCGCCGAAGCCGGGCTTCTCGACGCCAAGCAGGCCACCACCCACTGGATGCACGCCGAAGAGCTCGCCCGCCGCTACCCCGCCGTCACCGTGAGCGTCCCCCGGCTGTACATCCAAGACGGCAACATCTGGACCTCTGCCGGCACGGCCGCCGGCATCGACCTGTGTCTCGAACTCGTCCGCCACGACTTCGGCGCCGCGGTCGCCACCGAGCTCGCCGCCCGAATGGTCGTCCAACCCCACCGCGACGGCTCCCAAGCCCAATACGCCCGCAGGCCCGCACTCGAGCGCTCGGCTCGACTCGGCGACCTCTACGACTGGGCCCGCCAACACCTCGCCGACGGCCTCAGCGTCGCAGGCCTCGCCCGGCGGGCCTCGACCAGCGAACGTACCCTCGCCCGGTGGTTCGTTGCCGAGACCGGGCTCACGCCCCAGCAATGGCTGCACAGGGAGCGCCTTGGATTGGCTCGCGAGCTACTCGAGACCACGCGCCTATCGGTCGACCTCGTAGCCGAACACTCCGGGCTCGGCAGCGCCGCCAACTTGCGCAGCCGATTCAGAACCGACCTCGGCGTCACCCCCACCGGCTACCGACGGGCGTTCAGCCGCTCCGAGAAGCCAGACCGCGCGTGACCACATTCGCCACGACCCCCGAAGCCGGCGCAACTCCATTCCGTCGCGGCCACTGACGTCATCGCCAAGGCGGGTGAGAGGCGGACACCAGACATGGGATCCCCGGAGCCAGAAGTCCAGGCTTCCAAGGCTAACGGGGCTTCGCCCCAGCCCGGCTAGGCGGGCATTCAGCACATGCAAGGCTGATGGGTGGCTCCGCCGGTCCAGGGGCGATCTGTTCACCGCCTGCTGGTCTCTTCGGCCTGTTCGAACGCTCGTAGGGACAGGGCTTCGAGTTCTCTGACGAGTTGGTGGAGTCTGCGGGCGTTGTTGAACCATGCCTGGTAGTAAGTCTGCTGGTCCTCGGTGATCTTGCGGGTCACGGTCTTGCCGGCCACTGTCCTCGTCCAGGTGAGGTAGGGACCGTGTAGCACCGGCGGGTCGTCTTGGCAGTGGCAGCCGGCTTTGCCGCATGCGGTGCTGCGCGACACCAGGCTGCCGGGCAGGGCGAAGCCGATCTCGCCCAAGGAGGTAGCGATGCGGGCTTGCGCTCGTCGTTGAGCCGCCAAGAGGAACGACCGCCCAGTCGGAACACGCCAATTGGAACAAGCTTGGCCGGTCTTTTTCTACAGATTGGGAAAAGCACGTTCAAGGATAAGTCGCAGGTCTCGTGCGGCTGCTTCGTCGAGCTGGATTGACTGGCTGACCTTGCCCGGAATCTTGCGATCGCGAGAACCGTACGTCTCGAGTTGGAGAGCGCGCCGGTCCCCGATGGTCGCGAGCGCGTACCCGCAAACGACGTCGTCGTGTACCCGCTTCGGATCGATGGGACGCTCCTCGAAGTGTGAGATTAGCCGCGATGGCCCCTGGCCCGGGTGGTCTCCTTCCAGTTGTAGATACCGAGCGTTCAACGCCTCGGGCGGTGCCGCCGCTGGAACGGCTCTGAGCCTAGGGAGGGTCAGCTGCAACGTCCCCGCAGGACCTCGCAACTGGAACGTGGCGAGGATTGCTCGTCCCAGGACTTCGGCAAGCAGCGCTGTGGTCGCCTTGCGTCGCGCGCTACAGCGCGGACGCGATTGTTGCTTATGCAATGAAGATACAGATTTCGGAAGCCCTTTGTCCATGGGTCACAGCCGTCGTGGCACGCGACGGACGGGTTCACTCGTGAGGGTGTCTCCCTCGGGGCTTGCGAGCTGGCGCTCCAGCTCGGTGAAGGCAGCAATGATGTCGGGTACCTCGAATGCCCGGTTTCGGCGACCGACGGTTACCTGCTTCAGGATGTCAGCCTCGACGAGACGTGAAATGGCCTCATTCGTCTGGATGAAGCTCCGGGAGATCATCTCGGCTGCGCTGTTGACGGTGACGACGGGAGCACCGACGAGAACACCGAGGAGGAGGTCGGTTGCCGACCGGGCACGGACGCGGCCGAGGCGTTCCCGCCACGACGCTTCGATGCCCCGTGCACGCTCCTCGAAGCTCGACGCATCATCGACGGCCCGCTTGCAGGCAGTGGCAAAGCGTCCCATCCAGAGGTTGATGCCTTCGCTCGCTGCTTTGCCAGATGCCGGTCCTCGGTACCTGGTCGCTACGAGTCCACCGACGTAGTCCTGTGCCCAGGTCGCAAGGACGAGTGACACTGGTGGAAGGACGTGGGGGGCCACGCCCCGACGTCGGAAGATGAGGTGCACGAGGGCTCGTCCGGTTCGCCCATTGCCGTCCACGAATGGGTGGATCGTCTCGAACTGGGCGTGCGCGATGGCAGCTTGGGCGACAGGAGGAAGCGAGTCCTCGTTGGCAAAGGCGATAAGGTCGGCGACAAGGTCGGCGACGTACTCCGGCGGTGGAGGGACGAAGGCTGCAGCACAGGGGTTGTACTCGCTGCCGCCGATCCAGTTCTGCTGTTCCCGGAACTTCCCGGCGTAGTGCACTAGTCGCGTCTTGGCGAGGAGACGCTGGTGGACATCGAGCACCAACTCCACCGTGATCGGGTCTCCTGCATCGACATGCTCGATGGCGAAGACCATGGCGTCGATGTTCCCGAGGACCTCGACGGCCGTGACGTCGGACGGTTCGTCGCCAAGACCTCTAGCGGCTTCTGCGCGCAGGAGTCGTCGTGCTCCGATCTCCAGTCCTTCGATACGTGACGACGCGACGGACTCCGCACGCAGCAAGATGCGGGCGAGCGCCTCAGTATCGACGAGGCTCGTCGCTTTGGCGTTGAGGCGAGCGATGGCAGCTTCAGCATCCGCGATGTCGGCCGCGACCTCACCGTCGATCGTGAATGCACGTCCGACGAGCGGGTCGGGCAGGTAGGCCTCGTACTCGCACCCGCGGTTGTCCTTGCGGGAGGGACCGGTGTAGTCGTTGATCCAGCGGCGGCGGATAACCCGAGACATGGTTTCTCCTTAGATAGGGTTATCATACAACCCTAAATACAGATCTGGAGTATTTAGGGGTTGCGATCCGTCTCCAGCCCCGTCCAGCATCCGCTCCAGGGCGACCTTGGGGATGAGGATGCGCCTGCCGATGCGGATGCTGGGAATCTCGCCCCGGCTCACGGCGTCGTAGGGGGTCGCCCGGGAGATGCCGAGCACGACTGCAGCCTCCTCGACGGTCATGGTGAGCCGCTGCGGTGGGCGCTCCTCGATGACCGTCCCGACCGATGGGCGTTCGACGGGCAGCTCGTCCCACTCGATGACGGCGACGGCTTCGCTGAAGGCATCGGAGTGAGCGTTCCACCAGTCCAACTGGGTGACCGTGATGCGTCCGACAGTCTCGGCGCCCACAAGCCCGGGGAGGTCGAGGTCCGTCTCGTCGGACACGAGCCCAGTCTTATGCGCCAGACGGCAGTCCGGCGGGTTCCTTCTTGGCTGCGAGGACACATTACCGTCATGACGTCATGACGTCAGAGTGGTACACTGCAGACATGGCAAAGAAGAAGACGACCGTCTACCTCGACTCCGACGTCCTTACCGCGACGAAGGCTGCGGCCCTGACGACCAACCGTTCCGAAAGCGCTGTCGTCGAGGATGCGCTGCGGTCATATCTTCGGAGCGGCCATGGCGATGCAGTACGAGACGATATTCAAGAACTGCTGCAGCGTGTGGCCGCAGCGAGCGACCTTGACGAGGATGCAGCCCTTGCCCAGGCAGTGACGGAGGTGCGTGCGGTCCGTCGAGAGCGACGGTCCCGACCGGTGCGTGGTGGGTGAGCTGCGTCGGATCATCTTCGACACGAACGTATTCGTGGCGGCAGTCACTTCACGTGAAGGCGTGTCGGCTCGCCTGATCCTCACGGCGAGAGCTGGACACTTCCAGCTCATCGCGTCACCGATGCTGCTTACGGAGCTTTCAGGGGTCCTTGACCGACCGAAGTTCCGGAGATACATAAGCCTTGAGGACGCGCACCTGTTCGTCGAGGAGATGAGGAAGCTCGCACACCTCGTCGATGATCCCGACGACGACTTCCTCGTCCTGCTTGCCGAGACAGTCGGTGCGGAAGTGCTCGTGTCGGGCGACCCGCACCTCACGACCCTGCAGCGCCCGGGGCTTACGGTGATGGCTCCTGGGAGCTTTCTCGATGCGTTGAACTCTTGACAGAGCGCATCCCCGAGGAGGCCGGGTGAAGACCACCTCGGGGACGAGCCCCGGCGTTACGCCGCCGGCGCCTCCGAAGCGCTCTTGGAGGAGAGCGCCTGAAGCCGGTTGGCAACGACCTCGACAGTCCGTCGAGTGCTGCCGTCGGTGGCCTGCCACTGGCGGCTCTGGAGCCGACCCTCGATGTAGATGAGGCGCCCCTTGCCGAGGTACAGGCAGGCGAAGTCGGCGAGCTAACCCCAGAGGACCACATCGTGGAACTCGGCGTGGCTCTTGCCGTTCGTGACGACCCGGACGGTCGTGACGTCCTTGCCGGATGCGGTCTCCCGCAGCTCCGGGGCTGCGACGAGGCGCCCGATGAGGGTCACCTGGTTCACCGAGTCTCCCTGGCTCTGGACGAAAGCGGTCTGCTTCTTCGTGGTGGTTGTCTTGCTGCGCATTTCTGCACCTCCTGTTGTGTGGATCGATGCCACGGTGGAGAGCAGGCCGACTCCCGAGCGGAATAGGTCAAGCCGGTACGGCTTCTCGCGCTTGGGCCTTGCAGCGGACAGGCAGCGGCCTGCTACCGGGAACGCTCGCGTCCCGCATGGCGTTCGGAGACGATCCGCATAACGTCACGGAGGGGCATGCGCACGACGATTCGCCACCGAAGCGCCCGGTCACACAGGGTCCGGAGCCCGCGATGGGATAGGAAGGTGACGATGTACGAAGGGCTCGGCCAGCTCCTGGAGGACGCGGCAACTCGGGTGGACGTCTGGACGGGCCACGATCTGTGGACGTTCGAGCGCAGGTCCCCTGCTGCGATCGAGGTTGCCAGCTCTGAAGTACGGCGCGACGGCAGTCCGTGGGGGGATCGCCCCGTCAAAACGGGATATCAGCTCGGCCAGATGGCGACGAAGTTCACCGTCGAGATGGCACGTTGCATGGCACCGCTGGTGCGGAGCGCTCGCCCGGCTCCTGGAGTCGAGGCGTTGACCCGCACCTCGCTGGAGGCGGCATCGGTTGTCTGGTGGCTCTTCGAGCTGGGCTTAACTGCGAGACAGCGGGTTTGCCGGATGCAACTCCTTCGCAGGAACAGCGCCAAGGAGCTGGAGGCTGCTATCGCAGCGGTTGGAGGGGACCCGTCGGTCGGCACGCGGGAGACGGTCGCTGCTGTTGAAGCGTACGGCGACGAGTTGGGTCTTCGGCCGTTCGGCCAAAAGGGGAACGAGCTGGAGGGGGAGGTCCGTCCCGGCTACACCGCGAGAGTGAAGCGCTTCACCGAAGACGTCGGTTATCAGGGTTCCTACAACCTCTACTCGGGCGTTGCTCATGCGGAGCTGCCTGGGCTGGGGCGGCTCATGCAGCAGACCGGTACCCTCCGAGACGGAACCCCGGTCTACGACGCCGGGCCTGATCCTCGTGCGACGCATTCCGCCGCTCAGGGAGCGCTCAAGGCGATGATGGGTTCGGTGGAGCGCATCGTCTTCCTTTTCGGCTGGACCGCTCCGGGACGGTCCGAAGATGTCGGGGCTTGGATCGACCACGTCAACGACGAGCTGGCACGACTCAAGGAGTGGTGAAGGAGACGGCTCGACCAATCTTGTTGACGGTATAACCTTCTGACGGTATAACCTTCTGACGGTATCCTGATGCGATGCCCTGGGAGCTTCTCGTCACCGAGGAGTTCGAGCGGTGGTGGGACGCGCTCACCTAAGAGCACCAAGATGCGCTGACGGCGCGCATCGCCATGCTTCGAGACCACGGTCCCACTCTCGGTCGCCCGACGGTCGACACCATCGCTGGAAGCCGGCTCGCCAACTTGAAGGAGCTGCGAGCCACACTCGGCCGAGCGCACCTGCGTGTGCTGTTCGTCTTCGACCCGGCCCGGAGGGCGGTGCTGCTCGTAGGGGGCAACAAAGCCGGGCAGTGGCAGTCGTGGTACCGCCGGGAGATCCCGCAAGCAGAAGAGCTGTATGCCAGGCACATCGAGACGATGAGGAGGGATGAGCGATGAAGCACTTCGAGGAGCTCGAGGCCGAGGTGATGACCGACCCGGCTCGCCGGGAGCGGGTGGAGCGCGAGCGGACCAAGGTCGTCGCCGAGCAGGTCCGAGATGCACTCGGTGAGTTGCGCCGGGTGCGCCAGCTCACCCAGGTGGAGCTGTCCCGGATCATGGGCCGGCCCCAGTCGACGATCTCGCGGATCGAACGCGAGGGCGACATGCTGCTCTCGACGCTCGCCGCCTACGTCGAAGCCCTCGGCGGACATCTCGAGATCAACGCCGTCGTCGGCGGTCAGCGCGTCGCGCTCACCGCCGCCGACT
>JAJZDJ010000094.1 GCA_021828685.1 Actinomycetes bacterium | reverse complement strand
TGGGTCCCTGGCGCGACCCCCCGTCGAAGGGGCGGGGACAGAGGGGTCGGCACCAGGGGTAAAGCCGCCGAGGGGGCAGCTTCGGCGGCTCCGATATGACCATACCCAAGTCTGGAAGGTAGGAGGCGCCACTTTTGACATTTTTCTAAAATTCTGGTCTCGAGGACTCTGGTTTCTGAAATCCACTGGGTCATCCACAACTTTTGAGCTCTAGTGCTCCACAGGCGAGGAGTCTTAGGGTGGAGGCGATGGATCCCGGGAGTTGCAATCTTTCTTGCAAAAGGTATTGACAAGAACGTAACTACCGTGTTGTAATTCGAAGCCCCATCTTGTGGTGGCGGGGGGCTGTCGGCCTTGAACACCACTACAGATTGTGTTTTCGTAAAATGGTACCTTCAGGAGGAAAGCGGCATGTCTCTAGCACCCGAGCGCACCGGGATTGGCATTTCACGGTATTTCACCATCGCCGGCGGTGATCCCTACGCATCGGTCGAATGGGAGCGCCGTGACGCCAGGATCGTGCACTACGCGACCGGCGCAGTCGCCTTCGAGCAGACCGGCGTCGAGGTGCCGCAGTCGTGGAGTCTGAATGCGACGAACATTCTCGCCCAGAAATATTTTCGGGGGACCCTCGGCGAGGAGGGACGGGAGTGGTCGCTCCGCCAGGTCGCCGACAGGGTGGTGGACACGATCACTGCGTGGGGACGCAAGGACGGATATTTCGTGGACGAAGAGGAGGCGGCCGCCTTCTCCGATGAACTCAAGTATCTGATCGTGCATCAAAAGGCGGCTTTCAACTCGCCTGTGTGGTTCAACATCGGCGTGCCGGGTGTGCCCCAGCAGGGCTCGGCGTGCTTCATCCTCGCTGTTGACGACTCGATGGACTCGATCCTCAACTGGTACACAGAGGAGGGCGTGATCTTCAAAGGTGGGTCGGGTGCCGGGGTCAACCTGTCGGCGATCCGCTCCTCCAAGGAGGGTCTGCGAGGTGGAGGCACGGCGTCGGGGCCGGTCAGCTTCATGCGCGGCGCGGATGCCTCGGCGGGTACCATCAAAAGCGGCGGCAAGACCCGCCGGGCGGCGAAGATGGTGATCCTCGACGTCGGCCACCCCGACATCGAGGACTTCATCTGGTGCAAGGCGATCGAGGAGCGCAAAGCGAGGGCGCTTCGCGACGCTGGCTTCGACATGGACTTGGACGGCCGTGACAGCCACTCGATTCAGTATCAGAACGCCAACAACTCGGTGCGTGTCACCGACGAGTTCATGCAAGCCGTCATTGATGACGCTGACTGGCATCTGCGTGCTGTGACCGACGGCAGGGGCCTGGACACGATAAAGGCGCGGGACCTGTTTCGCCAGATCGCGAAAGCAGCCTGGGAGTGCGCTGATCCGGGGATGCAGTTCGACACGACGATCAATCGCTGGCACACAGCACCAAACGCGGGGAGGATCAACGCTTCTAATCCTTGCAGTGAGTACATGCACATCGACAACTCGGCGTGCAACCTGGCCAGCCTCAACCTGCTCAGCTTCCTCGCTGTCGACGGAGCCTTCGACGTCGACGGGTTCAAGACAGCGACCCAGACGGTGTTCACTGCGCAGGAGATAATCGTCGGCAACGCCGACTACCCGACTGAAAAGATCGCGGAGAACTCCCGCCGCTACCGCCAGCTGGGTATCGGCTATGCGAACCTGGGAGCGCTACTGATGGCAGAGGGCTTGCCATATGACTCCGAGGGTGGCCGCGCTTGGGCAGCGTCGCTGACGGCGCTACTGACGGGCCAGGCTTATGCGACATCGGCGCGCATCGCTTCTCGGATGGGGCCCTTCGCCGGGTTCGGGGCGGACAAGAAGGCGATGCTCAACGTCTTGCGGATGCACCGCGACGCGGCAGCGGGAATCGACGAGGAGCTTGTCCCGCCCGAGCTTTTGAGCGCAGCCCAAGAGACGTGGGACGAAGCGGTCGAGTCGGCGGAGATCCACGGGGTGCGCAACGCCCAGGCGAGCGTGCTCGCCCCGACCGGGACCATCGGACTTTTGATGGACTGTGATACGACGGGCGTCGAGCCGGACCTCGGCTTGGTGAAGACCAAGAAGCTCGTCGGCGGTGGGACGATGTCAATCGTCAACCAGACCGTGCCTCGGGCCTTGCGGCGACTCGGCTACACGCCGGAGCAGGTGACAGCTATCGTCGGCTACATCGACGAGCACAAGTCAATCGTCGGCGCCCCCCACGTGCGTGCGGAGGACCTGCAAGTGTTCGCCTGCTCGATGGGCGACAACACCATCCACTACATGGGGCACCTCAAGATGATGGGGGCCGTGCAGCCGTTTATCAGCGGTGCTATCTCGAAGACCGTCAACGTCCCCGAGGAGGTCACCGTCGAAGACGTCGAGCAGCTTCATGTCGAGGCGTGGCAGCTCGGCATCAAGGCGGTAGCCATCTACCGCGATAACTGCAAGGTGGCCCAGCCTCTAGCGACCGCCAAGAAGACGGTCGTCGACCCGTCAGCGTCGCCTGCGGAGTTCCACGACGCCGAGCTCGCCCTGAAGGTTGCAGAGTTGGAAAAGGCGCTCGAACGCCAGACGGTCGTGGTCAAGCAGCCGATCCGGGAGCGCATGCCGAGACGCCGGCATTCGAACACGTTCGGTTTCAGGGTTGCCGACTGCGAAGGGTTCGTGACTGTGGGGGAGTACGCGGATGGCAGGCCGGGTGAAGTGTTTATGACCGTGTCCAAGCAGGGCTCGACCCTCGCGGGCATCATGGACGCCTTCGCGATCTCCGTCAGCCTCGGCCTGCAGCACGGCGTGCCGCTCGCAACCTACGTCAAGAAGTACACGAACATGCGCTTCGAGCCGGCCGGCATGACCGACGACCCGGACCTGCGAATCGCTCAGTCGCTCGTCGACTACATCTTCCGCAGGCTCGCAGTCGACTACCTGAGCTTCGAGGAGCGCTCCGAACTCGGCGTGCTCACCTCGTCGGAGCGTACCCAGCTGACACTTCCCGGCGTGGAAGAGTCCACAACACCGAACAGTTTCCTCGACGCCGGGGCTCAGGGCGTGGGTTCTTCGAGCGGATCTTCGTTCATCGCTCAGGGCGAGTTGTTCGGCGCACCCGAGCAAACGCCGCCCGCTTCACGGTCTGCGTCGGGTACTGGCGGCAGGGCGAGCCGGCGGGCGCCGGTGGAGTCCGATGCCCCGTACTGCTTCGACTGCGGGGTGCAGATGCAGCGCGCCGGGAGTTGCCATGCCTGCCCGTCTTGTGGGAGTACCAGCGGCTGCTCATAAAAAGAGGCAGTTGCGTGTTTCGCGGTTCCGCATGGCGAGTTTCCACGGCAAGTGGATAGATAGCTGAAGCGGATACCGCAGAACTGACCGGGCCACCGGGAAACCGGTGGCCCTTCACACTTTTAGGGGTTTTGGATGGTTTCGTAGCCGGCTAGGAGCGCGACGTCACGGCCGGCAGTGCCGGCCGATCATCTCCTACCTGTGTTGTGCCGGCTCCCGAAAGACTCAGGCGGCCAGTCGTTGTGGTGGGGGAGCGTCGAATTCAGTCGGGCGAGTGGCGTGACTCTCCGGTCGCTGAAGATCTCGCAGTTGGCCAGATGCAGATTAGTGGCGGCCACTGCCATCGCCAACATCAACGAGACCTTCCCGATCGTGCGCAGCCGGATACGGGCGTGAGACACGTCGACAATGTCAGAGTTCTTCAGCAGGGAGTAGTTACGTTCCACCGAAGAGCGCAGCTTGTACAGGCGCCGCCACTTCTTGGACCCCCACGGATACGCCTGCCAGGTCATCGGGGCGTTCTCGGCCTTCCACAGCACCGTGTTCAAGCAGCAGCCCTCGTCGGGCCCGTGCTCGCCGGGGCAGGTCTTCAACGCCAGGTCGCGGTCGCGCATCGACGGTCGCATACTCACATGTTTGCAGCCCACACCTACGGGCGGCATCAGCTGGACATCGCCAGGCCCCCGAACGCAGCGGATCCGCCAGGCGTAGCGTTGGCGTTCGTCGTGCAACCGGCACCACTCGTCGACCTCCGCCGCGGGAGGGCCGACCGGCTTGGGCGGCAGGGACCGAAGCCGTTCAGGTAGCGCCGGCGAGTGCAGCCATCCGCCGACGATCAGCAGGCCCCGAAAGACGCCCTCGAGGCGGTCTGTACCCTTGTTGAAATCGAAGACGGGTTCCACCCCAAGCGCCCGCAGGTCGGCGAACACGGCGGCCGAGTTGAACCCCCGGTCGATGGCCAGGTAGCGGATGGGCTCGCCGCGAGCAACGAGATCGGCGGCGATCTCTAGGGCGGCGGGGCGGTCATGCGACGAGGCGGTGCCGATGCGGAAGGCGTCGATGTACTCGTGTTCACCTTGTGAGCGAGATGCGCTGGTCAGGCGGTAACCGAAGTACTTCTTCGGGTCGACGCCGGGTCGGGCGATGATCCGGCCGGATGCGTCGGGATCCGAGGCGCGGTCCCCGGCGTCGTAGGCTTCGTGGCTGATCGGCCGACAGTTCGAGTCGAGGTAGGTGGTGTCGAGGCTCCACAGGCCGTCTTGCGCCTCGCCGGAGGTGGGGGTGCTGGCCGATCGGAGCATCTCGTGGAGCACCGCCCTGAGGGCCGGGTCGTCGCTAGCCGCGAGGAGAGCGTCGAGGCTCGCCGGCGGGTTTTCGGGGTCGACGCTGAAGTTCCGGCTGGCCAATACCCTGTTGAGACGGCCGAACGTCCGGTAAACGCTGTAGCACGACGGAGGTGCGGACAGCCCGAACACGGCAAGCTCTGCCGGTGACGTCTCGTCGCGCAGGGTGCGGGCGGCTCCAAGGACCGTAGGCGGCTTGTGGGCAAGCAGGTTGTAGATGACAGCCCCAATGCAGGCTTTGAGCGGGGCGCCTTTGGGGCCACGTCGGCCGCGGGTCGCCACGTCCAGGTCGGCGAAGACCTGGTCTAGCGACGCGAGATATCTCTCGACGACCGGCAGGATCCGACGGTTCAACTGCGGCGGCTGTCCTCGTGAGCCTCGATACCGCCGAGCTCGTAGGCGAGATGTACCGGCGATGCCGGCGGGCGGGGGGCGTAAGGGACCAGCCGTTCCAGGCTGCGCAGCGATTTGAGCCCGTCCGCCGCCTGAAAGGTGGGGATCGGGGTGTTCGACGCGACCTGCTCGACCAGCCACGCCTTGCGCAGCCCTTCGGTGTTTATCCGGAAACCGTGACCGTGGCGGCGCAGGCTGCGCGACAGCACCCCGGCGAGATGCCCCGCCTGGCTCGGGTCGCACGGCGCGGGGCCGTTTGCGATCATGCACCGCTCGGATCTGACGACGGCGAGATCTTCGGCTAGGTCGGCGAGCCGGGCGAGGATCGGCACCCGGCGCTGCTCGTCGGGCGCGGTCACTTCCACCCAGGTGCCCGCTGCGGGAACGTGTCCGATGTGGGAGCCTGTCGTGTAGCGCAGCTCGAGGCCGCCGAGGCCCGCCCCGCGGCCCAGCACGAGCAGCGCCCGCAGATCCAGGTGGGTTTCGGCGTTACGGAACGCTGCTGTCTCGGCCCTGGCTATCTCGAACTGCCAGTCCTCGACCGGGGCGAGCTCGAGATCTTCCGCCGGACCCGTCAAGCGTCGCGTCGGGAACAGGGCCGGGTAACCGAAACGGAACGCCCGGATCGCCGACGCCATAGCGGTTCTCGAGCGGTGCGACGAGCGGCGGATGGAGCCTTCGTTGGCTATGAAGTACTGGATGGTCTCCTCGTCCAACGCGTTGTCCGGGCCGAGGTCGGCGGGGGTGTCCCCGGTGGAGAGCTATCGGGACGCCTTCGAGCTGCTCTTCGGCTACATCGAGACCCGATACGCCAAGCCGCCGAGCGCACTGAGCACCGCCGATCTCGACGCCCCAGTGATCCTGGACTTCCTCGAGCACCTCGAAACCGTCCGGGGCAACAGCGCCCGCACCCGCAACGCTCGCCTGGCGGCCATCCACTCCTTCATGCGATACGTAGCCGTGCGCGACCCAGCGTCGTTGCCGATCACGACCCGGGTACTGGCCATCCCCGCCAAACGTTTCGACCGCCCAGTGCTCGGCTACCTCACCAAAGAGCAGATCGCCGCCATCCTGGCCGCCCCCGATCAGGCCACCTGGAGCGGGCGCCGAGACGCCGTCCTGCTCGCAGTCGCCTACAACACCGGCGCCCGGGTATCGGAACTGACCGTCCTGCAGGTGCGCGACGTGCTGCTCGAGAGCCGCAGCGCCCTCCAGCTTCACGGCAAAGGACGCAAGCAACGCGTCATCCCGTTGTGGGCTAGCACCACCAAACAGTTGCGCACCTGGCTCGCTCAGATCCCCCACTCACCGGAATCCCCGGTCTTCCCCAACCGCAACGGAAACGCGATGACGCGCTCCGGGGTGCGAGAACGGCTCGACCGTGCCGTGACCACCGCGCAGCGATCATGTCCATCTCTGCGAGGCCAACGCGTCTCGCCGCACACGATCCGGCACTCGACCGCCGTCCACCTCCTGGAGTCGGGCACTGATCTGGCCGTCATCGCCCTCTGGCTCGGACACTCCAGCCCGGCGGTCACCCACAGCACCGACGCGTACCTCCACGCCGACATGGCCATCAAGCAGGCCGCTCTCGATCGCACCCGACCACCAGACGTGGAGCCTGGAATCTACCGACCCAGCCCGACATCCTCGCCTGGCTCACATCCCTGTGACTATGCCGACAATCCCGCACGCCTTCCCCGGGCCCCACAGCCCAAAACGGGAACATCGGCATAGTTCATTGGTCGGCATAGGATTTCTAATGCCGACGTCGGCATTAGAAATCCGCGACCCACCACTGATCCGGCCGGGTCGGGGCGCCCCAGTCGCGTTTGATCAGGTCAGGGTGACGGACCGCCTTAGGGTCGCTGGCGGTAGTGACCGTCTTATGCTTGCCGCGCCGCACACCTTCGATGCCGAGAACCCCCATCAGCCGGGCGACCTGGTCCCGGCCGACGGGGATACCCGCCCCGAGCGCAGCGATCCACAACTTCTCCGCCCCGTAAACGCGCCGGTTCGCTACCCACAGGTCATACAGCCTGTTAGCCATGCACGCGTCGTGGTAGTCGGCGGCGGAAACGAACCCCTGCGCTCTGCGGGCATAGTAGGTGCTCGGGGCGATAGGCATCCCGTGCAAGTTGAGCACTCGGCATATCGGCTCGACCCCGAAACGTTCTTGAACCTGTCGATATAGGCGACGATCAGCGAAGTTTGCGGTCGAGCTCCGCCGCCGCGAAAAAACGCGGACGCCGTCTTCAATATCTCGTTCGCCCGGCGCAACTCGAAGTTCTCACGCTCAAGCTCTTTCATCCGAGCCTCCGCCGCCGACGGCACACCCGGCCGTTCCCCGGCGTCGATCTCCTTACGCTCGATCCAACCCCGAAGAGTGTCCGGGCTCACATCGAGCAACTCCCCGACACGGCGGCGGGCCTCCAAACGAGACTCGCCCGGCATCACCTGACGCCGATCCACATACATCCTCACCGCCCGATCACGGGACTCCTGGTCATACTTCCTTGGTGCAGGCATAGCTCAGTCTCCTTGCGAGATCAGAGCCTCCACCAAATCCAGGGTGATTCAGTGTGAGTGGCCAACGTGGCAGACTTGGAGAACTCGACCGGAAGTTTTGTGGTCCCAGACGTTGTGATCTTTAACGGCGTGGTCGATCGTCACGTTGTTGTGTGCTACACGCAGCTGCACAACACAACAGCTGATTTACACGTTCTGCTTGAGGTCGCGCAGTCCAGGCTGACCGCGCTTGCCGGGGTCGGCCTTATTACACAAATAGAACAAGGCTGGGCCGTAGCCACGCGAGACACACGGATAACCGTGATTATCCACAGTTCATATGTTATTAGGGCTGTGCAGCTATTGTTATGTGATTTTACTCCAAACCGATTCGGAGGTTGACGAGTTTGCGGCTCTGACCAACCACCGACGAGCTCCGTCCCCCATGACAGGGCCGCCCACTGCCGGCCGACGCCGTGCAGGAAGAGCGTCTCTTTGGCGAGGGGTACGTGCGTATAGGCGCCTTGTCATCCCGCAGCCGCTAATGGTTTGAGCAGAGCGGTGTCTGCTCGCTCCCTCGGTAGCCCACCAGGCGGGTTGGGTTCGACCGGTGGGCCCTCAGCCCTCACAAGCGGAGCCATGTCTTCTCCTCAGCACCTCCCTCACGCCTCGTGGGTCCGCTCGCTGGGACGAGGTATCTGTCGGAGGAAAAGGGGCGCCGTCCAGATGTCAGAGGAGAAGATGAGGAGCAGGGGCACGTACCAGACCGTGAAGTGTAGTGGGTTCGGCTGCTGCGGCACGAATATGCGCACGGCCAAAGTTAGTGCTGAACCAGCACTAACTAGGTAGACGCTCGGCGCCCACTTCAGCCCGCGGAAGTATCGACCGCGTGCTCCGTTGATAAATATCTTTGCATCAGCTAAGGCCAGCAACCCAAATGCGAGAAAAGTTATGATGCTCCCACCGAATGTCTGTCGATATATGGTACTGAAAGCGAGCTGTAAAACCAGTGCTATGTGGAGACCGCCTATAGAGAAACCTCTATTTCGCAGGGGGCGATCCAGCGGTTCCCTCGAGGAGTTAGAAAGTTTCACGTAACTGCCAACTCGGACATAGCTCATTAGCGCTTTGATGAATCCAGCGCGACATGTTCGGCTCCATGTACTCGCGGATCAGGCCATCAAAACCATCGAGAGCTGGATCGAGCCCTGCAGCGATGACTTCCATTCTTACGTGTTAACCAAGAACACAGAACCTACCCTCACCAAATTTCAGCCCACCCACACCAACATACCTCAGTTGTCATTACGACGCAACCACCGGGGTATCGTCGTCGACTAGTCCTCTATCTATGAGGAAAGGAGCGCCCACACTCCGCCCCCAATGCACGATAGCACTAAGTTGCCAACTGTCACTTCACCTCCGACTGGAGCCCAGGCGTATAATGCGGCAAAAGTTAATGCGCCCTCGCAACCGTTCTGGAAAGTTCCAAAGTTCGGATCGAAACCGTACGTTAAGGAGATATCCATCGATGTACAGGAGCCGTTATCACTGTACGGATAGATACTGACACAGTATTCGCCCGGATTAAAAAACTGCCACGTGCCACACGGCTCGCCTATAGGACAAAACAAGTCGGGTTTCGGTTTTTGACCTAGCGTTGCAGCGCTCGCGGCGGAAGTGGAGGTAAAGACTGCTCCCGAAAGCGTCGCAGCAGCCATCGCGACGCAAACAACTGCGGACACCAAACGTGCACGCATCAAATGCCCTCCTTATGGTGAAGGGCCCTCTATGGTGCAGAGCCCTTGCCCGAAGGGTATCGGAGACGAGACTGTTTGTCAACGACAGTGGGATAGATATTTGACGTCCTTGAGGATGTTAGCGCGACGGGGGCGAGTTCGGCGGGGGCCAGGCTGGACTTGCCCGGCGTGGAGGAGGACGCTGTTTCTGGTGGTACGGCAGTTTGCGGTGTCACGAGGCAAGTCCCGGGCCTCGCAAACGTGAGGTTGGGGTTGGCGTCGGGGTGAGCTGGTGGGCCGGTCGTGTGGTGGGGTGTTGGGATTCGCTGTGCGGGTCGGGCACGGTTACCGGTACTTTGTATGGGTAGTGGCCCCTTACGGCCAACCGCAGGCGCACCCCGTCCTGGGTGGTGATGGCAGTCGACTCTGATTGGGCCAACGCTGGTGTGTCGGAAATGAACCTGCACACTTCGAGGACCGCATTGTAGGCGGTTCTCGGAATGGTTGATATTCCCTTCCACGAGCATCCTTCAACAAGCGCTGCGGCGGCGGCCAAAAGCTGACCGCTCGACCGCGCATTTCGACACGCCGAGTGACGCTGAGTCCTATCCGGGAGGCCGCTTCGTTTCAGCTTGCTCGGCGTGGGTAGCCTGATCGTCGTGATGCACTTCGTGCGCCGAGGCTCCGGCAAGCCACTGCTGCTGGTACACGGGCTCGGCTCGAGTATCAGTAATTGGGATCCGGTGATCGCCGGGCTTTCCGCTGAGCGCGAGGTCGTCGCCGTGGATCTTCCCGGTTTCGGCGACACGCCTCCGTTAGCCGGCGAGGTATCCATCGCGACCCTGACCGACGCCGTCGAAGAGTTCATAAAGTCCGAGAACCTGGCGGCGATCGACGTAGTTGGCAGTTCGATGGGTGCCCGGATGGTCCTCGAAATGGCCCGTCGGGGTCACGGCGGGGCGATCGTCGCTCTCGATCCTGGCGGATTTTGGAGCGACACCGAACGCCACGTGTTCTACTGGTCGATCAAGGCGTCGGTGGCACTCGTGCGGTCGATCCAGCCCATCCTGCCGGCCGTGACCGCGAATGCCGCTGGCCGTACAGCTCTTCTTGCCCAGTTCTCAGCCCGGCCATGGAAGCTCCCAGCGGAGCTAGTCCTTCACGAACTCGAAGGATTCAAGACGTCCAAGAGCCTCGATGAGGCGCTGCGCTCCCTGGCGTACGGGCCGGCGCAGCAGGGCGCTCCCGCCGGAGCGCTCGCCGGCCGGGTAGTGATCGGATGGGGGCGCCAAGACAAGGTCACCCTGCCCGGCCAGGCGGCAAGAGCGAGGGAGCTGTTCCCTGACGCCACGTTGCACTGGTTCGATCACTGCGGCCACTTCCCACATTGGGATCAGCCGGCCGACACGACCGACCTGATCCTTGCAAGCACCCGCTGAGCGGGGGGCCCGATGACCGTCCCGCCAGCGAGGGTGTTGTAGACCACCGACCTCCTATTCCTCCTGAAGCGCTATGGCGACGTCCGGCTTTATCAAGGACAGAACGTACGTAGGCCAAATCCTCGCGCCGTTGCAACGAAACTCGACTGTGCCGCCGTCGGTGACCTCGAACGAGCGGGTCTGGCTCGAATACCGGCCTTTGCGGATCCGCAAGGTGTGTTTGCCGGTTTCGACGGTCGTCTCGACGGTTTCCTTGTGACCGAGCGAGGCGACCGTGGCACCGTCTATCTCGATGTCGAATCGGCCACGGCGAAGTTCGATGCCGCCGACCAATACCTTCGGGACGCGCCTGGTTACTTTTAGAGTTGATGACATGTCTACTGTCCTTTCCAGGTCATCGGCATAGGTGCTCTGAGCTGCCCACTGTCGGGCCAAGCCTACGGCGAACCATCCCCTAGGAGGTAGCCGTCGGGGTTGGACCGAAAGGCATCGGCGCAGCCACTACAGCAGAAGCTGAGAGTTCGACCAAGGTGTGTGATTTGCGCGCCAGCATGCTGGGGATCGACGGTCATGCCGCACACCGGGTCGAGAGTGTCGAGGTGTGCGCCGTTATCGTGACGGCCGTTGTGGATATGCGCGTGGCTTTCCGCGTCTGCTTCGGGGATCCGGTCGTCGATTACGTAGCGGTCAGGGTTCGCGTCGTAGCGGTGCTGGCAGTGCTCTGAGCAGAAGTAGATGCGCCGGCCGTCCCTGACAGTCGACGCGGGGGCGTGGGCGATCTCCACCTGCATGGCGCACACCGGGTCCTTGGCGTATCGCTCGCCGCCGCCGAAGCGTTCCCGG
>JAJZDJ010000093.1 GCA_021828685.1 Actinomycetes bacterium | reverse complement strand
GTCGCTCCCCGAGGTCGTCTGCACAGGTACGCTCAGAGCGACCGGCTTTAGCGTCGTACCTGTCAGACGGTTCGGCGAAAGCCACACCACAACTGCCAGCCCTAAGCCTGGAGCAACAAACACTGCTGCCAGAACAAGTGCTAACTGACCGCCCGGTAGACGAATCGACGCTGGTAGCGCCAGATATCGCCAATAGATCTGCGCCACCTATCACCGGAGCTCACAAATCTCGTCAGAATCAGATTGGGGGTGTGGGAATCATAGAAGCCGCCCGGCGCTCCCGCGGCGGACCGATCGTCGCGGCCGCGAACGTCCTGCTGCGCGCGATTGATGCGCCGGTCAGCCACGGCTGGTGGGCGCCGGCCTGGTCTCGGTGTAGTAGCCGCCCGGCGCGGACGGGGAGGGGTACGTGAAACTGATGCCCCCGAACTCTACGCCGGCGCCGGTCCGCACCGGGTAGTCCAGCCGGACGCTGGCCGACCTGGAGACGAACGTTCCCGCAGCGCAGCTGGGGTGGCAGGTGTTGTAAGTGTAGACCCCGGTGGCCGTGGCAGTGCTCGCCGTCCACGACGACCAGACAAGATGACTGAGGAACCGGTAGCCGTCCCCGCAGTTGAGAATGATCTCGCTGGGCCTGACCGACGGCGGCGTCCCCGGGAGGTTACAAGAGGGCAGAACCGACGGCACCGGCGTAGCAGGCGGCAGGGCCTTGCCGGTGGTCGCCAGCCAGTAGCCCCCGCCGCTAGCGCTGGACGCCATGGCGACAACCGGCGTACTGCTGGCCGGCGGATTCGACCCCGTCGACCCGTAGAAGCGGGCGGAGCCGAAACTGAACACCCCGCCGTCCGCAGCGACCAGCCAGTAGCCGTGCCCGCCGGGCGTCGACGCGATACCCACCACCGGCGCGTTCAACGCCTTACCGCCCATCGAACCGTAAAAGCCGGCAGAACCGAAACTGAACACCCCGCCATCCGCAGCGACCAGCCAGTAGCCGTGCCCTCCCGGCGTCGACGCCATACCCACCACCGGCGCGTTCAACGCCTTACCGCCCATCGAACCGTAAAAGCCGGCAGACCCGAAACTGAACACCCCTCCGTCGGCCGCGGCCAGCCAGTAGCCCATGGCCTTAGGCGTGGCGGTGATCCCTACCACCGGAGCCGCCCCTGCGTAATAACCACCGGTCGAAGCGCCGCCGCTCGAAGCGTCACCGAAGTTGTACACGACGCCCGAGTTACCGGCGATCCAGTAGCCGTGCCCGTCAGGCGTCCGGGCAATACCGACCAGCGGCGAGTAGACCCCCGTCGCTTGGGAGCCGTAGAAGCCGGCGTCGCCGTAAGTGAACACACCTCCGTCCGCGCCGAGCAGCCAGTAGCCTTTCCCGTCCGGTGTCGACGCCATACCCGCAAGCGGGGCATTGAGCCCGCCCCCCGCCGGCGCCCCGTACCCTACCGCGTCACCAAAAGCAGTAATCGAGGCCACCGGGGCACTCTGGGCGCTAGCCGAGGGGCCGCCGAGCCCGCCCCCCACCATCGCCGCCACGGCCAGGACCAAGCCGGCCGGAACCGCCCCCCAACGCCGGAACGTACGAGTGACCGGCTGCCGGTCGCTCCGCTCGCCCGGACGTCGCCGACTGCACCGCCGGACAAGGCCCGCGCACACTGCGTTTCTTCTCATCCCGTCACCTCCAACAATAGAGAATTTAGCCACACGCCACACCGCTGCTCGCCCTCCAAGAAGGCTGCCGGTCCGTGACGCAAAGATGTGGATTGACGCCCCGGCGGCGTCGCGGCCATGCGATGTCACCTATGAGCCGACATCGCATGATCATCATAGAGTTGCGGGCGTATTCCTCTCTCTCAGCCTTTACTGCGGCCCGTATCTCGCAGGCTCGCTGGGAGACGTCTCGAAATAAGCGGTGGAACCCCATTCTGGAGCAGCGGGCCTTTCTGTTTAGCCACCCATTACAGGTAGCCCAGCCGATCTCCCCGCATCCCGAGCCCGGGGAACGACCCCATCGCGTGGACGGGATGTTTCCTGAGTCCAGTCCAGTCCAGCCGAACCGGACTAACTGAGTCGCTCGCTCCCACAGGTGAACGCGCCGGCTAACTTGAACGCACTAAAAGGCTGGGGTTCGTCGGACTTACAGTGTAAGTCGGCCTCGCACCCGGGGGCCTTGTAACGATGTAGCCGCACGGCGGCGCATGACTACAGCTGGTCTCCTGTTGGTAGGCCTTGTACGGTGTCGTGTAAGTGTTCAATATGTATAGCATGCCCCATTGTACTTGCGTAAGTCCGTTGGTCTGCCAGTCGGGACCGCCGTTCTGGCTCGTGTTACCCATCTGTGTACCAGGATCGGACTGCGGAATTCCGTACGCATTGTTGAGGTTGCAATTGGGATAGTAGCAGTAACCGTAACCTATGTTTCACTGCCAACCGGCGGATTCCCATTGCCATACCTGATACAAGTAGCTCCATTGGGAGGGACCCCAGCCATATTGTGCCATGGCTAGCTTAGCGTACGCTTGGGCTCCAGAGGCACTCTGTGTCCATGACGTCGCCCAGATAGCGGTGCCTCCTGAGGAGTAGACTACCAGGTTTTGATCGTCCTGCAGGGCGAGTTGGGCACCAGGATACCCGTTCGTTCCCGACTTCCATATCCAAGAGTTTCCCGAGGTGTAGAGGACGAGGTTTCCATCGGTCTGCATTACTAGACGATCACCTGGACTGTACGTGTGGGTACTCCATACGGCTGAGCCATTGCAATACTCGACGACGTTCCCATCCGTAGCTTGAACTATGAGGAAACAGCCTGTACCATTACTGATCGACTGGCCTGGTCCGAGGGTTTGGCCCGGCTGAAGCCAGGCTGTACTAGCGAAGGCCTGCTCGGGCGCAATGACGACCGCCGCTGAGACGAGTAGAGTAGATATCAGTAGCCATGAGGCGAAGCATCGCCCAATATACCGTGTTCTTTGTAAGAGGTTATTGTAGTGCATCATACCTGTTCTCCTTTTCTCCTTTTCCTATGTCTGAGCTGGGATTGATCGTTCCAATGTGGTTGTGATGAAATGGAGGTACCCACCCCATAAGGTGCCACCGTGGGGTGCTGAGAGGGTCTCGTAGCATTCAACCTGTCTCGTCGCTTCTTTAGGTGAAATCTGTCTCGAACAACGAGCATCCATGCCCGTGCACAGGCTGACCCCACTACCCTTTTGCGAGGCACGGAATGGTACTGCCGGCATCTGGACTACGAGAGTTGACTCCCGGTTAGCCCCACGGCCACCACCACATGGTTGCTCCTCCTTTCTCACGGGTGTTCGATGCTCACTTTTAGTGATGGTAGGAGGGCTTGGCCGGGTGCGCATCTGTCGAAACGCGGATATTCGGCGGATTTTTCGGGTGGGGGTGCCGGCAGGTGAGAAGATTACGTTTATGCAGCAGATCGCCGGCCGGCGGCCGTTTGGTTCCTCGAGCGGGCGTGCCGTCGTGGTGGCAGCGACGGTCGGCGTCGCGGTGGCGTTACTGGCATTGGGTTGGCCCGCGCCATGGTGGCGTCCGGGGTCGGGCTCGCTTCGCCCCGGTCTCGCGGCGGACTTCCTGGTAGTCGGCGAGGCGGTCGGCATTCTCGCATGCCCTCGCCGCAGCGCTGCGCCAAGCCGAGGCCGCTGGCGTCGCCGACGGCGAACGTCGAGAGGTTGCTCCTAGCGTTAGCGAGCGACCTCAGGGTTGCTGTAGCACCGTGACTGGTTGAGGTCCGTTTGGCTGGGGTCTGAGGTCTCTCGCTGCTGGGGCGGGCGGTGATGGCTGTTGGCTGGTGGTCGGGCCGGCCGAGCCGGCCCTTTGCCGGTTGCGCGGTGCGACTCGGGCAGTAAAGGAGGGGTCCCCGATAGCGTCGGTGTCGACAACCAACACAACCCCGGTTCGACCGCGCCAACGGTCGGGGGGGGGAGGACGCTATGGGGACTATTTCTACACTACTGGCCGACCATGTCGGTTTTCGTTGTCGTTCGGTGGACCGCATCGGGATCCGCGGGTACATCTCGGGGTTGATGTACGAGGCTGGCCTGGCGAAGTTCCTCGTGGGGCGGGGGAATCCGATCCCTTCCCCTGCGGTGTTGACCCGTAACCGGGACAGGATGGTCGCCGAGCTGGACGCGCTGGTGGCCCGGACGGCGGTGGAGGTGGTGCGGTTCAAGTCGGGCCAGTCCAAGGAGGACACCGCCCGCCCCTACCAAGACGAAGCGGCTACGGCGGGCCGGTTCGGGCTGGTGCTGGTAGGCAAGGCCCAGGAGCGAACGAGCTCGTGGCGGGGTTGGGTGGACGACAGCCATCCCTCCCACCGGCCGGGGCATCCTCATATCGCCTGGCGACGCCAATCGTCGGTCCCTGATCACTGGTATTTCTATTTCGCCGATGAGCAGTGGGGGCCGGCGGTGCTGCGAATGTGCAGTTACGCCCCTTACCCGTTGTGGGTCAACGCGAACGGCCACGAGTGGGCGAAAGTGCAACTTGCCCGGGCGGGGGTGGGCTTCGAGGCGTTGGATAACGGGCTGCGCTCGGTGGATGACCCGGCGATGGCCCATCAGATCTGCGCCCGACTGGGAGCGGGCCATGTCGGGGACCTGTTGGCTCGGCTGATGGCGGTAGCCCCGACCCGCTCATGCTCGACGACCGCCAGCGTGGGTTCGACTGGGCGTTCTCGGTCGCCCAGATGGAGATCTCCGACACCGCCGTGTTCGACCAGCCCCGCCGGGGCAGGGCCTGATTTGAGGCTGCTATCGGAGCCCATCTCGACCTGGGACGCCCCGAACAGGTGTCGCTAGTCGTCGACCGCAGGATCGTCAACCGGGGACCGCACAAGACACCGGGCCGGTTCGCCACAGAGGTGATCGCCGCCGATGTTCACCCCCAACTGCAGATCCACTACAAGTCGTCCAAGGTGAAGGCGTACCTGAAAGAAGGCAAGGCATTGCGGGTCGAGACGACCATCAACAACGCCAGCGACTTCGGGCTGCACAAGACCCTCAACACCGCCAACTGGCGAGCGCTTCGCGCTACCGGCGATGAGATCAACAGCCGGTTCCTGGCTGCTATCGGGGAGGACCAGCCCGGTCTGCCCGACCAGGCCACCCTCGAAGCGGTCGTCGGTCCCAGCATCCACGAAGGCCAGCGCGCTCCCGGCCTGCGCTTCGGCGAACCCCGAACCATGGCGCTGCTGGCGTCGGTCGCCGGCTTCGCCCATGTCATCGGCGGCCTCACCAACAAAGGTCTACGAGCCCAGATCGCCGTCTCCTACCAGCCTAACTACAGCTCGGCACAAGCCAGCTACGACCTGCGCCGGCTGCGACTGAAAGGGTTCATCGAACGCATCGACGGCACCCACACCTACCGGGTCACCCACCACGGTCTTCGTATCGCCACCTTCTTCACCCAGCTAGCCGCCCGTATCGTCGTGCCCACCCTCACCGACCTGGCCGACAGCAGCCTGCCACCAACAACCGGACCCCGACCGCTCACTCTCGCCTGGCGCAACTACGAGACGGAACTCCAAAACCTCCTAAGCGCCAACGAGTTCACCGACCACTCACGAAAACTTGCCTCAAAAACTCAGAAACCAAGGCTCAAGGCGAGCTAGCGTCGACCCTGCAAGCCGGTTCGGCGAAAGCCACACCACAGCTGCCAGCCCTAAGCCTGGAACGACAAAGACTGCTGCCAGAACTAGTCCCCAGACGAACTTCCAACCGGAGGATCTCACCGGATTAGATGTCTCCGCAACGAGGACTGATGACTCAAAGCGAGCTCAGGAACTGCCCGTACTTCGTCTCGCACAACCCGCCGGCCTTCCTTTGAGCAGTCGACAGGTTCTTGAACCAGGCCCGTGTATCAAAGAACGAGTGGATCGTCGCGAAACTCGCCGTCGCGGATATCTGCACACCCGCCGCCCGCATGCACGACAGAAACGACGACCGCTGCGCGACCAGAGTGTTCCCCGACAGGTAGTTCTGCCTGTACCACGTTGCGGCTACTCCCACAGCATACTCCGAGTAGCTGTAACGAGACACCTCGTTGAAGTTCGTCGTCTGGGGAGGCAGCTGAGGGCCGTTGTAGCCGAACTGAACCGCATCCATTTACGGCATACCCTGCTCAGATATAAATGTGACAGTCGCCCCCGGCAATTTCTGCTTCACGCAGCTAGCGAAGGCGTGCAACACCTCCTGATACACAGCGTAGGTCATCGGGTGCGTCTCAAGCAGCTTCGCCTCGTACGGCGTCGTCATCACCGGGGGCGCCTTAAACGGCCCGCTCGCCAGCCTCAGATCGGCGATCTCGACCTGCGATACCGAAGTCGGATTGGGCAGCGGGCCACCGGCAGCCGGCTTGGACGGGCTGCAACCCGCAAGCAGCCCCGAACAAGCGACGCCTTCTACCACAATCCCGCTTAGTTTCCTCCGAACCAAACGACGATCGAGCATCCCAGCAGAGCGTATCGCGCCCCTCAGCGGCGCCGTCATCACCCTCGACAACGCGACTCAGGAGACGTAGAAGGTCACGGCACCAGAAGCCCCACCGTAGTCGCCCCTGAACCGGTGATGCCATAGCTAAACGACGTCGAAGTCGTGTTACCGTCGAAGAACGCACGGAGTACGGCGGCAATAGGGTTCTTAATTGGTCGTGTTTCGCGTCTCGACACACATGGCCGTCGATAACTTGCAGCTTCATTTCTCTTTCCTTTCCTTAAGTGATGGTAGGTACGAGGACTCGGCCAGACGCGCATCTGTCGAAACGCGGATATTTCGCGGATTCTTTGGTTGAGTGCCGGCAGTCGGCATCCTCGGATGGCGGCGTTGCACGGCGGCGTTGCACGACGGCGAGTTTCGTGTAAACAAGCGGCTGCCTTCGCTTACGCGGCCGCCGAGTATGCGCCTGGCCCGTCGGGTTACGCCGGCCTCGCTGTCGCAAGCGCTATCGCGGCACGGTGTAAGCGCTCCCTGGGTTCACGTCGGACCGCTCGGCACGGCGATCGGGGGTGTCGTCGTCGTTGAAGCCGTCCGCCACCCCAGCGACGAGCCCGTCGTCGTAGTGTTAACCTCCTGCTTCATGTGATTAATGCGGCCGGTCAGCCAGGGCTGGTGGACGCCGAGCGGTCTCCGTGCAGTAGCCCTTCAGAGGCGTGGTCGGGGAGGCGCCCGCGCCCTGCCGGCGCACCGTCAGCTGCCGCGTCCCCGAAAAGCAGTCACCGAGGGCGCTCTGGCACCGGCCGAGACGCTACGGAGCCCACCACCACGGCGAGAAGCAAGCCGGCCGGAACCCCCTTACACCGGAACGTGCGACTAACCAACTGCCGGTCGCTGCGCTCGCAGCTCTTCGTAGGAGGGCCCGTCAGCCAAGAGGGCACGCCAACAAGTCAAACGACCTCGGATGTCGTTACATACCTTGCGGCTAGTAAATGAGGCCGTGTCGTTGTGGGCGCCGAGCCAAAGCCAAGTAGAGCGTAGGGCGGTGGATACAGCGACACTCCAGTTCCGACCTGAAGAGTCCGTCTGCCAGGATGATTGCTGGTGGCAACCGCTTGTGAGAGAAGTCCGGCCGCGAACACTCCGCAAGCGGGTGTTGATACCCCGACTCGTCCTCGTCTCCTTAGTTGGAAGACCAAATGTGTATGAAATATACAATCAGGAGTGCTATTGGGACGGGCTGAGCGGCCAATCGGTCCGGCGAGGCACCCATAACTCGCGGGCAGACCTGGGTCCTGCCACAACGCGGGGAGAGACGGAGGGCGGCCCTTCGTCGAGTCCCTGGAACCCCCCTTGCGTGACTTTCCGTTCCGTTGTTCCCGCTACCTCCGAGCCTCCGCCGGTGCCGGTCGATACCTCTTAGTGACTCAAAGTCTCAGCCGTTCGGGGAAGACGTATCGTTCTTGCCCGTCTTTCCGGACGGGCGGATCTCCTTGAGGCGCCGCAACACATCAAGCACTTGGCCCATATGCCATCGCAAGAGAGCCCGTGCCTCCGCATCTCGCAGCGCGTGCGTGCGGACGTATCGCATGACAGCGTCATACTCCTCACCCGCTCGCTCTTCACCTAGCCTGAGACAGCTGCCGACTCCTTCCGCTATCGCCTCTTGGCGTGACCGGAAGGTGGCGCGGGCTTCCTCGGAGATCTCGATGAATTCGCCCCTGAGAGGACTAAGCGTGAGCGTGCCAGGCATGGTTCTGCCAGCCCGTTCCCGTGCTTGCCGCTGAACATCTAGGGCCGAGAGCCCCACTGATGTCAGCAGTGCGTTAACGACTTGACTGTCTTGCGCACATAATGCTAAGAGAAGGTCCATAGGCGTAGCCAGGCGACAAGCCGCGGTAGCCCAATCCTTCGCCGTGTCGATGACCTGTTGCGCTGAGGAGTCTGCAACAACAATAACCGCCAACTCTGCGTCACTCGTGGTGGGACCGTCCGAAAGAAGGCGCGCTGTCAGGGCGGCCGTGCTCCCCGGCGCGGCAAGAAGCTCGGAGACGGGACCACGGGTCCGGCTAAGGGCCGTAAGAATCTCACCTGGACCGTATTGTTTCCGCTTCTCCCACGCGAGACGCTGCGCCAACGCGAGTGTATGTCGCGCGCGCCGGTCAAAGCCTGGGCCGAATGACGTCGGCCCAGGCAGTTGCCGCCTCCGTGACACACGAGATATCGTCGGGAACTTCACCTTCACGAGGGAGTACAGGAACCTCGGTAGATGATCTGGGCTGGTGGTGTCACTATTCCCTCAATTCCCCCTTGAAATTGGTCACCGTTAATGTAGTAACCAGGGTAGTACCATATTTCTCCGTACTGGTTGCCATTAGAATATACTGGCATCGTTAGGGGTGTACTCGGTCCGTAGTTCGCTTGATCCCAGAATTGGCCGTTTAACCATTCGGCTATCCAGTCTCCATACGGTACGTTTGCCCCGTTTGCAGTGTACACCTCGATATAGTTGAGGCAGACGCTATTGCCATTGACATACTGGCACACGTTGCCACCGCACTTCGTAGCAGAAAGCGGCACAACGTGACCATTAGAGTATTGTACGTATTTATCACCGTGTTGGAGCGGATATGCGCCCGGGTGAGAGAACACGATGGTGTTAGACGCGTTGGGTTGCGGTCCACCGGTGGTGGCTATTGCAAGAGGCACCGCATGGACAGTCACACTGGTTGGCGACGCGGATGCGGGTGACGCCAGGAACAGCGTAGTGACTCCGAGCGTTCCCACCATCGCTACAACAGCTTGAAGGGCGGAACGGATAGATCGTCGTGACATTGTGAATCTCCTTTTTGACGAGATGGAAGTGCTAGAGGCGGTTTCGCTGGTCAACGACGACTCGAAAACCACCCCGGGGATACTGGATTCTCTAGGTGCTGCCCGGAAGCAGAGGGCGACCGGGGGGGCAGGACAAACTCCCGCCGGGCGTTCTCGACGAGCAGCACGAGGACAGTGTGCCTTCTGGGATAGTTGCAGAAGCTGGCGGGTGCTGTAGAAGAGGCACCGATACCTTGCCCTTTGTTCTTCTGAGGCACGGAATGGAACTACACAGGCGTCTGGCATGATGAGAGTTGACTCCCGGTTAGCCCCACGGCCACCACCACATGGTTGCTCCTCCTTTCTCACGGGTGTTCGATGCTCACTTTTAGTGATGGTAGGAGGGCTTGGCCGGGTGCGCATCTGTCGAAACGCGGATATTCGGCGGATTTTTCGGGTGGGGGTGCCGGCAGGTGAGAAGATTACGTTTATGCAGCAGATCGCCGGCCGGCGGCCGTTTGGTTCCTCGAGCGGGCGTGCCGTCGTGGTGGCAGCGACGGTCGGCGTCGCGGTGGCGTTACTGGCATTGGGTTGGCCCGCGCCATGGTGGCGTCCGGGGTCGGGCTCGCTTCGCCCCGGCTTCGCGGCGGACTTCCTGGTAGTCGTCGAGGCGGTCGGCATTCTCGGATGGTGGCGTTACACCGCCGCGAGTTTCGTGATAGTACAGGCTGCCACCGTCGCCTACGCGGCCACCGGGTACCCGCCCGGCCCGTCGGGTTACGCCGGCCTCGCAATAGTAGGCGCGGTAGCGGCACGCTGCGAGCGCTCCTGGGTTCGCGTTGGGGCGCTCGGCGCGGCGATCGGCGGCGTCGCCATCGTAGAAGCCGTCCGCCACCCCAGCGGCGGGCCGGTCGTCGGTCTCGCGAACGCGGCTCTGGTCGGCCTAGCGTGGGCGGCCGGGGCCGGGATCCGCCTGGCACGCCAGCGCAGTACCGCTGTGGCGGAAACAGCCCGCCAGGCCGCCCTCGCACAGGAGGAGACATACCGCCGGGAGGCGGCCGAGGCGCGCGTGCAAGCAGCGGCAGAGCTTCACGACCGTATCGGGCACGCCCTCGCCGCCGCACTGCGCCAAGTGGAGGCCGCCGGCGTCGCAGGAGGCCAACGCCGAGAGGTCCTGCTTGCACGTATACGCGAAAGGGTCCAAGAGAGCCTGATAGCACTAGGAGAAGTGGTGACAACTTGGGACGGCAACCGTAACGGGCGCACCAGTTCCGCCGCTCAGACCAACCTCGCAGCTCAAACCGGCAGTCTCAGCGCAGTTCTCGGGGAGTGGATAGCACCACTTGCCGCCTCAGGCGTTCGTGTCACGCTATCGATCGAAGGCGCCAAAGAGCATCTATGTTTTGCGGCGGAGCAGGCGCTCGCCTCTGCTCTCGACGAAGCGGTAGCCAACGTAGCGCGCCACTCCGCCAGCACGAGCGTGTCAATCGACATACACTTCGATGTTGGTGAGGCGACTTTAAGCGTCAACGACCCAGGACCTCGCCGTACCGGCACCGCCGGGGCCGGTACTGGTCTTAAATTCCTTGCTAACCGCCTCGAAATCGTGGGCGGCAGCCTGCGGGCAAGGCCGACCGACGCCGGCGGTTTCGCTTTCGATGCCAGGGTTCCAGCTGACTGCACCGAGGTACAACGATGATCGACGTAGTAGTCGTAGACGACGACAGCGACGCAGCCGAAGCCCTCGGGGATCTCTGCGAATCCAGCGACGGCCTTCACTTCTCCGGCTGGGCGGCGAACACCCCCGACGGGCTCGCCCTAATCGAACGGGTTCACCCCGACATCGTACTAGCCGACATCCGCATGCCCGGACCCGACGGCGTCACCCTCACCCGCTCACTTGCCTCCGCAGGCCGAGATCGGCGCCCCAGGGTGATCGTGCTCACCGCTTTCGCCCTCGACGAGTACCTACTCACCGCCCTCGCCGCCGGGGCCAGCGCCTTCCTGCCCAAATCGACGCCGTGGCCCGACATAGCCGACACCATCCGGGAAGTAAACCGAGGAGCAGCAGTCCTCCCCCCGATGCTCACCCGCCGGCTACTCGACCTAGTCATGCCTCCCGCCGGCAACGGCGCCAAATTAACCCCCCGTGAAATCCAGATACTCAACCTTGTTGGCACCGCCCAAAGCAACGAGCAGATTGCTGGGCACTACGTAGTTTCAGTTGGCACGGTGCGAACTCATCTCCAACACCTACGCGCAAAGCTCGGCGTCACGAAGCGGACCGAACTCGTCGTAGCCGCCCGACGTTACGGACTTGGTTACGCCGGCCACGAGCAACCCGAAGAATAAAGGGCATTGGACATCGTTTTATCGTTCTCGTGAAGCG
>JAJZDJ010000092.1 GCA_021828685.1 Actinomycetes bacterium | reverse complement strand
AATTACGGTCACAGTCTTCGCACGCAGGTCTCTGCAGGGTATGTGCGATGTCGCATTTCCGCTGACTCTCCTTATGAAGACCGAAGGCGAGAAGCTCTCTACATGGTGCTCGGGAAACTGACCGAGCGCGGCGGGACTATCGGGGTGCACGCGGCGGCTAGCCCCGGTGTTTCGTCGGTGACCTTGTCGTGGGTTGTTCCGTCTTCGGACGGGGGGTTTGCTGTCACCGGCTACCACGGTTATGAGGGGACCAGGGCGGGTGCCGAGTCGACCGCTCCCGTGGCCTGCGTCTACGCGAGCGCCGCTGCTACTTCTTGCACGGTCACCGGCCTGGCGGATGGCACCACTTATTTTTCATTGTCGAGGCTGCTAACGCGGTCGGCTCGTCGGGACCCTCCAATGAGGTTGCCGCCGCCCACCAGGCCCCGCCAGCCCCGTCGCCGGTCAGCCGGGCTTGCTCGGCGTTGTTCCCTCGCCCTGATGTGGTGGGCGTGGCCGACACCTCCTCGGGTAACGGCTATTGGATTGCCTCGGCCACGGGGGTGGTAGCCGCGTGGGGTGACGCTCAAACCCTTGGTGGGATCCCCGATCCGTCCGCCCCGATAGTGGCCATCGCCGCTGCGCCCGCCGGGCAGGGATACTGGCTGGCCGACGCGGCTGGCGGGGTGCACGCGTTCGGCACCGCCGTCTACCACGGTCAAGTGACTTTCGCCCTCGACGGGCCGATCGTTGGCATGGCCGCCGACCCCGCCACCGGCGGCTACTGGCTGCTGGGCGGCGACGGTGGTGTCTTCTCCTTCGATGCCCCCTTCTACGGCTCCACCGGCAACATCGCCTTGAACAGGCCTGCGGTGGGCATGGTGTCTACGCCCTCCGGTGACGGCTACCGTTTCGTGGCCGCGGATGGAGGTATCTTCGACTTCGGTTCCGCCGGCTTTTACGGATCAGGGGTCGGCTGAGCAAAAGGCAAACGTCATGTCTCTACCGGCCGGGCGGCCACGCCAGGCGACACCCCGAACGATGACACCTACCGAAACGGTGCCTGCTGGCGCACTCATCCGCCCTCACGGGACAGCGCCGGCAGGCACGACCCACTCGACGCGCTGGCCGGTCACCTCTTTGGCAGACCATTCACATCACCTGCCAGCCACCTATCACATGGGGAAAATCAATGATCAAGAGTGGGGAATTTCACTGATCCGCAGCAGGGTGGCCGACCGGCACCGGCACCGGCGCCGGAGCGATCGCGGCCAGCGGGGGTGGGTGACCGGTTCTAGAATGACAGGTGGCAGCAAGCTGGCGAGATTCATGAGCCTCCGGACGATCGAGCCGACCACTAGGAGTCCGGCCACTTGGCGGAAGTAGGGCCGCAGCGCGAGCAGGTCTGGCCTTCGGCGTCCCGGCGTGGCCGTGTCGTCACCGGTCCCCTGCCCGCCCATCGCCTTGACGTTGCGGTCCGCCGCGAGTTGCATACTCGGAGCCGGCGGGAGCGCCACCAGCCCATGCCAGCTCAATCCGCTTGAGCAGCGCGGACAGCGGGGACGGCCAAGAGAATGACCGCGGCGGCCACAATGGCGAGGGTGGCGGCGTACCCGTAGGACCATGCCGGCCCCAGGCCGTAAAGGAACCCGAGAGCCAGGTTCGCCACCACCAGCCCGACGCCCCGCGCGGCGCTCAGGGCACCGAAGCCCCGCCCGGCCTGCCGGCCAGGGCGTAGCACCGACATGACCGACGGCTCCAGGGTCTCGACCACGCCGAGCGCGAAGCCGAGCAAGGCCACACCGATCATCAACACCGCGATCCCCGCGTTGGCGGCGTAGCCGACGGCGAGCACGGCCGAGCCGAGCGCGGAGATGAGATAGCCGAGCACGCCGAGATTGGCGAAGCGCCCGGCGAGGCCTTCTGGGAACTGCGAGCCGAGCATGTACCCGGTGGCCGCTGACACGCCTTGGAAGATTAAGAAGGCCCCGATGCCGTAGGCGAGGTGGTGGCCGCGCTGTGCGAGGGTGAGCACCGGGAACCCCACGCTGTAGTACGTGAAGCCGTAGAGGGCAGCTGCGGTGAGCAGCGCACCGGCGCCGGGCAGCGACGACGACGGCGGATCGTCGCTGGTGACGGATGTGGAGGCCTGCGCGGACGTTGCGTCGTGCGCCTCTGTCCGGCCCGTGCGGGCCCGGGACAGCGCCAGGGTGGACACAACCAAGGGTGCCATAGTCACCAGGAAGAGCCAGCGAAACGACACGCCCGCGATCACCCCGACCAGCACGTACAACCCGGCCACGGCCCCGCCGCCCACGTCCAAGGCGTGCAGGAACCCGAATGCCGAGCTCCGATCGGCTTCACGGGGTACCGCTTCGACCAGCATCACCCGCCGGGACGGCGAGCGCAGGTTACGCGCCCACCATCCACCGCACAGCAACCCGATAGCAGCGACCGGGCTGACCGAGAGCGCGGACAGCGACAGAAGCGGAATCGCCGAGTTGCCGAGCAACGCCAAGCGACGGTGACCGATGCGGTCACCGATACGGGCCCCAGCCAGGGAGAATAAGGACCCGCCACCGTAGGCCAACGCAGAGGCCACACCGAACTCCCACACCGGCTGGCGCAGCACCACCACCAAGAACAACGGGAACCCGGCCCACACCGCCTGGTAGCCGGCGTCAGCGAAGAACGCCGACAACGAGATCGACCAGACATCACGGTTACGCCAGGACGGCGGTCCGCTCGACATCACCCTCCAGTCCCTGCCACGGCCGACCGACGACCTGTCACTCGCCAACGAGGTGGGAGCACCCCCCTGGGCCAAGAAACGCTCTCGAGCGCTACGGCCAGGATCGCCAGCAGGACGGTCACGCCTTTCCGCCCTCCGCCCGGGTTGGTTCCCGGCGTCGCCGCTTCGGGCGTTCGCCGGCGGGCAGAACCTCGTCGGCCAGCTCGGCCACCGCGGCACGCACGAGGGCCAGTTGCGATCTGCCGGCGTCGGTCGCAGCATAGAGGCGACGAGTGCGTCCCTCAGCCACCTCTCCCCGGCTTACCAGGAGGCCGGTCTCCTCCATGCGGTGCAGCATTGGATATAGCGTGCCCGGGCTGATCTCGTAGCCATGTCGGCGCAGCTCCCCGGCCATCCACGCGCCATACACATCGCCTTCAGCGGCGTGATGAAGCACGTGAACCTGCGCCGCGCCACGCAAGAACTCCCGGAGCATCTAGGTATCGTATCCCGATATCGCGTGGCGATACCGGACCGGGTTGTCAGCAGCGTGTGCCCGGCGAGGCGGACAGGGATGGGGGAGGGGAAGCGGTCCGTTGCTCTCCCGCGCTGGTCTCCTCCCACAGTCCTCCAAACCAGAGTGGAACACGAGTGTCAGAGCCGTTCGACGGCGGTCAGCGCGAGAAGGCCCTGACTTGCACATATGCGCTGGTCAGGGCCTCGTTCCCGCTGGTGCCCCCGGGAGGATTCGAACCTCCGCCACCGGCTCCGGAGGCCGGTGCTCTATCCCCTGAGCTACGAGGGCGCTAATCGGTGAGTGCTTTGGAAAAGCGTTCACCGGGGAGTACAGAGCATAGCTCCGAAGTGATGACTCCCCGCCATCGGATCTAGCATCGCCGGGTGCCCGACGCCGTAATCCCTCACGGAGCCTCTGTCGACGTCGGTCCTGTTGACGCCACCGACATGCCCACCGGGCTTCTCGCCGACCCACACCCCGAGAAGGCGGCGCATACGAGGAGCGGCCCCGTTCCTCTGCGACTCCTTCCCGACACGGCGGTTGTGAGCCCTGAGGGCGGTCTCATCGTTGGCGGCGTCGATCTGCAAGAGCTGATTGCCACCGTTGGAACTCCTGCGTTCGTCTACGACGAGGAGCAACTTCGGCGTCGCTGCCGCGAGACTGTCCAAGCGTGGGGACGAGGTGTCGCGTACGCGTCGAAGGCGTTCCTCTGCCAGGCCATGGCGAGACTCGCTTTCGAGGAGGGGATGATGCTCGATGTCTCCACCGAGGGGGAGCTCCACGTAGCGCTGTCGGCGGGCGTGCCAGCCAACTCGCTCGTCGTGCACGGCAACAACAAGTCCTATGTCGAACTAGCCCGAGCCGTGGAAGTCGGCGTGGCGCGGATCATCGTCGATTCTTTTGACGAGATCGACCGTCTCGAAGCGATCGCCTCAGCTTCAGCATCAGTGAAGCGCCCGCAGGTTCTCATCCGGGTCACCCCAGGTATCGAGGCGCACACCCACGAGTACGTGATGACAGGCCAGGACGACTCCAAGTTCGGCTTCGGACTCGCATCGGGCGCCGCCCGGGAGGCGGCATCGATACTGAGCCGTTCAGGTGCACCGCTCGACCTTGTCGGGTTGCACGCTCACATCGGATCGCAAATTTTTTCCCTGAGCTCCTTCGACAAAGCAACCGCTGTAATGGCGGGCTTCCTCGCGGATCTCACGACGATGCTCGACACGCGCCTCGGTGGCCCGGGCTCCATTAAGGAGATCTGCATGGGGGGCGGCCTCGGAGTCGCATATGTGGAGGGCGAGGACAGCCCGTCGATCACGCAGTGGGCCCGAGCCGTCCGCAGCGCTGGGGCGCTGGCCGGGATCCCTGACTCTGTCCGTTTGACAGCCGAGCCGGGGCGTGCGATCGTAGCCGCCGCAGGCCTTACCGCTTACACGGTCGGCACGATCAAGGACATCCCCGGCGTCCGCACCTACGTGAGCGTGGACGGTGGGATGAGCGACAATCCCCGCCCGGTGCTCTACGGCAGCGGCTACGAGGCGTTCCTCGCCCGCTGCGTCACCGCAGGCCGCCCGCAGAGGGTGACGGTAGTAGGTAAGCACTGCGAGTCCGGCGATGTGATTGTGAGGGACGCCCAGCTCCCCGAGGATCTGGCTGTCGGCGATGTGTTGGTGACACCTGTCACGGGAGCCTACGGACATTCGATGGCATCCAATTACAACAAGGTGCCGCGCCCGCCCGTGATCTTCGTCCGAGACGGCGTCGCCCGCGAGGTCGTGCGACGAGAGTCCGTGGCAGACCTCCTGGCGCTCGAGATGCCCGACGCCGGACCGATCCCGAGCCGGTAAGGCATGGTGGGAATCCGGCCAGGAACTAGCCTGGGGGCCATGTCAAACGTGCTTCGTGTGGGCCTCCTCGGCTGCGGGAACGTGGGCGGGGCGCTGGTCAGCCTGCTCGTCGAGGACGCAGAGCGGATTGCCATACGCACCGGGATACCACTAGAGCTGGCGTCCGTGGCCGTGCGCAGCCAGTCGCGCGAGCGCGACGTGCCGATTCCTCCGGGAGCGCTGACGACGGACGCGGCGGCTGTCGTCGCTGATCCGACTGTCGATGTGGTCGTGGAGGTAATAGGGGGCATAGAGCCTGCACGCTCTTTGATCCTCGCAGCGCTCAAGTCCGGCAAACCTGTCGTGACCGCCAACAAGGAACTGTTGGCGAACTGTGGCGCGGAGCTTTTCGAGGCGGCGGAGTCGGCCGGTGTCGACCTTCTCTTCGAGGCAGCGGTGGCGGGCGGGATCCCGCTCATACGTCCGCTTCGTGAGTCGTTGGCGGGGGAGCGAATATCTCGTGTCATGGGGATTGTCAATGGCACGACGAACTTCATCCTGACGAAGATGTCCGAAGACGGGGCGAGCTATCACGACGCACTCGCGGAGGCGCAGAGTCTCGGTTTTGCCGAGCGTGATCCGACCGCCGACGTGGAAGGATACGACGCAGCGGCCAAGGCGGCTATCCTCGCCAACGTAGCGTTCGGCGCACGCGTTGTCGCCGGGGACGTGTACCGCGAAGGAATTGCCGGTGTCAGTGAAGCTGACATTGCTATGGCCCACAAGCTCGGTTATGCGATCAAGCTCTTGGCGATCGTTGAACACAACGAGGCCAAGGACGATTTGCCGGAGACCGTTGCTGTGCGGGTACACCCTGCCATGCTCCCAATCAACCATCCACTCGCCTCGGTTCGTGACAGTTTCAATGCCGTGTTCGTCGAAGGTGCCGCTGTCGGCGACCTCATGTTCTTGGGTCGCGGCGCGGGGGGAATGCCAACGGCGAGCGCAGTCCTAGGCGATCTCCTCGACGCTGCTCACAACCTGCGGGCTGGGGGCGCTGGCAGGACTGTGACGCTACGGCGCACTGCGATAAGGCCGGTGGATGACCTTCGCTCGGCCTACTATCTTGAACTGGAGGTGGCAGACAGACCGGGCGTCCTTCACGCGGTCTCGGGCGTGCTCGGCGAGCACCAGGTTTCTATCCGGTTAATGGAGCAGGAGTCCCTCGACGACGGACCGGTGTCGAACCGCCGTGCCCGGTTGGTGTTCGTGACTCATCCGGCATTCGAACGTGACGTGCAGGCCTGCCTTGGCGAACTACGCCACCTCGACGTCGTGCACCTCGTCGGAGGGATATTGAGGGTCGTCGGCGCGTGACGGGAGCTTCGTTGCCGAACAGCTCTGGGAGGTCGCCTGGCGGAGGCAAGGCGCCGGGGTGGAGAGGGCTGATCGACGAGTACAGGCCTTTTTTACCTGTAAGCGATGCCACACCGGTAGTGACCCTCTACGAGGGGGCGACGCCCCTTCTGCCGGCACCAAGGCTTTCCGCTCGCTCGGGGGCGAATGTCTTCTTGAAATTCGAGGGCGCCAACCCGACGGGGTCCTTCAAGGATCGAGGAATGACCGTAGCGATCTCGAAGGCCGTCGAGGAGGGTGCCAAGGCCGTCGTATGCGGTTCGACGGGCAATACATCCGCTTCAGCGGCGGCGTATGCAGCGCGAGCTGGGCTGACGTGCGCCGTCTTGATCCCGGAGGGCTACATAGCGCTCGGCAAGCTCGCGCAGGCGTTGATCCACGGAGCGCGGGTGCTTCAGATCAGGGGGAACTTCGACGTGGCGCTGGATATCGTGCGAGAACTGGGTGACGTCGCGCCGGTCACGATCGTCAACTCGATCAACCCGTATCGAATCGAGGGGCAGAAGACCGGCGCCTTCGAGATAGTCGACGTACTGGGCGAAGCGCCCGACTATCACTTCATCCCAGTCGGCAACGCCGGGAACATCACCGCCTACTGGAAAGGCTACCGGGAATACCAAGACGCCGGGATGCTCACCCGGCTTCCACGGATGATGGGTTTCCAGGCGGCGGGGGCGGCGCCGCTCGTGTTGGGAAGGCCGATTGAGGCGCCCGAGACGATCGCCACGGCGATCCGCATCGGCAAGCCCGCATCGTGGTACGGGGCGACGTCGGCAGCAAGCGAGTCAGGCGGTGGGATTGATTCGGTCACCGACGACGAGATACTTGCGGCGTACCGGTACCTGGCCCAGGAGGAGTCGGTTTTCTGCGAACCGGCGTCCGCTGCATCGGTCGCCGGGCTCATCAAGGTGGGGGTGCCCGCAGGTTCTACCGTGGTGTGTGTGCTGACCGGCCATGGCCTCAAGGATCCTGACGTGGCTATCGGTCAGATAGCGGTGCCTAGGGCGGTGGAGGCCGACATCGACGCTGTACGCGACGAGCTCGAACTGTAGGCAGTGTCGCGGCAAGTGTCGAAGATGGTTGAACTGCGAGCTGACGGGACGGCCGCCCGTCGGTTCGAACCGCTCGCACACCTGCTAGAGTGAGTAAGTCGTCGATGGTGAAACCACCGACGGTGCACCGCCGAGATGCGCTCATCGAACTCGATGCAGCGCCGGGACCCCGGTTCGAGGCGGTTTGTGCACCCGCCCGGCTTTTCCCGCTTGCAAGAGCGATCGAAGCTGTGGCTGACCGTCCCGACCCATCTTCCCTCCACTTTTTCAAAAAAAGAGGATAGTAACTGCGAGGTTGTCGATGAGCGAACCGCAGCTCGAACGCTCGGTATTGCAAGCCAAGGACCGCGACGAGCTCGTCGCCATCGCAGGAGCCCTCGGTGTGGCTCCGACGAGCCGAGCGAAGAAGGCGGACATAATTACCCAGATCCTGCGGGCGACCGGCATCGAAGCTGATCCTTCCGCCGACGGTGACGGGGCGTCCGGGGGCGGTCGCGCGTCAGGGGGCGCGGGCGCGTCAGGGGGCGCTGGCGCGAAGTCGGGCGCTGGCGCGAAGTCGGGCGCAGGAGGCTCCGATCCAAGTGTCGCTGCATCTGCTGGCGAACCGGTTACCGACACCGAGCCGGCTTCCCCGGCGCCAAGGAGGAGGGGGCGGACCCGTCAGGCGGCTCCCGAATCGAGCGACGCTGGAACCTCGGATGTGTCCGCAGTGACAACCAGCGCTGCTTCAATCGAGAAACAGGTGTCCCAGGCTCCGCTACAGCTCGGCTTCGACGCGGAGGGAGCCTCAGCCTCAGCCTCAGCCTCAGCCTCAGGCGAGGCACTTGCTCGAGACGGCACCGACAACACGACGGCGGTCAAGCAAGTAGGTCGTCCGATCGACAGGCTCAGGGGTTCCGCTGCTCCGAGGCCACCTTTGACTTCGAGGGAACCCGCAGGGCAAAGAGACGGGATGGGTGCGAGATCGCCACTCGCAGCCGGTCGGGCTGTCCCCGGAGCTCCCGTCGAGGCCCGGAGCGGAACCGCTCCCTTGCGGCCTGACCCGACGTCACGAGGGTTTCAGGGCAGGACTTCATCAGTTCCAAACGGGGTGAGTGGTGCAGGGAGACCTGGCGCGCCTGGTTCGTCGGGTGCGCCTGGCTCGTCGGGTGCACCGGGTGCGCCCGGGGGCTCGTCGAACTCGGGTGGGGTGGGCTCGGCGAGCCAAGGTGCTTCCTCGTTTGGCGGCCGACCTCCGAACATGGCGCAGCCCAGGAGCGACTTCGGCCGCCAGACCTCGCGCAACGGAACCAACGACACTGTCGACCCCCAAGGAGACGACGGCCAAGGGCTCGACGCAGACCAGGCGAACCGCAGAGGCCGACGCCGCCGTGGCCGCGACCGCTTTGACAGGCCGGAACGCGACCTGGCCGGCCAGGCCTCCGAAGCTCCCTACAACGGTGAACCGATCGAGGTCTCTGGGTACCTTGATCTACGCGACGAAGGCTACGGGTTCCTTCGAACCAGCGGCTTCCTCTCAGGCCCAGGCGACATATACGTGTCGATCAGCCAGGTTCGCCGGTTCTCCTTGCGTCGAGGCGATCACGTCGAAGGAGCCGCCCGTCCAGCCGGAGGTAGCGAGAAATTTCCCGCGCTTCTCAGAATCGACACCATCTCGGGACTGACGCCGGACCAGGCGAGGGAACGACCTCGCTTCGAGGCACTGACCCCCCTTTTTCCTGACGCCCGTCTCAAGCTCGAACTGCCGACCCATCCGGACAACGACACGGCCAGGATCGTCGACCTGATCTCACCCATCGGCAAGGGTCAGCGGGGCATGATCGTGTCGCCGCCCAAGGCGGGCAAGACGACCGTTCTCAAGCAGATCGCTCACTGCATCGAGGTCAACAACCCCGAAGTACACCTCATGGTCCTCCTCGTCGACGAGCGACCCGAAGAGGTCACCGACATGGTCCGATCAGTCAAGGGCGAGGTCATCTCCTCGACCTTCGACCGTCCGGCAGAGGAACATATCGCAGTGGCCGAGCTCGCTCTAGAGCGCGCGAAGCGCATGGTGGAGATGGGCAAAGACGTCGTCGTCATCCTCGACGGGATCACCCGGCTCGCCCGGGCTTACAACCTGGGTGCTCCGCCGTCGGGGCGCATCATGTCGGGCGGCATCGACACGGCTGCCCTCTACCCGCCGAAGAAGTTCTTTGGGGCGGCGCGGAATATCGAGGAGGGGGGATCGTTGACTATCCTCGCTACCGCGCTTGTCGAGACCGGGAGCAGAATGGACGAGGTCATCTTCGAGGAGTTCAAGGGCACAGGAAACATGGAGCTTCGCCTCGATCGCCGGCTTGCCGAGCGGCGAATCTATCCTGCAATCGACGTCAACGCCTCATCTACACGCCACGAGGAGTTGCTCTTCGAGCGGGGACAGCTCCAGCAGGTGTGGAAGTTGCGCCGGGTGCTGAATGCCCTGTCCGGCGAAGGCAACCCCGGGGCCGGCATGGAACTACTCCTCGACCGGCTCAAGTCGACCAAGACGAACAGCGAGTTCCTCGCCGAAGTGGCCAAGAGCGCCACTCCAGCGATCTGAGAGAGGTTTAGAACTAATGAAAACTGAAGTCCATCCCAACTACGTCACCGCCAGCGTGACCTGTTCCTGCGGAAACACGTTCCTCACGCGTTCCACTAAGGCGGAACTGCACACTGAACTGTGCAACGAGTGCCATCCGTTCTACACGGGCAAGCAGAAGCTCGTCGACACAGGCGGGCGAGTAGAGCGCTTCGAGCGCCGGTACGGGCGACGGGGACAAAAGTAGGCAGACCACGAGCGACATCTCGCCGGTCCGAGCAGGTCCGCTGAGCGATCAAGGCGGCCCGGAGCGCCTGGATAATCTCCGACAGCTGAAGTTGAAAACCCTGGTCAGCGACCGCTGGGGTCGAGGTCGCGCCGAGAATACGACGGCACGGGCGATCCCGGGAGGGGCTGTCATGATCGAAGGGTCTGCATCTCACGCGTGGATTCTGATCGACGACGGGGAGCCGGCGAGGTTCGGGTCCGGTCTGCTCGTATCCGTAAGTCGCGATGTGCGCTCCCTGGATGTCTTGGTCGACGGTTCCCCGTCGGCTGCCGGAATTGTCGCTCGGCGGGCCCGGTACCTAACCGGAGTATGCGTCTGGCAAGTTCACGGACGAGTGGTCGAGCGGGCATCGCCCGCTGCGGTAGTGCCCGATCATGACGCCCCCCGTCCCGAGACGGTCGCCCTGCTCGAATCCCACGGCCTTCAAGCGGTATACGAGCATGGTGTCCTGCGCGGCGAGATCCTCGGGCTCGAAGTCGCACGCACCGTCGGAGATCGCCTAGAAGTGGGCGTCGGTCGCCACGACCGCAGTGCTCGCATAGAGATGCGCCCTTACGAGGACGTCGACTCCGCTCTAGAGGAGGCTGCCGCAGCCGTACGTGGCCTTCGACGTTCCTACGCTCCGCCCCATCCGGCTAACACTCTTGCCCGAAGCAGGTGGCTGCGTTCAGTAGTTTGCTCGAATCCCCAAATGATCGGACTGGTGACAGCATCACCTGTTGCGCCACCGCTCCCGTGGTTCGATCTGAGCGAAGTGACATCGTCGCCTGCTATCGGAACAGACACGTTGGGGAAAAAGGTGGTCGTTGTGTTCTCCGTCGGCGTCGACCCCGACCTCGTCCCAACCGCCGCCGACTGCTACGCCCACTACTCGGCGCCGGGCGCCGCTCTCTGGCTCGTCCTACCTGAAGGCGACGACCTTCCCGTCGTACGGACCGCTGCGTCGGCTCTTAGCATCGAGTCCGATATCCGGCTTGTACCTCGGCGATGGGAAGACTTCACGGCGCCCGGCCCCTGAACGACACGGACGTTATGAAATTTCCCCTTGTGCTCTGACGGCTGAGGCGCGAAAGTACGAGAGAGGCTATGAGAAGGGAAGCTCTCGTATTAGGGGCGGCGATGCTGCTGTGCGCTGCATGTTCGAGCGCGGGCCGCTCCAGCGCGCCTTCCGCATCCACCTCGGCCGCTTCGGGCACGGTCGCGGTAACCACTACGTCGCTGCCAGCGACTACGACGTCCCTGCCTGGTGGGATCAACCCTGATGCGATACCTCGTGTTATCACGATCCCGTATGT
>JAJZDJ010000091.1 GCA_021828685.1 Actinomycetes bacterium | reverse complement strand
TTCATGGGCAGCGACATAGGTTCCCCGGCTTGCGGCTTGCGGCTTGCGGCTTGCGGCTTGCGGCTTGCGGCTTGCGGCTCTTGGATCGTCGGGAGCTTCGGTGGCTAACGGGGCCAGGACCACCGTCTACGACGCGCCGGGCGTGTGGTGTCGGCTTCCTGGGGTGGGCAGCGCTCTACGTCCTCGCAGGAGTGAAACTTCACCAGATGAATACGGCCAACTGGGGACTAGTTGCGCTCTCGGCGTTCCGTACCGTTCTCGGAGGCCCCGAGGCGGCAAATCTTACCGCCGGACTGCAATGCCAAGCAACACCGGGGCGCGCTGGAAACTGCGTGTCGTAAATGTTACACTTTCCTTATGAAGTCAAGAACCGCGGCCGAGGACCGCTTCGCAAGACTCCGATCTGAGCCGGAGTACGGTGAGGCCTACCAGATGGCATCGCGGCGCATCGCCATGTTCGACCACGTTGTGCGTTCCCTCGACGCGAGACGTCAAGAACTTGGCTTGTCCAAGGCGGACGTAGCAGCTCGCGCGAACATGCCGGCGGCGGCGGTGCGGAGACTGTTTTCCCAGCAACAGAAGAATCCAACGTTGGTAACGCTGGTCGCCATCGCAGACGCCCTTGATCTCCGTATCTCAGTAATGCCACAAGAGGAGGTGACCGAGCGCTCGACCATGCTAACTCCTCGTTATCGGAGCACGCCGGGATCCGTTACTGAAGCACCTTTCCGTACTTCCGAAACTCGGAGACGTACTGCCTGATCCGGGCGTACTCGCGGGGGTGTGCGGCCGTCCTCGGTTGCTTGGTGAGTCCGTCTAGGCAGACGATACTCGGTCCCTCGAGCTTCTCCGACGTGCGGATCAGCAGACAGAAGAGCCGGTAGTTCACGCCGCCTGATTTGACGCGGACCTCGTGGATGCCTGTCATGTCGCCGTGCATGGCTTCCCACTTTCCTCCGCCGGAGAACGACGGGGGCGGCGCCGCTGCGACCGCCGCCAAGATCGCATCGAACTCCGCAGCGACGGTGATCGGCACCGAGTCGAGATACTCAACGGTCGGCGTCCGTTGCGAAGCATCGCTATCGGAGTGACGTTGGAAGAAATGGATTAGCCAGGGCTGGGGGGTGCCCGAACCCGGCGCCGTCACGTGCCCCCGGACCTTCCCGCGCCGAGTTCCGGCACGGGATCGATCGCCAGACTGGCAACGAACGCCGCGATGCGCTGGGCCTCACTGCGACGGAGGTCGCGAGGTAGGGAGAGGTAGATCAAGACCCCTGATCGAAGAGGAAATGGATACTGAACCAGATCAGAACTCAGTCCCGCGACCTTGTCTGGGGCCGATCCGGTCTCTGGGCCACCGGTCGACCGACCAGTCTGCTTGGCTTTCTTGACGGGCTTGTCGGGACCCTTCGTCCGGGACACCCTCGACCCGGGTGCCCGGGACTCTACCGGATTCTCAAGGTACTTGGTGTAGTTGGCGATAGCTGCCTTGAAGCGGTTCCCATACGTCTGGAGGCTCGTCGGGTTGTACTTGCTCGCTCGGAGTCGAGCGAAACGATCGAGTTGCCGGGCAACGTCCAGCTCTCGGATCGCCGTGGAGCCCCAGGTGTCACCATCGATTTCAAAGACTTGCGTAACAGCGGTCTTGTACGACGCCGCGGTGTTAGGACTGAGCTCGCCTTTCCGACTCGACCAGTCCAGAAAGGCCATGAGGCCTTTGGCAGTGCCGCTCAACTGCAGGTCAGTTTCCTCGGCTATCTATCCTCCTTCGGGACTCTCGGATTGCAGGATAGCACGCCGTAATGACATACGTGCAATCTCATCCCTAGCTTATCTCTGAGATTATATCAATGGCCGGGATACCGAGGCCTACGGGGTTCAGCCTAAATCGGAAAGGGACTTATCTGACGTCGAAGTTGTCGGGAGTTCGAATAGGGGAAGCGCAACACCACACGTACTTAGCCGAGCCGGAAGGACCCGAATCTGTTGGTTGGTGTCGCCCGCTGGACGTCATTTGAAACCGTCATGCAACATCCGGGAGAGGGTCGGTTCCCTGTGTTTTGACCGGCGCGGAATTCGTCTCCATGGAGCTATCGACCAACTCAACGATCTCTATCCCGCCAATCCATTAGGGCACCCCGAATGATTGATAAGTCGTTTAGGACCTCGACGCCACTATGCTTGCCGCGCAGGCGACTGCTGCGCCTCCGCGGCTGGTTCGCTGCGATCATCGGCCCTCCTGTCGCCTCGCTCCCCACGCCGCCACATCCAGCTCGACGTGCGGCCGTGGGAAACCGAATTCGACGAACGTCTGTGACGCCCTTAACCGTGGGCGTCCGAGGCACAGCGGGCAAGTATCATCGCAGGCTCGCCACCTATCTCCACTCGCTCGTCCGAGCGGGGTTCTCATCGGCGAGATCGCCGACCCATCCCGCAATACTGCTCGCGACCAGCAGAGCGTATGCGCTGCGGCCCGATCTTCGTCGGAGTTCGAGCGACCACCTGCGCACTGACCGTGGGCGCAGTATCGGATCGGGCTTTCGGGGTCCAGCGATGCCGTGTTAGGACGCTTCTCGGTGCCGGCCGATGTACTCCTTTAGGGCATCTCGGCCGATCTCGGCCAGCCGCCGGCCTTGATGGGAGGTGATCCTGCTCGGTGTTCGTGTGTAGACGAACAGCGAACGGTGTATGTTGGGGTGTGGGTCGTAGCCGCGGTGAGCTGATCGAGTCGGTTGTCGAGCGGGTGTTGGCGGCGTTCGTGGAGGTTGGGGTCGACGTCGGGGTGGGACTGGACGTCGAGACGGGGGAGATGTTTGATGTGGCGCTCGAGGTGGGCGGCGAGTGTGTCGTGGCCGTGGTGAGAGTTTCTGTCGGAGTTCGCGATGTGGCGTCGCTGCGCGACCTCGCTTGTAGCAGTGTGCTGCCGTTGTTTGTTGCTGCCGAGCGGATCAGCGAGGGGGCGAGGGCCGACTTGCGGGACTGCGGTGTCGGTTTTTATGACGGCCAGGGTCATTTGCGGCTTTTTCTGCCTGGGTTGCGTATCGACTCGTCGGTGACCGCGACGCTCGGGAGCCGTTCGCCGTCGACGGGGGTCCTGGCGGGTGAGGTGGCTAAGGAGGCCGCGATTGTTTTGCTCGGGGCTCCTCGCGCCATTGTGGGTGTCCGAGAGCTGGCGCGTGTCCTCAACCGGGCGCCGAGCACGGTTTCGGCTGCTCTTGACCGTCTTCGGGGCGAGGGGCTGGTGACGTCGCGCAACGAGCCGCTTTGCCCGGATCTGTTTTGGGAGTTGGCCGGGGCTTGGCGGCATGAGACCGTTTCGCTGGCAGAGGCGCCGTCGCTGGGACAGGCCGCTCGGTCCGGCCGGTTGCGGCTTGGTCTCGGGGAGGGCGGCGAGACCGGCGATCGGGCGCTGGAGCCGGTTGGCTGGGCGCTTACCGACACGGCCGCGGCGGCCGCTTGGGGCATGCCGGTAGTGGCGGCTAGTAACTATCCGCCCGACTTCTATGTGCCGTCGCGTATGTTCGTCGACCGGGCGGTGTCGATTTTGGGCCGGCCGGGTCCGGGCGAGGAGCGAGGCGCGACGGTGAGCGTCTCCCCGGCACGGTTGGTGTGCACGGCGCGAGTGATGCGCCCGTCAACGCCGTGGCCTACCGCCTCGTGGGTGGTCGTGGCCTTGGATCTCGCCCGGGACCTGTCGCGGGGCCGGGAGATCCTCGAGCGCTGGAAGCCTCCCCTGGGGGTCGAGCGTGTCTGGTGATGTCGTGGTGTTGGCCGACGACGCCACCGGTCGCGTCGCCGCGTTCGTGCATACCTTGGCTTTGCTTCCGGTCGGCCGGTGTGGGTGCTCGCCGGCGGGTTGGCCGTCAACGTCCGTCTCGGCCGGACCCACCGCGCGACGAATGATATCGACACGGTCAGCGACGACCAGCCGCGCCTGATAGAGCTGCTCGCCGCTGGTCACGCCGAGCGCCTCAGCGCCGCAAAGGTTCAGCTGCAGCATCCCGAGGTCGAGATCGACGTGATGGAGTCCACTGACGGCGTCGACTTGCCGGCGCATCCCTCGGACCGGGCCTTTGCTCTGGCTCGCCGATGGACTATGGCGACCGCCTCGGCGGTCGAGTTGTCCGCCGTGGACGGGCAACGGACAGTGGCGAAGGTGTCGCTGCGGGTCGCGTCGCTGCCAGCGCTGCCAGCGCTGGTAGCGCTTAAGACGGTCTCGCTTCCCAGACGACGTTCCGGAAACTATCCTCACAAGGTCGGCTCGGACATGCAGGACCTGTACCGTCTTGTTGAGGGCCGCTACTTCGATGAGGCGCTTGAAGGTTTGCTCGGCGCACCCGACGAGCTTCGCCGATGGGTCGGCGGGGAGCTGTCGGCGACCTTCAATGGCTCGAACCGGCGCTACTCGGCGGCACGGCTCCGCCGTTTCGCCGACAACATGGAGAGCCGCTCGATCAGCGAGGATGACCTGTCTGCGCTGGGCGACTTGGGCGATGCCCTCCTCGGCTCTAGACCGTAAACGAGGCGTCGGCGTCTGTCACTACTCGTTACGGCGGCTTCTGGTGGCACGGCCCGTTTCGGCGCGCCGACGACTTCCCCGACGAGCGGCGCTACTAAAAACTGCGCGCGCTCGGGGTGCCGCTACGGGATACGTGGTGGCTTCGAGGAGCGCACCTAACGGATAGCTGGGTTCGCTCCGCTGGTGCGACGGGCACCGTCACCAACCATAGGCTGGCATGATTTTCACAGTCGTCTCCACTTTTCCCAGCAACCATAAGGGTTCTTGGCCTTGTTAAGGCGCCTCGGAGGATCGCACAACGTTGACACAGTAGATAACGCGGTGTAGCTTGGGGCGCCTGGAGGGCATCAAACGGTCCTCCGCCGGCATGAGTTGGCCGGCCAGAAGGAGGGCTTCATGGTCGGCAAGACCGCTTCAAGGAGTGCCAGGGGAGTCGACCTCACCGACTTGCTCGCGAGCTTTACGCTGAGTCTTCGTGCCGCCAACAAGGCGCCGCGGACTATCGAGACGTACTGCGACAGCCTCGTCCAGCTGATCGACTTCTTGATTAGCTCCGGGCTTTCGACCGATGCCACGAAGCTGACTCGGGGGCTACTGGGATCGACGACAGGCAGCTCCTTCGAGCAGATGCGCGACGCTGCGCTGCTCCGGCTCTTCATCGACACCGGTATTCGGGCTTCCGAGGGAATCAACCTCCGAGTTGAGGACATCGATCTCACCTCTCGGATGCAGACTGACCCCGGAGTCGCGATGCTTCGCGGCGATCTCCGAATTTTCACTACACGCCCAGACGCCACGATCGATCGGCCAGTTGTAGACACAATCGTGAGTCTTCTCCGGCCGGGCTGCGGGCCTAAGAGCCAGGTGGACGACCTGGTTGATAGACAGTCAGAGGATCTGTTCCCGTCGGGTTTTCGGAGAGGTCACTAGTGATACCCCGACGGTTGCTGCCGGTGCTGATTGCGTTGGCGATGGTGGGGTGTGGATTAGGATTCGTGGTGCCCGCCCAGGCGAAGACGTCGTTGGTGGCCCGGGGCTATTGGCTGGTTGCCCACGATGGCGGGGTGTTCTCTTTTGGTGACGCAAGCTATTTCGGTAACTCGGTGGGCGTCGTCTCTGGAACCGGCGCCACTAAGACGATCGGCATTACGGCCAGCGCGTACGGCGGCTACTGGCTTTTAAGCGCAAACGGGGCAGTCGCTGCTTTCGGCGGAGCCCCGTCGTTTGGGTCGACCGCCGGGATGCAGCTGAACGCGCCGATCGTTGCCATGGCAGCCACTCCGAGCGGGAACGGCTACTGGGAGGTGGCGGCCGACGGTGGTGTATTCAGCTTCGGCGACGCCCGCTTCTACGGGTCTATGGGAGGCATCCACCTCAATGCCCCCGTCGATGGCATCGCAACGACACCGGACGGGCGTGGCTATTGGCTGGTTGCCCACGATGGCGGGGTGTTCTCTTTTGGTGACGCAAGCTATTTCGGTAACTCGGTGGGCGTCGTCTCTGGAGCCGGCGCCACTAAGACGATCGGCATTACGGCCAGCGCGTACGGCGGCTACTGGCTTTTAAGCGCAAACGGGGCAGTCGCTGCTTTCGGCGGAGCCCCGTCGTTTGGGTCGACCGCCGGGATGCAGCTGAACGCGCCGATCGTTGCCATGGCAGCCACTCCGAGCGGGAACGGCTACTGGGAGGTGGCGGCCGACGGTGGTGTATTCAGCTTCGGCGACGCCCGCTTCTACGGGTCTATGGGAGGCATCCACCTCAATGCTCCCGTCGAGGGCATCGCCGTCCCGTAGTCGAAGCGAGCGAGCCTCATACCGCCAGGAACGGCCCGTTGCGGTCTGTCGTAGTATCCGGGTTGCATTTCCCGATCCCCTCCTCGGCGGCGTTCGGGAAGATCGGCGACGGCTACGTGAAGGACATCCACCGCTTCGGGGAGGTGAACGGGATCCCGGTGGTGCAGTTCAAGAACTGGGAGCTCCAAGGAAGGCGGCGACGGGGAGGTGATGCTGATCGGGATCGCCCAGGAAAGGGCATCGGTGTGGCGGTCGTGGCCGGCGACGGGGCAGGAGAAGGCGGTCCACCCGTACATGGAGTTGGGCCGGCAGACGGCCTTCGCGAATCACTTATATTTTTACATGTGGGATCCGAAGTGGGGCCCGGCTTTCATCAAGACCAACGCCTATGCGCCCTCGCCGATCTGAATCTACCTATTACTTTCCCGGCAGCCGCAAGGGTTGTTCGCTTTGCAGGGGCGCCTCGGAAGGTCGCACAACATTGGCACAGTAGATAGCTTGGGGTTATCGGTTGAGCTTTGGGATGGATGACCCCGGCGGATCGCTGATGGACGCGGCCCTTGGTGAACCCGTGTGCTGGCTGCTACGGGTCGAGTCCGTGTCCCTGATCCCGATCGTGTCAGGGACGCCCTTTTTCCTGTCGAAGGGAAAGCTCGGAGCGAAGGCAACTCGCCAGTTTCGGCAGGTCGTTCTCGTGCACGCGGGTTCCCGCTTTGACGTGGTAACCGGATCGCCTGCCTACCTACACTGTGCGTTCGGTCGGCTCCGACAGCTACGCGATTTCTACTGCTGGGATCTGGCGGTCACTGCTTTCGTCGGTCCTCGTCGTCGCCACAAGCGTCTCGTCCGCGGTGGGGGACTAGCCGGCTGGCAGCTCGGGGTGTTAGTAGCTGCTGTAGGTCTATCCCTGTCAGGATGGCGTGGTATCGATTCGTAGGAGGGTTGTGTAGCCGCCGGCCTTGTTCACTGGTGGCTCGAGCAGGTATAGGTATCCGTGCAGGAGAGTCCCGGTCGAGGGTTGCATGCCGTCGCTGTAGGTGTTGACTTGTATGGCTGGTAGCGTTGCGGTCACGGTGACCTTGCCGGTGCTCGGATCGATGTGGACGAGTTCGGGTGTGGCGGTGACGGGGGAGGTCGACGTGTTCTGTGGCCAGATGACGGTCCAAAGCCCGCTTGTGAGGTTGCCTACTGGCTGGGGGAGGTAGGTGTGGGTGGGGGTTTCGAAGGCGGGCTTTGGGTTTGCGCCGTCGAGCCGCCAGATCGTCTGCTGGGCGCATCCGTGCTTGTGGGTTCCCATTCCGATCCACAGGTGACCGGGGTCAGCGGTGAGCCAGCAGGCGAGCAGCGAGGTGTCGGCGACGACGACGGCGGGTGCCTTGGCGTCGGGGGCTAGTCGGTAGAGTGCGCTCGGAGGCGGCTCGCCGGGTGCTTGACCGCTCTGAAGGGAGTTGGCGATGTAGAGCCCTTGTTGGTTCGCGGCTAGGAGCGGACGGAACAGTTTGGGCATCGAGATGGTGGCGATGAGCGCGCCGGTTGTGTCTGAGACCTCGACTATTTCTGCGCCGCGGGGAGTGCTGTTGTCGTAGATCCACACCAGCCCATCTCCGTAGACGCTGACCGGCCGACAGTCAGAGCAGTCTGTGTAGGTCATCACGACCGGGCCCTCGGTCACTTGGCCGGTGCTGGTCACCGTGGCGATCGTGATGTCGGCCTTTAGTCCCGTTGGGCCGCCTTTGTGGTAGCGGGTGACCGTGCCTACTTTGCGACTTGGACTGGTGGGATCGGTGCAAGGTGTCGAGACTGGCCGGGAGACAGCCAGGGTCTGCGGGTTGACGGTTGCGGTCAGGCAGGTCGGTGAGGTGGTACCGCCCGACGTGTTCGCTGCTACTCCGCCGAGCAGAAGCTCGCCGGCGGAGGAAGTCGTGATCTGGTCGAAGGAGCCTGGCCTGGGGAGCTGGACCGATGCTGTGCGGGTGGAAGGGGTGGGGTTTGGTTGGGTGCCTCCGTGCGCGGTCTGCGGGGCGGCGCCGGTTGTCACTTTGGTGACGTGGTTGCTGCGGAGGACGACGGCTGTCACGGCGAGGACCGCAACGAACGCGCTCAGGCCGGCGGCGAAGGTAGCCATTCGGCGGTGACGCCGATGGCTGCGCCGGGAGGCCGCCATGATCTGCTCCAAGCCCACGGCCGGCGTCGGATCGAATGCCCGGCGGATCGCTTCGCGTAGATCAGTCATCCGGTGATACCTCCATGAAAGACCGCAGGTGTGCGAGCCCGCGGTTGAGATGGTTCTGAACGGTTGTGACTTTGACACCGAGGAGTTCGGCTACTTCGATGAAGGTCCACCCGTAGCCGTGGACGAGGACCACCGCGATCCGCTGGCGTGCGGTCAGGTTCGCCAAGGCCCGGGCGAGTGCGGGCTCCACCCACGGATCTGGCCACTCGGGCCGCCCATGAAGGATCCGCAGCCGACGAACCCGCGTCCGGGACTGGCCCACGCGATACAGGTACGCGACGGGTTTTTCTAGCCCTGCGAGGCGATCCTGGTGCTCCCAGGCCCAAGCGAGCGCTTCCGCGGTGGCTTCATGGCCGCGCTCTCGGCCGTACGCGGCCATGAGAGCTAACCTCAGCCGCGGCTCCACCGACCGGTACCAGGCAACGAAGGTATCGGTTCCGACCGCTTCGCTCGGCTCCACTGCCCTCACAATATGTAGAGCGCCGAGAAGGCCACTGTTACCACATCAAATCGAACTCGCCGCGATGTCACCCTCAACGGCCGAGCGTGGCCCGCTCGCCAGCCCTGCTGCGGCCCACAGGGCGACTAGGGACGGCTTGTGTTCAGGGCTGGGCCGGGAAGGAGGCGCATCCGAGCGGTTTCGGCTGAAACGCGGCGCGTGTCCCCGGATTCTGTCACGGCGTCTTTCGCGGCGAGAGCGGCGCCCAGGTGGATGTCAATATGTTGAAGGACTCCCCGCCCTGCATGTCGGCAAAAAGTAGGTCGTTCCCCCGCACTTGAAGAAGCCCCAAGTGCCGGCCGGTAGGGCCGTCACTCCAGGTGAACCCGTTCAAGTCATGGGGGTTCGCACCGTCGAGGCAATTCGTGTTCGTGCCACACTGAACTGTTCCCACCTCGGTCACGTGGGACGGTGAGTCCGCGATAAGAACCCAAGCGGACCCTACCTTCATGCACACTTGGAGCACCCCGTGGGCTGCCACTAGCTTGCGCATGCCTACGGCGCTGGCCGCGGACCACGGGCCGCACAGATTTGGACCCGCCGCTACCGGCAGCCGCGGGGACACCGTGGCGGTCGAGTGGGCAAGCGTTTCGAGCGGCGCTTCCTTGTGGTGCGCCGGCGATGATGCTGCCGCTGCGATACCTACTCCGGCGGACGCGGCAATTACGGCGGCTGCGATACTGCCAGTCACCCATCTCGCTTTCCTCCCGGCACGTAAACGAGTCGAGATCCGCTGGTCTTGGCTCACCGTCACAGATGCTCCCACATGTGCTGCGTCACCGCCAAGCGGTCGGGAAGTCGGGAGAGAACCCAATCAGACGCTCGGCGTGCCGTGAACGTCGCCTGGGACCGGCCTATCAAGTTGCGAACAACCCCCGCACGAATTCACCACGAACCCACGAATCACCGAACGAGGGCAGTCGAGAGCTGGCGGACTTTAAGCCATGGCCGTCCGCTCGCGGGTGCCAGCGTGGGACCGGGCGGGGATCGACCCGTGTTGGTCTGGCCCCGGCGGGGACGTGTTCGTTCTAGGAGCCGGCTTCTCGATTGCGGTGTCGGAGGAGATGGGCGACGAACACCGATTCCCTGACACCGCACAGCTCGGACGGCGGGCTACAGCGCGCTTAGGAACCGCGGCACCGCGAGATTTCGCCGAGGCCCGATGGTCCGAGAGGCGTCTCGGCGAGAGGGGATTCGAGGGGTGGCTCGCGGGTTTGCCGAGGATCAGCCGTACATGTCGAGCGCGGAGAACCTTAGGCGCAGAGCGCTATTCGGAGTTGGACAAGTCTATGCGGGCCGTACTGGTCGAGTGCTGGTCGAGTGCGAGGAGCGGGTGGCTGAGGTGCCGTCGTGGCTGCTCGATCTCGTCAGCGTCTGGCATGTGCGCCAGGCGAGAATCGTAACGTTCAACTACGACACGTTGATCGAACGCCGCCTTGAACTTCCTTCGCTTGGTGTAGCGTCCGACGGCGGCTCGATCACGTCCGGTGATGTCCTCGACGGCATCCCACCACCAGCGAAGAGCGATAGCGACGCTCCGAGTAGGGCCCGAGGCCGCTGAGCCCCCTCGCCCCCTCGATGTCAGGACTTGGCCTCGCTACTTGATTTTGAGACCGGACCAGCTGATCGAAACTGTGAGGTAGTGGACTTCTGAGCCGCTCGGCCACCAGTTGCTCAAAGGGTTCCTGCCCCCAGGAAGTGACCTCGGTTCACGCCAGGGCTACCGAACGGCCGGGCAGAAGCAGCTCAGTCAAGCGGGGCACTCCCAGAGCGCAGGGCGGTAACACCCGAAGTTCTTCTGTGGCGCTGCTCGCGATTTGAGGTCTAACTTCTAGCTGGGTGGCTTCTTCACTTGGGGTTATGACCGGCCGTGCTGGATTTTTGGCGGGTGACGGTGATGGGCCTGGTCATGGGGATCTCGACGGATTCCGCGTTGGGGGGGCCAGTGTCGCGAGGACAAGGGCCGGTAGCCCGAGTGTTTCGGCTGCTCGTCGGTATCCGGACATGCCTTGGTCGAAGCGGTCCTCGATGAGTTTTGCGAGTAGGGCTGGGGTCTCATGATGGACTTTGACTGGTTCGTTCTTGCGCCACCCGCGGGCCGAGATTTGTTTGAACAGCGAGGTCTTGCGCGCGGGGTCGATAAGGCCGAGTTGGTTGCAGCGCATGATGATGGCTTGGATGGACAGGCCCTAGGTGGCTTTGAGCTGGGCGAAGTCTCGGATTGTGTCGAATTGGGTGACGCTCCGGGACGAGCAAACGTGGGGCACAAGGCGATGACGGTAATCCACTCGGTGCTGGCCAGCTCTGACGGCATCGACGACTGCGAGGTGCTACGGGCCGGCTCCATGGTGGAGGTGTTGGGTCGTGTGCTGCGGGCGCCGTCGCCGATCGGCATCGTTTTGCGGAGTTCCGTTGGGCCATGTCCGCCAGCTCGACGCTGTCGCCGGCGAGGCGCTTTCCGGGTATGGCGGCGCAGGGCGGGCCGGCCGATCCGGCCGACCCATTCACTTTGAAGCCCTGAACGCGCTTCTACTTCAGCCGGAGCCGCCGTCATTGTTACGGCATCCACCTTCGGGCCAGTGATCTGGCAGCCTGAGGGTGTGGGCGCAGACGTGCGGCTCGGTTATGGTTTGAGCGCCCTCTTGGCCTTGGCCTGGATCCGCGTGGCGTGG
>JAJZDJ010000090.1 GCA_021828685.1 Actinomycetes bacterium | reverse complement strand
CGGCCGATAACACCGGAACCTCAACATCAGTAATTAAAGACAATGGATCTCCTTTCATCCCGGGAAATACTCCTAGATCCCCCGGACCAAGTGGTGGACCCTCTTACACAGACATCCCTACACGCCCCCGATGGGTTCCTTATCGGGCTCGCCACCCTCAGTCTCCTTTCGGACGCCGGGCATCCGCAGCCGTTGCTGTGCGTGATCGACGACGCTCAATGGCTCGACCACGCGTCAGCCCAGGCGATCGCCCTCGCAGCACGCCGCCTTCAGGCGGACCGGGTGGCCATGTTGTTCGGGGTCCGAGAGCCGAGCCAGCGAGACGAGTTCGCCTCGCTCCCGAAGCTCGACCTTGCCGGCCTCTCCGACGTCGACGCCCGCAAGTTGCTGACCTCGGCGGTTCCGGGACGCCTCGATGACAAGGTGGCAGCCCGCATCGTCGCTGAGGCGCAGGGCAACCCGCTCGCCCTCCTCGAGTTGCCGCGAGCGAGGCGGCCCGCTGACCTTGCCGGGGGCTTCGCGCTGACCGTGGCGCCGCTGTCGAGTCGGTTGGAGGCGAACTTCCTCGACCGGGCCGAACATCTGCCACCCCAGACCCGCCGACTTCTCCTGCTCGCCGCTACCGAGCCGGTCGGCGATGCAGCGGTGGTCGCTAGGGCGGCCTCGCTGCTCGACCTTCCCGAAAACGCAGCCGGCCCTGCCGAGGACGAAGGACTGATCGAGCTTGGGACCATGGTGCGTTTTCGTCACCCGCTGGTCCGCTCCGCAATCTCCAAGGCGGCTTCACCGACTTGGCTACGCGAAGCTCACGCCGCCTTGGCCGAGGCGAGTGATCCCGCCCTCGACCCTGACCGGAGGGCCTGGCATCGCGGCGAAGCGGCCCTCGGCCCCGACGATGCCGTCGCCGCTGAACTCGAGCGCTCTGCCCAACGTGCCAAGACTCGCGGGGGCCTGGCGGCGGAGGCCGCGTTCCTCGAACGCTCGGCGATCCTCACGCTCGACCCGGATCGTCGCGTCGAACGGGCGCTTGCGGCGGCACAAGCGAAATTCGATGCCGGCGCCCCGGAGTCCGCGCTCGACCTCGTAGCTCTAGCCGAGTCGGGACGGATCAACGACCTGCAACGTGCTCGCGCCGAACGCATCCAGGCCAAGGTCGCTCTGTTCCAAGAGCGGACCACCGACGCGGCGCTGCTACTAATGACCGCCACGAGCCGCCTCGAGCGACTCTTTCCGGCGCTAGCCCGAGAGACCTATCTCGATGCGCTCTGGATGGCAGTGGCGGCTGAAGGCAACACCGCGCGGAGGGTGTTCGAGGCGATGCCTGCAAGGTCGCCCTCCCACAAGCCGAGCACGACCGAGCTCCTCCTCACCGGGTACATGCACCTCATCATCGACGGCTTCCCCCGCGGCATTGATCTGTTGCAACAGGCCAAGAGAGCTATCGTCGACGAATCGCCGTCAGCGAGCGATCTGGACGGCCTGGCAGTCGCGTACCAGGTCGCCTACGCGGACTGGGACGACGAAAGCATGTACCTCCTCGTCTCCCGCTGGGTGCGCCTTGCCCGAGACACGGGAGCGCTCGCCACCCTCCCTGTCGCTCTGGGATTCTTGTCCGACTGTCAGTTCTATGCAGGAGATCTCGGCCTGGCGATGGCGACGATGGAACAGGCCTTGCTGATCGCCGACGCCGCCGGCAGCGCAGGGGCTGTCGTTGCCCTCGAGCGCGGCAGACAATGGCTTTCGGTCTATCAATTGGGGGAGGGGCCGGCATGCGAGCAGGTCTATGCTGTGTTGCGCGACGCCATCGAGGCAGGAGACGACAGGTTGCGTAGCGTCTCGGAAGTATCTGCCGTTAGAGCGTACAACTGCCTCGGCCGCTACGAAGACGCGCTGGCTGTGGGCTTGTCGCACTGCGAACGGCACCCCCAGAGAGGCGTGGGAGTTGCTATCGCCGAGATGGTGGAGGCCGCCGCTCGAACGGGCGCCACTGACCTCGCGCGAGAGACAATGCTCCGGTTGTGCGAGCGAACCCGGCTCGCTGGCACCGATTGTGCGCTCGGAGTCGAGGCACGCTCGCAGGCGTTGCTGAGCGAGGATGAGGTTGCCGAGTCGTTCTATCGGGCCGCGGTCGAACGACTGGAGCGGACTCGAATGAAGCTCGAACTCGCTCGCACCCGGCTCGTCTATGGGGAATGGCTGCGCCGATGCCATCGGCGGATCGACGCCCGTCAGCAGCTACGCGTCGCCTACGAGACCTTCGATGCCATGGGCGCCACGTTCTTGGCGGTCAGGGCGAGTCGAGAGCTCCTCGCCACTGGCGGTGCGCAGCCGCGAGGCAGGGACCGCTTCGTCGTTGAACTCACCGCGCAAGAAGCAGTTGTGGGCCGTCTGGCGAGCGAAGGGCAAACCAACCGGGAGATTGCTACCCAGCTGTTCCTCAGCCCCCACACGGTGGATTTCCACCTACGCAAGGTGTTCAGGAAGCTCGACATCAAAGGGCGACGGCAGCTTACTGGCGCCCTGATCGACCGAGTCAGCAACCCCGCCGTCTCGGCTTAGCGGCCAGACCCCCACTCCTGAGTCGCCTCCGCATGCGACATCGGATCGCTATTCAGGATGATAGTGACCTCCACTCACCTGGCGCGGCGTGGCCCAACTGAGCTTCTGAGCTGCGCGAAAAACGCGCCCAGGGCTCGCCAAACGTGTGGTTTGCATTCGGGCGTGGCTGAGCGGCGCTCAGGCACCCATACAGGGAACTCCCCTGCAGACAATCCTCGCCCGAACGGGCTACGGGGCGCTCCCTGGGCGCCGCCGCTGACTTGGGACGCCTTTGTATTCAACTCAGCTTGCCGGACAACCGCCGCACTGGCTGAGGGCTCCGAGCCGTTGATCTGGGCGCTGCCGACGGCGGCAAGACAACGTGGGCCCACCGCGCTAAACAGATTACGCGATCTCAATCCGCTACATTCATCTTGGTGACTATGCGCGATGGCTTTACTCGCACGACCATCTCTGGAGGGACGGCGTTGCGTCTCCCGAACTCCTCGGCTCGCTCGGCACCCATGTAGCGGCCTCCGATGCGCGTTCCCCAATACAGGAGGTCAGCACTGTCTACAGACGTCGTTGCCATTCCCGTGACGGTGACGAAGCTGAACGGGGGCCGCTCGTCGTCCCAACAGAGAGATACCCGCGGATCACGAAGGATGGCCCTACCCTTCACGGTGCTGGCGGAGGTCATGAACACGACCTCGTCCCCGTCCAGCTCGATCCATATGGGAGCCACGTGCGGCGACCCATCAGCTCGCACCACGGCCAACTTAGCCGTTCGCGGTGGTGTACCAGAAACGAACGCTTGCCACCAGCCTTGGGGAGCATCGGTGTATCCCACGGGTAGAGATTACTGCCCCCCTCCGGTGACGCCAAGGGCCAAGTGCAAGTTTGCGAGCAGGTGCAATTCTTGGATGCCCGATCGCCTCGACAGAAAGTGGCGCACCGACTCAGGCTCGGCGTCGACCTCCCGCTCCTTGTTCCTCGTCGAGGCGCCCGATCGATCCCCGTCGAACGGTTGGATACGGCGACGGCGGAGTCACCCCCGACGCTCCAGGCTGGATGGGCAGAGACTCGATGCTGATCTGCATCCCCGGGCGGTGGCGGTGGGCGGTCGTCGGTGAGGCCTTCGAGCTTTCGGGCCTCGCCGCACCGAACCACGGGCTGGGGAGCATATTGCGCAAGCTCAGAACGTACGGCCGGGCTGGATCGTCGAGTGAAAACGGCAGGAACGTCGCGCCAGCGATCCGCTCGATCGCGCTGCGCTGAGATTCGCTGCCGATGACGATGGTGTAGTAGCCGTCCCGGTCGAGTGCTATTTGGCTGTCATAGCGGCACCCGAGGTCGACCTTCCCGCCGGGTAGATGGTTGACGACGACAGGCTGGTGCCCTGCGAGCTGGTCGATGCACAGCGACCAGTACCGCAGGTCCGTCCCTGATGCCAGCCATGGGCTCGGCGAGGCGCCTCTGGGGGTGGTCGGTGTGGCCGGCTTGCGTGCCGTTGAGGCAGTCGTCGGCGGTGCCACGGCCGGCCGTCTGTTGGGAGGGTGGCGCCGACCGTCGCCAGCTGACCGGCGTCGGTTGGGACCATGATTGCCTTGGCCGGGCACGCGGGGAGCTGCGTGGTTAGCCCGTTCCGTGTGAGGGCGACGTGAGGAGCGGGCACCCCCCAGCGGTTCCCGTGGGACGGCGCGTAGACACGGAAGAAGATGACGCCGGCGGACCCGGCAGTCGTTCCCGCTGGCGAGAGCGGCAGCGTATTGACCTCGCCCGGTGTCACATGACTACGCAGGGCCACCGTGAACGTGCCGCCCGGCCGTGCCTTGTGCTGCCACGGGTTGATGCTGCCCGGGTCCGGCGCGACCTGGTAGTCGGCCAAGGCCGAGCTGACACCGTTGGTGGTGAACGGCTCGCCTTGGGAGTCGTAGACCTCGATGGTCATGTAGCGGCTGTCTGGGAACTGCCCGGATAGGGTGATGCGCAGTCCGCTTTGTACGGTGAAGAACAGCAACCGGTACGCCGAAGCCGTGTCCGGGTTGCTGTTGTTGAACCCGTTGTATTCGGGGATCGTGGCGGAGTTGACCGCCGTAGGCCATGCACATGGGGGCCTGCGTACCCACTTGGTGCCGCTCAACTCGAGCTCACCGCGAGTCGCTGGTAGCCCATGGCCACTCGTTGTGGTCGCCGGGGCAGCGGGGGCACAGCCGGTTGCCAGGAGCGCTGAGCCGACGACACCAAAGACGATCCCAAGGCGAATGGGGGGAGAGAGGGAAAGGTGACAGGTCTCTTTCGATTGCCGGACCGGTCCCGCTCAAGATGCCGGGTCATTGCTGGATTCGAGCTGCTCGCCGCTGGGTGGAGCGGTGTGGCTCCCAACGGAAGAGGACGATCGCGCCGAGCATGCCGCCGATGCCCCAGCAGGCCAGGACGATCACGTCGCGTACCGGGAGAAGCGGGGCGCCCGCGGGGTGGCGGACGGCGCGGGTCACGGCGTCGATCAGGGACTGGGCGGGCAGGTAGGTGGCGAGCGTGGACAGCCAGTGTGGCTCGCTCAAGTTGGTGAACAGCACGCCCGAGATGATGATCACCGGGAAGTAGATGAAGATGAGCGTCGGGAAGGCGGCTTCGACGGTGGGGATGACACTGGTGAGCGCGGTGGCGGTCGCCGCCCAGGCGAACGCGCCGAGGAGGAGGACGGCCACGATGGCGAGGGCTGCGGTGACGGTGAGCTGGGTGTCTGGGCCGTCGCCGAAGTGGCTTCCGTAGAAGACGAGGGCGGCCGCGACGGTGACCGCTCCGGCCATAACGGCGACCAGCGCGGTGGCGAGGATGCGGCCGAGGAAGTAGCACCACCGCGGCAGCGGAGTGGCTCGCCAGCGTTTGAGGACGCCATCTTCTCTGGCGGCGACGAGGCGCACGCCGTAGGTGCTCCAGGCGGTGATGGTGAGGCCGAAGACCGCGTAGCCGGCGACGTTGGGGTGGGTGTCCTTGCCTTTGGAGGCCACCAGCAAGATGACCGGCAGCCCGACACCGACGGCGATCGCCCGGCCCGAGGAGATGAGGAGGCGGACCTGGTAGCGGATCTGGGCGACCAAGAGCTTGCCCGCGCTGGGGAGCCGGACTGCCTTGGTGCTGGGGCCGACGTCGGCGGTGTTGGTAGCGGCGTGAGCGACGGGACTCGCCGCGGTGGCAGCGGTGTCAGGCATGGGAGTGGACCTCCGAGGTGAGTGGTTCGCCGATGGTGGTCAGGTATGCGTCTTCGAGGCTGGGCGGGCCGACCTCGAGCCCGGCCAGGTCGAGGTGCTGGCGGTCGGCCCAGCTGGTGAGTTCACGCAGGGATGCGGCCACGTCATTGCTACGGATGACGAGGCTCCGGCCCTTCGCCTCGAGGTGCCGGGCGATCCCGGCGGGCAGGTCCGCTGGCGTGGTGTGGTCGGGGAGCCGGTAGCGGATAGTGCTCGGGCCACCTCTCCTGCGCAGCTCGCCTGGGGTGGTGTCGGCGACGATGCGGCCGCCGGCGAGCACGATCACCCGATCGGCGAGATGGTCGGCCTCGTCGATGTAGTGGGTAGTGAGCACCACGGTGGTTCCTGCCGAGGTCAGGTTCTCGACGCCCGCCCAGGTCCGCCGGCGCGCCTCGGGGTCGAGCCCGGTGGTCGGCTCGTCCAAGAACAACACGTCGGGTCGACCGACGATACCGATGGCGAGGTCGACCCGGCGTCGCTGGCCGCCGGAGAGGACGCCGACCCGGGTCCGCGCATCGTCTGCGAGGTCGACCAGCTCGAGCACCTCGCTGAGCTGCAGCGACGCCGGGTAGAGCCCGGCGAACAGTTTGAGCGTGTCGGCCACGGTGAGCTCGGCGTCCAGGCTGGTCGACTGGAGCACGAGCCCGATGCGGGCCCGCCAGGCGCGATCACCGCGGTGGGGGTCGGCGCCGAGGACCCGGACGGTGCCGGCGGTCGGAGCGACGAAGCCTTCGAGCATCTCCAAGGTGGTCGTCTTGCCGGCGCCGTTCGGGCCGAGCACCGCGAGAGTTTGGCCGTCGGGGACCTCGAAGCTCACGTCGTCGACCGCCGCGAGGTCCCCGTAACGTTTGGTCAGGTGATCGACCGTGACTGCGCTCATCGCCGCTGGGTCCCTTTTCGGGTATCGTCACGGACCCCGCCACGCAAGCGCACGGCGCCCCACACGACGAGTGCGGCGCCGACGACAAGCGACACGCGGCTGTCGGGCCCGCCGACGAGCCCGTAGACCACGAGCGCCACGCCGACGGGGATCTTGAGAAGCCCTTTGCGGTAAAGGGAGTTTGAGAACATGACTGCGCCTCCTCGGGTTATCCGTCTGGGTGCTATCAAGCGTGCGACACTCGGGGCGCACAACGCATCGGCCGAGCGGTAGAACTTCGTCGGGCACGCAGGCTCCAACCCTGGGTAGAGCCAACTCCACCCAGGGTTATACGGGGCTCGACGCTGCCTATCCACCCTGAGGGCGATGTGGTAGATGCCAGCCGGTCGTATCGTTTCCACTGTGAGCGTCGAGCGAGCGACCATGCCGACCTTGGCCGGGCTGCGCCAGGCGCGCGTGCAGCAGGTTGCGATCAGGCGATGGCTCCGCCTGGTCCTTCCGGCCCTGCTTGTCCTGGTCGTGGCGTCCGGCTTCCACGCCCGGCCGGCTCCTTCGCTGGCGGGCCGGGGCCTTGCCGTGTCGGTCGGCCTTGCCGGGTTCGTTGTCGGCCTGGCGGGGGCGCGCTGGACGCTCCGACGCCCGGGCGTCGCCCACGCCGTCTGTGCCGCCGTCCTTGTTGCGGGCTCGGTGGCACTCATGTGGGCGCAGCCGAGCGGCCCGGGGGCGGTGGGTGTTCTCGTCGGAGTGCTCTTCGTCGCCCGGCTCCTGCCAAGGCGGGCAGCGGTCACTCTGTCGGTCGCCGCCTTCGCGGTCTTGGCGGTGATCGCGGAGATCAGCGGACGGGGTCCCGGCCTCCCACTGCTCGGCGTCCTCGGCGGTTTCGTCGGGATGGCGTTCCTGGCGAACCGGCTGGGAGAGGCGAACGAGCAGGCCGAGCAGCTGCTCGTCGAGCTGGAACACAGCCGGGCTGCCGAGGCACGCGCCGCCGGGCTAGCGGAGCGCCAGCGGCTCGCCCGGGAGATGCACGACGTGCTCGCTCACTCCCTGTCGGGGCTGATGCTCCAGCTCGAGGGTGCCCGGATGCTCGCCGCGGAGCGCCCGGGCGATCCCCGGCTCGCGGACGTCATCGACCGGGCCCATCACTTGGCCAAGACCGGCCTCGAAGAGGCACGGCGGGCCATCGGGATGCTGCGCGACGACGAGCTCCCCGGACCCGAGCGTCTGGCCGGGCTGGCTGCGCAGTTCGAAGAGGCCCGGAATGTGCCCTGCACGTTGACCGTCTCCGGCGAGGAGCACGAGATCTCCTCGGAGGCTCGCCTGGCGCTCTACCGGGTGGCTCAAGAGGCCCTCACCAACATCGCAAAGCACGCCCACCCGGAGCGAGTCGAGCTTCACCTCGCCTACGAGCCGTCCATCACTCGGCTTGTCGTCGAGGACTTCGCCACGGTCAACGGCACCCGTCCGCCCCCGACCAGAGATGGTGGCTACGGCCTCACCGGCATGCGTGAACGCGCCGAGCTGCTCGGCGGCACCCTCACCACCGAGACGACCTCAAGCGGCTTTCGTGTCGAGCTGGACGTGCCGGTATGAGCGAAGCGATCCGCGTTCTCATCGCAGACGACCAGCGAGTCGTCCGCGAGGGTCTTGCCATGGTGCTCGGGCTCCTCGACGGCGTCGAGGTCGTGGGCGCCGTCTCCGACGGCAACGAGGCAGTCGCCCTCGCAGTGGACCTGGAGCCCGACGTCGTTCTCATGGACCTTCGGATGCCCCGCTGCGACGGAATCGAAGCCACCCGACAGCTGCGGGAACGTCAGCCCGGGGCGAAGGTCGTGGTTCTGACCACCTACGCCGACGACCAGTCGGTGATCGAGGCGTTTCGCGCCGGTGCCCGCGGGTATCTCACCAAGGACGCCGGCGGGGAAGAGATCCGCCAAGCCTTGCGCCGCGTCCTCGCCGACGATGCAGTGATCGACCCTGTCGTGCAGCACCACCTCGTCGACGCCATCGCCACCGCGGCACCGACACAGTCACAGGAACACAGCCGACCATCGGCTCCCCGGCTCCCCGACGGGCTCACGCCCCGGGAAGCCGAAGTGCTCTCCCTCATCGCGACGGGACTTTCGAACTCAGAGATCGCGGAGCGCCTCGTGGTCAGCGAAGGCACCGTCAAGAGCCACATCAACCACCTGTTCGCCAAGATCGACGCCCGTGACCGCGCCCAGGCCGTCACCTACGCCTACCAGCACGGCCTCGCTTGACGCTGCGCACCGTGGCCCCACCCGTGGTCGACTTCCCGGCGCCGTTGGGACCGAGGAACCCGGTTACCGTCCCGGGCTGAAGCGAAAACGAGACCCCGTCGATCGCCGTCACCTCGCCGTATCGCTTGGTCAGTCCTTGCACCGACACGTTGGGCGCTGACGTGCCGGCGACGTCGGCCGAGGCGTGGGCATCGTTGCCTGTCTGGTGGTTCATGCCGGGCGGCCTTCCCCGACGCCCGGATCAGCCGACGCCGGACCGGACTTGTCCTTGGAACGCATTCGGGGACGGAACTGGGCGAGGTGGGAACGGAGCTTGCGAGAGTGCTCTCCGCCCCGCACCCGTTCAAGGACCTCGTCCGCTTCAGCTCTCGTCATGGCGCCTTCAGCGACCGCGACGTCGAGCCGTTCGCCGGCATGGCGGGCGCGGACGTCTCGTAGTACCGCCTCGGCTCGTCCCGGGTCAGGCGCAGCCTTGAGGCGGCCCGCCTCGTCGGCGCTGAGCCGGCCGGCCTCCACCATCTTGTCGGCCTGCCCGACCAATCGTTCGAGACGCGCTGGTTCCGGCGGGGTCTGGTCATCATCCATGGTCCACATTTTATCGAGACATACTGTCTTAGTCAAGTCGCTATGTATTATCTGCTTGCTGCACGTATACTGGGTGACGTGCCGAAGCTGTGGACGGAGACGATCGAGACGCACCGCCACCAGGTGCGCGACGCCATCTTGGAGAACACCGTCGCCCTGGTCGCCCAACACGGGCTGCGAGCGGTGACCATGTCGCAGATCGCCGAGGACAGTGGGATCGGCCGAGCGACCCTCTACAAGTACTTCCCTGATGTCGAGTCGATCCTCGTCGCCTGGCACACGCAGCAGGTCGCCGGGCACCTCGACCATCTCGCCGGGCTGCGCAGCCGCGCTGCTGCCTCGCCCTACGAACGGCTGAGCGCTGTGCTCGAAGCGTATGCAGGAATCTGCTACGACATCGCCCATCAAGATCACGGCACGGAGATAACTGCGCTCTTGCATCGCAGAGAGCACGTCGCCGGGCCGGAACGCCAGTTGCGCGATTTTGTACGTGACATGGTCGCCGAGGCCGCCGACGGCGGCGAGATCCGAAGCGACGTCGCTGCCGAAGAACTGTCGGCTTACTGCCTCAACGCTCTGGCCGCGGCCAGCACCTCGGCATCTCGCGCTGCGGTGAAGCGGCTGGTATCGGTCACGCTCAGCGGTCTTCGAACGCCGACCTGACTGATACCTGCCCGCCGCAGTACGGGACAGAGCGACTTGACAGCGACATGATGTATTGATAAAATATACCGGTATGATCGCTCTGCTGTTGTGCCCATCCCATCACCGCTGCGTGGCTGACGCGTCGGGACGGGTTTCGTTGTGACGGCCACCGTGTGGACGAACGCCACCGTCGTGACCTGCGACCCGCAGAACACGGTCGCAGACGCCGTGGCGTTTGACGGAGGCAGAATCGTCGCTGTCGGCCGTGAGGATGAGGTCCGATCATCGGTCGGCCCTGGTGGCGAGGTCGTCGATCTCGACGGCGCGACGGTGCTGCCCGGACTAATCGACACGCACCCTCACCTGATGCACTTCGGCGCGCTCGCCGAGCCGCTCGTGGAGTGGATCATGACCACCCCGGTCGGTGAGCCGCACTACTTTCTCCGACGCTCGTACCGTGACCTCGCCGAAGGGACCCTTCCCGACCGGACGACCCTTGACCGAGCCGTACCACGCCACCCGGTCTTCATTCAGGCGTGGGCGCCGGTGACCCCCAACCTTTGCGCCATGAACAGCATGGCCCTGGAGCGCCTGGGCATCACTCGCGACACTCCCGATCGCGTCGAGAACGTGTGGGTCGAGAAGGACGAGATCGGAGAGCCCACGGGACGGCTCCGTGGCTCGGTGACTAACTACTACTCCGACAGCGAGTTCATGAACGACCTCCTGCGACGCATGCCCGTCCTACAAGGCGACGCCCTCGTCCCGGGCACCGAGCGGGCCATGCAGACCGCCAACCAGCTAGGGGTCACCACCATCTACGAGGGCCACCTCATGGCGTTCTCGCTCATCGAGGTCTACCGCTGGATGCGAAACGAGGGCCGCCTCACCACCCGAGTCCTCTGCTCACCTGAAGCGGAGACCTTCGGCGTTCCCTGGAGCGAACCCCCACTCGACCTCGACGATTACGTCGCCCGCCTGGCGCGCGCCGAGGCGCTGGTCGACCACAGCGACGAGATGTTCCGAATCGACGGGGTCACCGTGTCACGCTACGGCCCGTGCGGACCTGGGTTCATCTTGATGCGCGACCCGTATCTGGGTCCCTATGGCGAGACCACGACTGGCCGGTCCTTCGTCTCCCCGGACAAGATCGAAGCGGCCATCCGTCATTGCGACCAGCACGATCTCCGCCTGAACGTGGTGACCGCCGGCACTGCCGAGGGCGATCATCTCCTCGACCAGCTCGAAGCGCTCAAGCATCGTCCCGCCACCACCGACGGGCGCTCCTGGGTGCTCCAGAACTTCTACTTCGCCGACCCTGACCGGGTGCGCCGTGTCGCCGCACTGGGCCTCGCTGTCACCACCAGCATGTCGTTTTCGTGGGGCAAGGGCGAGCTTGTGCGTCAGCGCTTCGGCGAGCACCTTCTCGAGGACCTCATCCCACTTGCCCGACTCGCCGAGGCGGGCATCCATGTCGGCTGCGGCACCGATTGGGGTCGTGGTGCATGCCGATCTTTTCCATGTTGCGTTGCGACCGGAGGTTGGCCGCGGCGGTGAAGGAGACGACCTCGTCGAGTGCGAGCGCGCGGAACGCGTGGTCGAGGACGGCGCGGGCGGCCTCGGTGGCAAGCCCCCGACCCCACTGGGA
>JAJZDJ010000089.1 GCA_021828685.1 Actinomycetes bacterium | reverse complement strand
CGCCCCAACTACCACCAAGGCTGCAGCGCCGGCCCAAAGTGACGGAGCCTCCGCATACGCGACCAGTCCTGCGACGACCACGACAAGGTCGCCGATCAGAACCTTCCGACGGCCGAACCGGGCGACCAGTGGGGTGATCGAGAGCGCGCCTGACACTGCTCCGACACCTTGAGCACTGACGAGCACGGAGGTCCCGCCCGCGCCGGCGTGGAATACGTCTATCGCCATGGCCGGAACCAGGGCGATGAAAGGCGAGGCGGTCACGGCCACGACGGAGATCAACGCGACAGCGAATCGCGCACCGGGGTTGCGAAGCGTGGCGGCAGCACCGTCGGCGAGTCGCCGGCGCAACGTCTGGGAGCCTGGCGTAGGTGACGTCGCCGGTAGTCGGAGAGCGACGAGCGCCAAGAGTACAGCGGTGAAGGAGGCGGCGTTGATAGCGAACGCCCACGTGTAGCCGCCCGCCACGATGGCGAGGCCGGCCAGCGCGGGGCCGACCACGCGGCCGAGGTTGAACTGCGCCGACGACAAAGAGATGGCGGCCCCGAGCTCACCGGCGGGAACGAGGTCGGGCATCATCGCCTGGTAGGCGGGAAAGCCGATCGCACCCATGGCGCCACCACCGAGGACAAGGAGCGTCACGACGCCGGGTGACGGCCGGCCCAAGGCGGCGAGAAGGGCGAGACAGCAGGCGAACAAGGTCTCGCCGATCGTGGTAGCGAACAGCCATCGGCGCCGGTTGACCCTGTCCGCCATCACGCCGCCGAGCGGCGATAGAAGCCCGATCGGCAGGAAACCGGCGGCGGCGACAAGCCCGGTCCAGCCCGCCTGGCCTGTCCGGGCGGTGACTAGGACTCCGACCGCCACGGTTTGCATCCACGACCCGACGTTGGAGACGAGGGCCGCCGACCACAAGAGCGCGAAGTTGCGGTGACGTAGCGGGCGAATTGAGCTGAGCATGGGCGGTGAGCTCTCGTTGCCTTTAGCGGCGGGCGCCGAACAGACCGACTGGGTGGTCGAGGAACTTACCTCCGACCGGTCGCCGTACCACCAATCCGAGCTGGCGGTCCAACTCCAATAGCAGCCTTCCCTGGTCGTCTGCGTTACCGATCAAACTGTACGAGGACGGCGGACCGGCTGATGAGGATCCGGTCATGGCGCAGCGCCTGGATTCTGTTCTGTCGACCAGCGGCTGTATCGCAGCGTCCAGGGATACTTCCACTCGGCGTACCGGCGTTCCGAGGGCGCGACCGGCGAGCGCCGCCAGGATTCCGAGCGACGCAGTCAACCCTGCGACCGGGTCCGGGTAGGAGACAGCCGGCTCGGAGAAGTAGCCGTCGGTCGCAACTGGGGGAGCGTGGGTGGAGGAGGTGGTGACGTCGCCTAGCCCGGACTGGGCGTGAACTGCGGTGCCGTAGGCGACCCAATCGCGCTGAGGCCCGGGCCCGAACGCCGGAATTGACACAAGGATCGCCTCGTCCCCAACCATCTCGGGGATACCCAGGTTGGCGGACGCGCGGGGCGAGAAGGATTCCACGACGACATCGCAAGTGCCGGCCAGGTCGGCGAAGCGATGCCTCTGCGACGGTATCCGAAGGTCGATGTCGACGTGGCGTTTGGTCCAGTTGAGCGCGTTCCACATGCCCGAGTCGTGTCCAGGGTCCACCTGCTCGCCGCCGGGGTAGATGCCGCCTCCGTGCATCGCGCGGGTCCCGTCAGGGCGAAACGAGGGCTCGACTTTCGTTACTCGGCTCCCGAGTTGCTGCAAGACCCGGGTGGCAAGAGGTCCCGCCCACATGTTCGCCATGTCCAGCACGGCTATGTCCAGTTCTCCGCCTCGACCTTTCCAGCGGCGGCCCTCGACCCGATCGCCGGCGCCTCGCGGATCTTGCGACGCAACCATCTCGAACCGGATCGGGCACCAGCCCGGCGATCCCGGGGTGAGCGGACCCTGCCCCGATCGGTGGCTCGCTCGGCGGTAATCGCACACCGCCAGACGCCATTCCTGCGCGGCCGCTGCAATATCAGCCGCCTGCGCATCGGGTCCCAACGTAGCGAGAAGTCGATCGAAGTCGTCGGATGCACCCCTAGCGCCGAGGTCGGCATGGTAGAAGCCTCCCCCCGGGGCCCGACGCGGCGGGCGCGGGCGCAACGGGTTGGGTGCGCTGTAAGAGGCGGCGATCACGTCCGGCAGGCGAACCTCGACAGCCACCGCCAACTCGCTCACAGGTACTGTGGTTCCGGTCAGCCAGCCGGCGATCGCTCCGGCAGCGAGGGTTACGCCGGTTGCGTAGGCAAGGCAGCCCTCGGGAAGGCCGGCGTCGCTGAGACGGACAGGAGACGGCGTCAGGAGCGCCACGCAGCCGTCTCGTTTCGAGTCGGCTGCGAGCGCGATTCGCGCCACGATCACGCCGCGAGGGGAGTGACCGGGGTCTGAGGCGGCAGATACAGACGCACCCATCGAGGCGAGCAGCCAGGCGGCGATGTCGAAGGGTTGACCCTGGTCCGCCACCTCGACACTCCATCCCTCGAGGGGAGCGACGGCTGGTTCCAGGTTCACGTCCGAGTTGCTACGTTACTAAAACGCGCTTCAATTCAGGCGCAAGCTTCGGCCGACGACCAGATGTTCGTGGAGGATGTGATGGCGATCAAGGAAGGCGCTCGTGCAGACCGTCGAACGCTGCGACTTCGGGAGCGTCCTCTCGACGTCGTTATCGTCGCGTTCTTCTGCGTCAACTTGTTCTTCATCACGTACTTCGTCGACATCGAGCAGCTCACCATCGCTGACCCGTATCACTTCCGTTATCCGATCTGGCCTCCCCGCTTCTTCGTCAATCTGGTGCACTCCTACGGGCAGCACTACGACCCGCTGTTGATGGCCCGGCCGCCGTTCTGGAAAATGCTGATCTGGATCGACGCCGTAATATTCGGGCCGTTCTACGCGGTCGCGATCTACGCGTTCGTGCGGGGCAGAGAGTGGATCAGGGTCCCTGCCGTGTTCTGGGGCGGGATGATGACCACCGACGTGCTAGTGATTCTCGCCGAGGAGAGGTTCGGCATTTACCGAACTCCTCATTTCGCCATGGTGCTGGCGTTGAACCTTCCGTGGCTGATTCTGCCTCTCGTCGTCACAAGCCACATGACCCGCCACGCCCATCCTTTCACCCGGACGGTCGCGGCGCCGGGAGAGCATTTCATCGTGGGGCAGCGAACTTGAGGTGGGGGCGGGCGACTTTCCATCGACCGCCGGTTCTCGAGATGCGCGACCGATTCGGGCCGACGGCGCTCGTAGTCGGCGGCTCAGAAGGCCTGGGCGCAGCTTGGGCGGAGTCACTGGCCAGTAGCGGCCTCGACCTGGTGCTCGTCGCTCGCCGGGCGGACGTCCTGGGCGCTTTTGCCGACCAGCTGAGGAGACGGCACGGGGTGAGCGTCGACGCAATCGCGGGCGACCTTCGCGAACCGGATTGGTTGGAGGACGATACTCCGAGCTCGCTGGCGTCGCGTAGCGACATCGGCTTCGTCGTAGTAAACGCGGCATCCAGCCCGGCGGGACCGTTTGTCTCCACGTCGCTTGACGCTCTGGAGGAGACTGTGCACGTCAACTGCTTAGGAGCACTTCGCGTCGCTCGCGCCTTGCTTCCGGGGATGGTGGAGCGCGGGAAGGGCGGCTTGGTGCTGATGAGCTCCTTGGCAGGCATGCAAGGAAGCCCGGGCCTCGTGGCGTACTCGGCAACGAAATCGTACCTGCGAGTACTTGCAGAGGGACTCTGGCACGAGGTCCGTCCCGCCGGCGTGGAGGTCATCGCCTGCGTCGCCGGTGCCGTTGCGACCCCCGGCTATGCCACGAGCACTTCTTCACGGGCGCCGGGCACAATGGCCCCCGAAGCTGTCGTAAAAGCGACGCTTGCTGCTATCGGCCGGACGCCTGTGGTGGTGCCGGGCAAATTTAACTATGTCGCCTCTACTGTCATGTCGCGCGCTATGCCAAGGAGAGTCGCTATCGAGATCATGGCACGTGCTAACAAGGCGGCCGGCCTCTTGCAACAGGGATAACACCGCACGACTCGGCCTGGGCAGGCGACCAGCGCTAGGCGGTTGGCGCTACAGTTTGCACGTGGGCACCTGGGGTGCGGTCAAGGGCGCAGCCGGGCCGGCCAAGGCGGAGACCAGGCCGCATCGACGGAAGTTGGCGTGGCAGTCGGTGTTCGCAGCGGCGGTCGCCAAGGTGGCGTTCCAGCTGTGCACCGCGAACTTCTACGGCGCGCACCGTGATGAGTTCTACTATCTGGCAAGCGGCCGCCACTTCGCTTGGGGGTACGTCGACAACCCGCCGCTGGTGCCATGGCTCTACCGCTTCCAAGAGATCCTGTTCGGCCACAGCGTGCTCGCCCTGGCGGTGATCCCAGCGCTGTTAGGGGGCCTCTACGTGGTGATCGCAGCGTGGATGACGGCCGATGTCGGAGGCGGCAGCCATGCTCAGGGTCTCGCCGTCGCAGTCGCGTGGCTCGCTCCCCTGTATTTGACCACCAGCCACTTCTTGAGCACCGTCAGCCTCGACGTCTTCTGGTGGGCGCTCGCCTCGTGGTTGGTGATTCGTCTGGTGCGCTCCGGTGACACCCGCTTGTGGGTTGCGGTCGGCGCAGTTGTCGGTGCGGGACTGATGACCAAGGACGCCATCCTGTTTTGGGTGCTGGCCGCCGGTGTCGGGTTGCTGACGACCCCGCAGCGGCGTCTGCTGGTCAGCCGCTGGCTGCTCGTGGGAGCAGTGCTGGCCGGCGTAATCGCTGCTCCGAACATCGCTTGGCAAGTCGCCAACCACTGGCCCACGCTGCAGTTCTTGCACAACCTGCGGGTGGAGAACGCGTCGAGCGATCTACCCCAATTCGTGCCGCTTCAGCTGGCCAGCGAGACCGTCGCCGGGACCGTCGTGTGGGTGGCGGCTCTCGTCGCCCTGCGACGCCGACCGGAATGGCTCGAACAGCGTTGGCTGGCGCACGGTTATGCCATCTGTTTCGTGGTGCTGTTCGCTTTGGGCGGAAAGGCCTACTACCTCGGTTCGTGGTACTTGCCGCTGGTCGCGCTCGGAGCTGCCAGCATCGAAGCCGCCTGGCCTACTGGTCGCCGCCGGATCCTCCTTGCTTCGATCGTCGCGACCGGGGCACTCACCGCCCCTCTTTTCACCCCGGTGCTTCCCGCTACTGTCGCAGTCTCCGCCGGGTTCACTTCGCTGAACAAGGACCTCGGCGGAATGCTCGGCTGGCCGCACGTTGTCGGGGAGATTTCCAAAGTGTTTCACTCGATACCGCCAGACCAGCAGCGCTCGGCGGTCATATTCACCGCGGATTATAGTGAGGCTGGAGCGGTCGACTTCTACGGTCCGGGCCTCGGACTTCCCCAGGCGATCAGCGGCCACAACACGTTCTGGCTGTGGGGCTACGGTCACCCGGCTCCCGGTGCAACGGTCATCGCGGTCGGCGTGCCTCCTTCGTTGGTGCACCGCTACTGGTCTTCCGTTGCCCTCGTTGCGACCCTCGGCGCCGATCATGTGCCGATCGACCCTCAGGAGCAAGGCGCGCCAGTATGGATATGTCGAGGCCAACGTTTGCCGTGGCCCGTGTTGTGGCCGGCCGTCCGCCACTACAACTAAGGAAGATCGGGCCGCCCCGACGAGGCGGTATCAGCGATGGCTGCGCACGGAGACCTCGACCCCCAGCGGACCCGCCTGCGGGTACCTTGGCGTCCTCCCGGGCGGACTTCTCGTCCCGCCTCGGGCGTAAGGACGAGGCACGCCTCGCCTACCTAGAGGCGCTCATGCTCTCGGAGAACGAAACCGAGCGTACCTTCCTGGCCGGGCGTTTGCACCAGCTCGAAGACCGATAGGAGCCACCGCCGAATCACTCTCAACTTGTCGATCTCGTCGGTTCTCCTTCGTCGGTAAGGATGAATGACCCGAAGCTCGGGTCCCCACCCAGGAGGAAGTCCCTATGTCTGTCGCTCTGACCGCAGCCGGACAGGCGTCGACGCCCGCCCGACGTCACCTCGAGGTCTGGACGATTGCACTCGCCGGCTTGGCCGCGCTCAGCAGTACCGCAGTCGCGCTTGTGGCTGCTCGCGTGATACAAGGGGCAGGGGCGGCCATTGCCACTCCCCTGAGTCTGACGTTGCTGGTGGAAGCGCTCCCCGCCCAGCGCCGTGGCGGCGCCATCGGCTCCTGGGGTGGCATCGTGGGCACCGCAGTCGGGGTCGGCCCGGTGCTCGGCGGAGCCGTCGTCGGCGGACTGGACTGGCATTGGATGTTCTGGCTCAACGTCCCGGTCGGCGCAATAGTGATAGCCCTGTCATGGCGGCACCTGGCAGAGAGCAGGGGGCCCCGGTCACCTCTCGACCCGATAGGCCTGATCCTTGCAGCCGTCGGACTGCTAGGCGTCACCTTCGGGTTGGTACGAGCGAACGCCCTCGGCTGGTCTGCGCCTTACATAGTGTTGTCGATTACTGCAGGGACGGCCGTACTCGCCGCCTTCGTGGCCTGGGAGCGGCGGAGTCTCCATCCGATGCTTCCGGTGGCCCTCTTTGCCCGCCGAGGTTTCGCCGCCGCCAACGCCGTCAGCTTCTTCATGTATGCCGGTCTCTTCGGAACTATATTTCTTATGGCCCAGCTGCTTCAGATTGGCCTCGGCTACTCTCCGCTGCGCGCCGGTCCCGGGCTCCTCGCGTGGGCAACCCCGCCCATGTTAATAGCGTCGCTCGCCGGCAAGCTTGCCGACCGCTACGGCAACCGACCATTCATGGCAGGAGGTCTAACCCTGCAGGGAGTAGGGCTGGTCTGGGTTGCAGCGGTCGGGTCGCCCCATATCGGCTACGGCGACCTCGTCGCCCCATTCGTAGTAGCCGGTGCGGGCACATCGTTGTGCTTCCCCACTGTTGCCAATGCCGTCATGGGATCGGTACCTATGGCCGAGGCAGGCGTGGCTTCAGGCACCAACAGCGCATTCCGGGAGGTGGGCGGGGTAGTGGGCGTGGCCGTGCTGGCCGCCGTGTTCGCCCACGGGGGCGGCTACGCCTCACCCGCCAGCTTCGTCGCCGGTTTCACCTCTGCAATATGGGTGTCACCGCCGCCGGCATCCTCGCGGCATTCCTCAGCCCGGGTCGGAACGCTGCCGCAAGCACGGCGCCCGCAAACGCGATCCCGAACGCCGTCGCGAACGGGGCCACGCAGCCCGGATAGCCGGTGCGACCCCGTCTCGGCACAGTCTTGTCCCCGGATTTGAGATGTCGTATTTCCGCTAGCCAGCGCCTGCGGCAGCCCGCGACCCGTCTGAGCCCGTATCAAGTGTGAGGTGGTTCACGAAGCTCCACGTGAGTCCCACTATACCTTGCTAAGAAAGTAACTTATAGAGTAATGTATCTTGGTGGCAAGATTACAGCCCTCCCAGACCTTGGTCGACGAGGTGCGTCGCGAGTTCCGCCTGCTCACCACCGAGGTCGACGGCGTCGACCATCGCGCGGCGTTGAGGTTCGGTGTCCACCGCACCGACATGCGCTGCCTGGACGTTGTCTCTGCCCGGGGGCCGTTGACGGCGTCGGAGTTAGGGCGGGCCGTCGGACTGAGCAGCGGCGGGACGAGCATAGCCCTCGCTCGTCTGGAGGCGGCCAGCCTAGTCCGCCGGCGCCACGACGCCTTGGACCGTCGCAAGGTGTGGGTCGAGGTGACGGAGCGTACCCGCCAGCAAGAGAGAGATGTCTTCGCTCCGATGGGCCGCGCCATGGGACGGCTCCTGGCGCAGTACCGGGACGAGGACCTCCGGGTCATGGTGGAGTTCCTGCGCGCAGCGCGGGCAGTTCTCGCCGACCACGGCCCCTCTGCGCAGAGTGAGGCTGCACATGGCTGAGCTAACCCGGCTCGTGCTTCGCCACAAGCGGCTCGTCGTGGCGTTATGGCTGATCCTCGTCGTTGCCGGGGGCTCCACGGCATCGTTGACGACGAGCCGGCTGGCTAAGACTTTCTCGCTTCCGGGGGCGGCCGCCTTCCGCGCCGATGCTCGAATCGTCTCGCTGTACGGAGTCGACGGTGACCCGGTGATCCCCGTGCTCACCGCGCCTGCGGGCACCAGCGTGACGAGCCCCGCTGCGACGGTGGTCGTCGGGGACGCCGCGAGTGCAGCGTCGCTCGATGGCAGGTTCCGGGTCGTCGGCTGGGCGACCAGCCACAACCCACTATTGCTCATGAGGGGCGGCCGGAGCACCTACCTGCTGGTCTTCAGCCCACCGCAGGGGTTTGGCACAGCCGATCCCACTCCGGTAGTGACCGCGGCGGTTCGACGCGTACTGCCGGCCGGTTGGCACGAGGCGACTACCGGCACCCTCGCCCTCCAGGCCGGAGGAGGCACGGGCGGCGGCAACGGCGTCTTGGTGGAGGCACTACTCGGCAGTATCGGAGCGCTGGTGATCCTTGCCGTGGTCTTCGCCAGCTTCCTCGCGGTGCTGCCGCTTGTCATCGCCGCCGCGGCCATCCCCACCACCTTCCTCCTGCTCCTCGGCCTGACCGGGATCACGTCCATCAACTTCGTCGTGCAGTTCCTCGTCGGTCTGGTCGGCCTGGGCGTCGCAATCGACTATGCCCTGCTCGTGACGACCCGCTGGCGCGAAGAGTCGGTGCGGCGAAGCGCCGAAGAAGCGGTAGTGGTCGCCATGGCCACCGCGGGGCGCTCCGTGGTGTTCTCCGGGTTAACCGTGGCCATCGGGCTGCTCAGCCTGATCATCCTGCCGGTCCCCTTCCTCCACTCTATGGGTATCGGCGGAGTCCTCATCCCACTCGTGTCGGTGGCTGCAGCCGTCACCCTGCTGCCGGTGTGCCTGGCCACCCTCGGCCCGACCCTCGACCGTCACCGGCTGCGCAGACCGGACAGCGCTAGCCCGCCGTGGATGCGATGGGGCCGGTTCGTCACCCGGCACCGAGGGGCTGCGGCGGTGCTGGGTGGGCTCACAATGGTCGCTCTGATCCTGCCTGCCACCCGCCTATCGGTTGGCCAACCGGTGGCGGCGTCGCTCAGCTCGTCCGGTCCCGCCAGTCGTGGGTTGGCCGCTTTGAGCGCAGGCGGTATCCCCGCCGGGATCCTGAACCCGATGCAAGTCCTGGTATCCGAGCCAGCCGGTTCTCCTGCCGCGGCAGCGGTGGCCGACCGTTTTGCACGCCTGCCGGGGGTCTGGACCGCGATCGCCCCGGCGGGGGCTGCTGACGCCCGGGGCGGTACTGCGCTCGTGACGGTGCTGCCGAGGGTCGAGAGCGGCGCGCGCGGCGGGGATGCGGTTGTCGCCCAGGTTCGGGCGGCCGCCGTCGGCGACCCGGCGGTGCTCGGCGTCAGCGGAAGCGGACCTGACACGATCGACTTCGACCACGCAATCTACGGCCGCTTCTGGCTGCTTCTGCTCCTGGTCAGCCTCCTCACCTTCATGGTGCTCGTCCGTGCTTTTCGGAGTCTGCTCCTCGCGGCGAAGGCCGTCATCTTGAACCTGGCCAGCTTGGGGGCTGCGTACGGCGTGCTCGTCCTGGTGTGGCAGGACGGCTACGGCAGCCGGCTCCTGTTCGGACTTGCCCCCACTGGATCGCTCACCAACTGGGTGCCGATTGTAGTCTTTGCATTCCTCTTCGGCCTGGCCATCGACTACGAGGTGTTCATCCTCACCCGCATGCGCGAGAGCTGGGACTCGACAGGCGACACTTCCAAGGCGGTGATCGACGGCATCGGGCGTACCGGGCGACTGGTCACCAGCGCGGCGCTCATCCTCACCTTTGCATTCGTGTCCATGGCTACCGCACCCCTCACCTTCCTCAAAGTCCTCGCCACGGGCCTCGCCGCCGGCATCCTGGTTGACGCTTTCGTCGTGCGGTGCCTCCTTGTTCCGGCTCTCGTCAGCCTCCTCGGACGATGGAACTGGTTCCTTCCGGCCTCACTCGGCCGCCTCTTGCGCGCCCGAGCCCCGACGACATGACCGCTGGCTCTGCGAACGGCGGTCGTGCGGTGCCCTAACCGCTGAGGTGTCTGCAATCCCTCGACACTACTTCTTAATCCGCCGAGGAGGAGAAACAATGAACTACCCGAATCCGGGAGCGCACGTGGGACCACACCAGCAAGTTGCGGCGAAATGACGTCACGGGGTCGCGAGCGGAATCAGCGAATATCGGGCATCGCTCACGGCTGTGACCCGCTCGGGCGGTTATAGGAGAGAGCGAGTTGGAGCACTGGGTCCTGTCCGTCGATTACCTCTTGCAGGGTTGGCGCAACAGGGATGTCAGGGATGGCAAGTGCGGCTTTGGACGGGTTGACGATCTTGGTCGTGTAGTTCACGTTGATGTCTTTGAAGGGCAATCGGAGAACGTGGCCGGAGTTGCCGTACTCGTCGATGGGATCCTCGGGGGCTTCGCCGATGAGTGTCGCTTTCGCCTCTACGCGGAGGGCGTTGGCGTCGAGGGTGGCGGATGAGTAGGTGAGCTGGTTGACTAGCGCGATGACCCGCCCCGGCCGATCGAGTTGCGGGTCGGCGCGGATCCCCTCGATGAGCGCCTGGAACGGTGCGGTGTAACCACCAGGGTTGTTGCGCAAGTCGACGATAAGGACCGAGCCGGGATGGCTGCGCACCGCTGCGATGGCATTAGCAGCGACCTTGGCGAATCCAGACGTGTCGAGGCACTCGTTGTACTTGAGGTAGACGTCGCCGCCAGGGAGCACCGTCATCCAGTACGGCTCGGTCAAGTTTTGCTCGTAGAGCGGTAGAGGCGGTAGCGACAGGTTCGCGGAGCCTAAAGCTGTCAGCGTTTCCAACTGCCGGGGGAAGTAGTGGCGGAAGTCGCTAACCTGTGCCGCCTTGATTGCCCATGGCAGGGTATCCGCTGTCCGCGAGTCGAGGGCCACCGTCGTGGTCGCTGTCGCGCCGACCAGTTGCACGGTGAAGTCGGCGCGGAGGGTGGAGGAGGCAAAGCCCAGTAGCTTCAGGGTGTTGGCCTGAATCAGGTCGTTAACTTCAGCCGCGGCGAGTACTCCTTGGTCCTGGTAGTCGACAAGGGGGCGTAGGGCAGCGAGTATCTGACTGAGGGCGTGGCCTCCGACGGCGATGATCCGGGCGCCGAGCAGGCCGGGGTTGCCCGGCGGCGCGCCGACCACGTAGAGACCGCTACCGATCCATTGCAGGGCCATCGGGTAAACCGGACCGACGGGACCGCCGTCCAGATAGGTTTCGTCGTCGTGGAGCAATGCGATGATGCGTTCGAGGCCCTGGATTATCTGGCTGTCGTTCAGACGGGGTACTCGCGCCTCAAGCTGGTCAGCGGCCGCATTCCACTGGGAGCGGGTCACGCCGTCGAGACCCCCGACATGCACCTGCGGCAACTTCTGGGCAAGGTAGGCGATGTCGTCGCGCCACGCAGCGGTGCGTCCCGGTGGCGTCGGGGGTCCGCATCCCGCCGTTCCGGCGGCAATCACCAGCGCGGCGGCGACTCCTGCTATCGCCGGTGCCCATCGGCGCACTGGGCTTGCCGGGGCTCTTCGCTCCCAACGGTCGGAGCGTGGCCGGAAGGACGGCGTAAGCCCGGCCGCTCGCCCCGAGCTCCCTGACGCGGCTCGCGGTTCCCGGTTGCCGTCTTTGCGAGACGATAAGAATTTCCCCACTGCTCCCTAGATTATTAAGACTAGCAATGGAGAACGCGCTATACCGAGAACAGTCGCCATCGAGATCATGGCGCGTGCCAACCGGGCGACCGGGGTGTCACCGCTAGAGTGAACTGCTGAGCTTGTTATGACCCCACAGATGACCACTACAGACGACCTCGTCGAACTGCTCGACCTGGAACTCCTCGACAAGGACCTC
>JAJZDJ010000088.1 GCA_021828685.1 Actinomycetes bacterium | reverse complement strand
TTGGGTTTGCTCACCGCGGATGGTCGCCAGCACCGGCTCGCCTTGGCTCTCGGAGTCGACAGCACCTACCTCCTGGCCACCGCCTGACACCGCCGGCGGCACTTAGATCGATGGCAATCTCGTGAAGGAGGCGGCGTGGGTCGAGTTCCTTCGAAACACCGGAAGCGATACCCATCGCGCGGTTCGCCGAGCCAATCCAAGAAGCCGCGAAGGAGTTGAGGTAAAGGCAGCTGGCCGTGTTCTCGGCCTCGGTCAAGAGCGAGTCGGAGGAGTCCAGGTCGGCCGGCTCGGGACCTCGACGGCGGCGGCCACGGCCAGTATTGTCCGCTCCGAGCCCGGGCGGCCGATGATTGTGAGGCCGACCGGCAGGCCGGCGGCCAATCCCATGGGCACACAGGCGATGGGCCAGCCGGCCACGGCCGGGGCCATGGTCGCCGGGGAAGCGCTGGCCGGGTGGCCGCCGAGGAGCAGATCCGACTTCCATGCCGGACCCATATAAGGAGCCACGAGGACGTCGGCGCAGGCCAGGGCCGGCTCGAGGACCGTGTCGAGCGCCCAGGACAGGTTGCGTCGGCGGGCGTCTCGGTAGGCTTCGCCGTCGCGACCGCCCAGAGCAAGGGCCTGCTCGAACAGCTCGTGGCCGAACCAGGCCAGCTCGACGTCGGCGTGGCCGTCCTCGTAGGCCACCACTTCGGCGAGGGTTTGCGGACCGCCGGGACCGCGCGTGGGGAGGTAAAGATCCAGAGCGTCCTTCAACTCGCACAGCAGAACAGTGCTTTCGTCCTTCTTCGCTTCGCCTGTCGGGCCGGCGGGGGCGACGTCGACGGTGGGGAGGCCGAGGGAGCGGATCCGCTCCACGGTCTCCTCGAATAGCGAGTCGGTCGTCGGATGCCCCGTTCGCCATGTCGTCGCCACTACGACCCGGATAGACGAAAGCGGCGGCGGTTCCCCGGAAGGCTCCGCTGCCCCGGTTAGGACGTCGAGTAAGAGGCGCACGTCGGCGGCGGTCCTCCCCATGGGCCCGGGGCTGTCCTGGCTGGGGCTGATCGGCACGACCCCGGCTGTCGGCACGGCGCCAACCGTCGGCTTGATGCCCGCCACCCCATTGAGCGAGCAGGGACAGCAAATGGATCCGTCAGTCTCGGTGCCAATAGCGAGTGGCGCCAGTCCGGCGGCCAGGGCGGCGCCGGAGCCGGATGAGGAACCGCCGGCGTTGCGGTCGAGGGCCCACGGGTTTGCGGTGAGGCCACCGACCGCCGACCAGCCGCCGGTCGACCGTGGAGATCGGATGTTGGCCCACTCGGACAGGTTGGTGGTGCCGAGTATGACAGCGCCCGCCTGGCGCAGCCGTGTGACGAGCGGGGCGTCGGATGCGGGCGGGCGTTCGAGCAGGCTGGTCGATCCTGCGGAGGAGGGGAGGCCGTTCACCTCGATGTTGTCCTTGACGAGGACCGGGATGCCTTCGAGCGCAAGATTGTCGGAGGAGAGGGCTCGCCGGCGGTCGGACTCCTCGGCTTCTGCGAGGGCGCGCTCTGATACGGCGATCACCGACCGCAGAGCGGTGGGCGAGTCTGGCCGGTCGAGATCGGCGATGCGCTGGACGAGGGCCTCGACCAGGCCTACGGAGGTCAGCGCACCCGAGGAGAGGCGATCCTGGAGTTCGCCGACGTCCAGGTAGGCGATGTGCGCCGTTTTCGGTGAGGGATCTGAGGCCATGGGCGATCCTACGACTCCCGACCGGGGAATGTCGTCGCAATCGAACGGCCAGCTGCAGTCAATGTCGGCGAGCTCGTGCTGCGATCCGCCTCCCGGCCACGACCGCTACGAGGAAAGGACCCTAGGCATTATCTCCTGGCTGAGTCGTTTCATGTCGTCCATAGTCTTCTCCGTCGGAACATCGGCGAACGGCGGCCAGACCAGCAGCTTCGTCAAGCCTGCCTCCCGGTAGCGCTTGAGCATGTCGGTGACTTGAACCTCGGATCCGACCAGGAGGTTGCTCGCCTTGCCGGCCGGCGTTTGATCGACTTCTTGGTCGGTGATGACTGTCCAGATCATACTGCAGATATCGAGATCGTCGACCGTGCGGGGCGTGTCGAGGACGCGAAGCTCGTCTTGTATTGCGATGCGCCATTGGGCGATCTCGTCCGGCGAGTCCTGGATGCCTATCCAGCCAGCCATGCCGTACCGTGCTATACGTTTGGCGACTCGCCCGGCATCCTTGAGGCCGCTCAAGTACATCGGGGGATACGGCTTCTGCACTGGCTTCGCACCAAAGCCGCTGGCCTCGAAGTCGGCGAACTCGCCATGGTATTCGAAGACCTCGTTTGTCCAAATACCTTGCAGGATCTCGATGGTTTCACGGACGTGGTGGTGTCGTCGGGCAAAGATGTGACTGGCGCTTGCGGCGGCGAACTCTTCTGGCATCCACCCCGACCCTAAGGCGACGTTGAGGCGCCCGTTGCAAAGATGGTCGATCGTGGCCAGCTCCGCAGCGAGCACACCAGGTGCCCGATACGGGGTGTCGATGACGCTCATGCCGATCCGGACCTTCGTGGTCTTAGCTGCGAGCCAGGGTATGAGCGGCATACCCTGCAGGAACTCGCCCCGCGACGATACGGGCAGCGCTCTCGGCAGTTCATGCATCATCCCGAACGCGTACTTCATCTCGGCGCGATCGGACGACTCGGGCACGATGATGCGGTCAAGGGTCCAGATCGACTCGAAGTTGAGCTCCTCGGCGAGTCGGGTCAGATCGTCGAGTTCCCGGACCGTGACTGCATTGCGGAAGTTCGGCAGGTACAGGGCAAGTTCCATTGTCAATGATCTCCCTCTATCATGTGGGTCCAGCGATGGACAATCGATGGTTCCCGACCAGGTCACCTGGCCAGGGTGGCGTTAACGTCGGGTTTGAGGATCTGGTCGACTCGCTCGCAGCCACGAGGACGAGGTCCGATGAGGCCGTTGCGTCGAGTCATCGAAGCGGGACCGATCAGCACCGGCTTACATCCCCATACCACCGTCTACTGGCAGTCCGGCGCCGTTGACAAACTTGGAGCGGTCCGAAGCGAGGAAGACGACGGCGTCGGCGATGTCCTCGGCTGTGGCCAGGCGCCCGGACGGTGTCCGGCTGACGACGGCGGTCACGGCTTCCTCGACGGAGGCGAAAAGGCCGAGGCGCGCGACGTCGTTGGCAAGGCCTATACCCATCTCGTTTGCTACCAAGCCGGGATAGACGCAGTTGACGCGCACGCCGTAGCCGAGTTGTCCGCTTTCCATCGCCGCGACGCGGGTCAACCGGTCGATAGCCGACTTGCTCGCGGAGTACATCGCTATAGACGGAAAAGCGATGGTGGCCGCCACCGACGCGATGTTGACGACTACCCCGCCGCGGCCGGCCGCGCCGCCGGGTTGCATAGCGCGAAAGGCGTGCTTGATGCCGAGGGCCGTCCCGACGACGTTGACCTCTATCATTCGCATCGCTTTTGCGGCGTCGAGGTCGACGATCAGATCCGTGACCTCCAGCCCGGCGTTGTTGACCACTACGTCGAGGCCCCCGAGTTGCTGCATCGTCCCGGCGATCGCGGCTTCCCATGAGGCGTCGTCGGTGACATCGAGGTGGAGAAACGCGTGACCAGTACCCAACGACGAAGCGACCTTCGAGCCGCGGTCGTCTTGCAAGTCGGCCACGGCAACGTTCGCTCCGGCGGCGGCCAGGGCGTGTGCCGTAGCCTCTCCCAATCCTTGGGCACCCCCCGTGACAAGGGCGATACGACCTGACAGGTCTGTCGTGATCATGTTGAGGCTCCTTCGCGGCGACGTGGTAGTAGATATTCTGCATTGAAGCTTGGCGAGTGTCAAGATTTTCTTGGTCACTTGTCAAGCATGTCTTCGGTGGTGCGCCAGGGGGCGGATAGGCTTGTTGGCGATACACTTCGAGGAGACTTGATGGCAATCACGACCCGAGAGCGACGTAACCCGGTCGACAAACATGATGCGCGGCGCCGTGCGCTCGCCGAGTCCGCACTTCGGACGCTCGGAGAGCTCGGCTACGCGAAGTTCTCGCTACGTGAAATGGCCAATCACTCGGAGTTCACTCATGGAGTGGTGCATTACTACTTCGCCGACAAGCTCGATCTCATCGTCTACTGTGTGCAGCACTACAAGGCCACCTGCATCACCCGCTACGACAGCGTAATCGACGAGTCGTTTGCCGCTGAAGAACTGCTCCGTGCCTTCGTCGACAAACTAGGTGAGACGATCGAGGACGAAGCGCCGATGCACCGGCTGTGGTACGACCTGCGCTCTCAGAGCATGTTTGAACCAGGTCTGGCCGATGCAGTGAGCCACATCGACGAATCCCTCGCCGAGATGGTCTGGCGAGTTATGGCCCGATATGGCGAACTCGCTGGAGCCCAACTCGTCGTTGGCAAGCCGGAGGCCTACGCCATACTCGACGGCATTTTCCAGCAGGCGCTACTCGGGCACCAGCGCGATCCACAAGGCGACCACCTCGTCCAGCTCAAACGACAAGTGATGCTGCTAGTACCACTCATGACGATGGGTCTCCAGTCTGGCCTCGCCACGGAGGGCGGCAGCGCCGATACACCTCCTTTCTAGCCATCGCCAAGAGCCAAGGAACTCACGAAGGTAGTCCAAGCGCCATGCGGTGGACGTGTTGCTCCCGCTTGAGCGTGACGCGGCGGGCGTGACGAATATTTGGTCTGGGGTCCTCGTCGACGGTCGACCAGTGAGCTCGTTCTCTATGACCGAGGCGTGTCTTGCAAACGATTGATACTTTATGCCGGCTATGACTGTATAAAGTATCAATCGTTTCCTGGCTGGCTCGGGCGGTGGACGGAGACGCTGTCCGCTAGGCTCGACATGGTATGAAAAGACCATGAAAGTGGATAGTGCCGCCCTGCTGAAGAGGGTCGTCGAGGGGTTCGCGAAAGACGACGAAACCGCAGGTCCCCCGGCCCCCCGCCCTAATCTCGTCTGATGGCACGAGCGCGGGAGGCTGGCGATTGGAACCGTGACCTGGCCGCAGCTCGCGCGTCCGAGGCGAAAGTAAAAGCGGCGCTATCGGCGCACCCTCTCGTGTCGCACCTCGCCGACTTCACATCCGAGATGGACGTGCTCGACTTCGAGTTCCGCTTCGAGGGAGAGCGGGTGCGGGTCGACGTGAAAGAGAAGCGTTCCGGCTACACCCGCGACTACCGCGAGGTCTGGCCCGAGGTTCCCGAGCCGGAGCTGTTTATCCTCGATGAAACGGCGTTCAAGGCGCTGATGTGGGAGGAGGGTCTCGGTTACCTTCTCATCCACGACGTGCCACAGGCCCGGTGGCTGGTGATGGGGCCGTGGGAGATAGCGCTCGGCCCGCGCCGGCGATTCCAGCGCCTCGGCGACAAGGGAAACGGAGAATTCCGCAAAGGGAAGCTCCTGCTCGACTTTCGTACAGCAAGCGCCGCAACTCGCGAGTTATCCATAGACGAGCTTCTGCGCGTCGTCGGGGAGAGCCGCAGGGCCCGCCGGCAGGTGGAGCCCTTCCATCTGCGAGACCGGCAGATCATCCCTGTCGTGCCAACCCCGCAGCGTGAGTCGGGGCGCCCGCATGTAGGCCAACAAAGGCCGTCTTTGTCCTCCACAGAACAAGCCGCGCCGGTGGAGGGTGAGTCTGACGGCACGTGGGCAGGACTGTCGGCGGAGTTGGTCGCGGCAGTAAGGGACAAATGGGGATGGCCGGCTCCGACAGAGGTTCAGGCGCTGACTTTCCCCCACGTCCTCGACGGGGACAACGTATTGGTCGTCGCGCCCACCGCCGGCGGCAAGACCGAGTCGGCTCTGCTCCCCGTGCTCGATCTGCTCCGCTTCGGTGCTTGGGCGCCGCCCTCGGTCGTCATGATCAGCCCGCTCAAGGCCCTGCTCGACGACCAGCTCATCCGCTACCGGAACGCCGCCTCCCTAACCGGAGCGACGGTCTTCGCCTGGCACGGAGACGTCGGGCAGGAGCAGCGCCGCGAGTTTCGCGAGCACCCAGCCGACATCCTGCTCACGACACCCGAGAGCCTGGAGCAGCTGCTGGGCCGGCCGGGTGGCGACGGGGGCGCCCTTTTCGCCGGGATCCGGGCAGTGATCGTCGACGAGGTGCACAGCTTCGCCGGCACGCCGAGAGGAGCGCAGCTTGTGTCTCTGATGGAGCGACTCGATCAGCGCGCCAATGCCGACATTCAACGCATCGGGCTCTCGGCGACTGTGGGTGATCCCGCCGCGGTCCTCGAATGGCTGTCAGGAAGCTCCCTGCGAGAGTCGCACATCGTCAAGGCGTTCAAGGCGATGAAGGGCGAGGAGCTGTCGTTTGCGACTTACGAGTCCCTCGACGAGGCAGTGTCTTTGGTAAAAGAAGTGACGAGTTCGCAGAAGGCCATCGTCTTCGCTCCCTCACGACGTCGCGCTGAAGAGTTGGCGCACCATCTCGGCGTAGCCGTCCATCACTCCTCCATCTCAGCTGAGGGGAGGGCTGGCGCTGTCCGAGCGCTGAAGGATGGATCGTCGGGTTGCGTGGTCGCCACTGCCAGCCTCGAGATGGGCGTCGACATCGGCGACATCGACCTGGCCGTCAACGACGGCGCGCCCTCCGGGCCCGCAAGCTACTTGCAGAGGCTCGGCCGCGCAGGCAGGCGAACAGGCAACCGCCGCATGCTTGTGACCGTTGGCGACCCTGACTCTATTCTGCTCGCCCTTGCCGTCGTGGCGCGAGCCCGGCGAGGGGATCTGGACGACGTCGCTCCGGGGCGAGGAGCGCGGCTCGTCATTGGTCAACAACTGCTGTCACTGATCTTCGAACAGACCACGCTCAAGAGGGCCGACGTCCGGGAGTTCCTTTGTTGGAGCCCGACCTTCCGTCGCATCGAAGACGACATCGAGCAGACGATCGACCACCTGATCGGCGCCGGATGGCTCGTCGTCGCAGGGGGATACCTGGTCGCCGGGCCCGAAGCGCACGCCCGGTTTGGGGGAGCCAGTTTCGTCCGACTGCTCGCCACTTTCGATGGTACCTCGGGCGCTCTGGTCGTCGATCGCGCCGGTACGAGGCTCGGTTCACTCGACTGGAACCAGGTCGCCGACGACGCGGGGCAGCCGCGCCCTAGGCCAGTTGTACTCGGAGCAAAGCCGTGGCTTCCCGTTTCGATCGACCGGGCGGCGGGGACGGTCACGGTAGTGCCGGCGGAGGAAGGCAAGGCCCCGAGCTGGCGCGGCCCGTCCATCGACGTCTCCCGCAAGACATGGGAGGCGGCACGCGAAATTCTGACCTCGACCGAGGTTCCGGCCGGATCTGATCGGCGGGCAGGGGAATGGCTGGAGGGGTTGCGGAGGAGGTGGGCTCCGAGGCTGGTCTCACCGGTCCGGCCCACTGCGGAAGGGACTACCGTCGACTCTTTCGGTGGCGTAGCCGTCCATCAGGCTCTGCTGCGGGCGCTCGCAGTGCAGGGTTCGGCCGACGGGCCGAGCTGTTTTTTGTCAACAACCCCTAAGGCGGCAGCGGAGCTCGCTGCAGGCGCTCTCGGCACATGGAACCAGACGATACACGCAGAAGCGGAATACCAAGCAGACCAGCTTTCCATTCGCCACAAGGAACTGTGCGCACCAGCCGTACTTCTTTCGGAAGCGCAGGAATATCACGTTGACCGAGAGGGACTGCGAGCGGTGCTGAAACTGATTACCGGCCGATCCTGATATGGCCTACCTGATACCGGAGAACCTGCGCTCCAGGCGCGACGTGCCGCCCGGGGTGGCAAGGTTTGCCGGTGCACTGCGGGACGGGCTCGACGACGATGTCACCGTGTGGTACGAGCCGATGTTCGATGTCGAGGGGGAGCGGCCGGATCTCGTGATCTTGATGCCAAGCATCGGGATCGTCGTCCTCGAGGTGTTGGAGACGCGAGCGCTCGCGCTGCAGGGCGCTGAGGGAGAGTCGCTCGTCGTCGGTTCCGGGGCGCACGCCGGATCCACTCGTAACCCTCTCTCGCGGGCTCGCGAGTTTGCCCGGCATTTGGTGTCCGCGGTAGCCGACGAGTCGCGGCTACCGCCGGAAGAACGGCTGCCCATAGCTGCGGGCGCTGTCCTTCCTTACGTGTCCTATGAAGCGTCGCTCACACGGGAGCTCGGAGACGTGTTGCCCCGAGAGAGCTGCCTGTTCCGGGGCGATGTCGAGGCGGGAGCAGCAGGAGAGGGCAGGTTCAGGTCGCGGATCAGCCGGCTGGTAGGTGCCCTACCACGTGACCCTCTGTCGGATGAAGCCGAGAAAGTGTACCGGGCGCTGATTCATCCTGACACCGTCATCGGCACGCCGCAGCTGCCGTTCCCCACCGTTGCGCGTGAGCACGCCGATGACGAGTTGCGGGTCCTCGACCGTCGCCAGGAGGCCCTCGCCAAGAGCCTCGGAGTGGGCCATAGGGTGATCCGGGGTGCGGCAGGCAGCGGGAAGACCCTTGTGCTCACCTACAGGGCTCGGTTGATGGCGGAGATTTTCCCCCACCACGGCGTACTGGTCACCTGCTACACGAACAGCCTCGCCGGACGGCTCAGGCAACAACTGAAGCCGTGGCGGAATGTAACTGTCAAAACTTTGGACTCTCTCATGGACGAGGCTCGCCGCGGGGCCGGCATCTCGACCGACTACCGAGACGGCGACCGCGTCGAGCAGGCGGAGCAGGCCCTGCAGGCGCTGGACTCTCATCCGGAGTCGGTGGGCCGCTTCCATCATGTCCTTATCGACGAGGCGCAAGACTTTCCAAACCCGGCACTGCGCTTCGCCGTGCGGCTGCTCGTCGACGGCTCCGATTCGTTGCTGGCTGTCGCCGACCCCGTACAGAACATTTTTCGAACCCGGTTCACCTGGAGGGCCGCAGGCATAGATGCCGTCGGGCGTACCCGCTGGCTCAACCAGAGCTACCGTAACACCCGCGAGATACTCGAGTACGCGCACCGCTTCGTGACTGGCGGCGGCGACTACCAGATCACCTCGGATCCCGATCCCGAGGACGAAAAAGCGATCACAGTCCCGCTCTTCAGCGAGCGAAGCGGGCCTATCCCGCTGCTGCTGACATCGGGCAGCCCTCAGGAGGAGGTGGTCAACATCGCCGGGCACTGCCGCAAACTTCTCGATCGAGGCGTACCCCCGAACGAGATCGCTATCCTCTATGGAGGGACTTTCGTCGCCGGTTTCAAGTGGCCAGACTCGATCCGAGACTTCTTTGTCAAAGAGCGGCTGGCGTTGTTCTGGGCGACCGATCCAGCCGATCGGCAAGCTAGAAGCCGGATCGGCGACGACCCCTCGAAGATCGTCCTATCGACAATCCACTCGGCAAAAGGCCTCGAGTTCCGCCACGTCATCCTTTGCGGTTTCCTCGACGACAAACCCCCGGCGGAGTCGAGGGTCAGCCGCTCGCTCATTTACGTCGGCATGACCCGTGCGACGCACGAACTGACTTTGAGCGCGAGCGGCAAGCACCCGTATCTGGTGGACCTCGAGCAGATCTGAGTTGCCCGGGCCAGGACGCTGGTCACCGTCGGGATAGTCTCCGGGATGGAAGAGAGCACATTTGTGGAGCACGCCAACGCAGCCAAGGTCGGATGCCCGATCAGCAGGGCCCTGGCTGGGGTGCCGGAGATCACCCTCCGAGCCTCGCTCGCATGACGGCCCCGCGTCGATACGCGAGGGTCACGCCAGGGTCGTTGCACACGCGGCGACGAGTGCTTCGAAGACTCTCAGGTCGGTTCCCGCCTCGGGGTGCCATTGCACGCCGAGGAGGAAGGCCCGGCTCGGATCTTCGATCGCTTCGACTATGCCGTCGTCTGCCCATGCGGTGGCCACCAGGCCGGTTCCTATGCGATCAGCGGCCTGATGGTGGTGGCTGTCAACGGTCAATCTGGTAGAGCCTGAGATGGCCGCCAGACGACTGCGGGCTTCCAGGTTGACAGCATGGCGCACGTAGTCCGCACCGTCTGGCGAGTGAGCGTCTGCGGTTGCGACGTCTGGGAGGTATTGGATGAGCGAGCCTCCGTGTAGCACGTTGAGCATCTGCATTCCCCTGCAGATGCCGAGAATTGGGATGCCTCGTTCAAGGGCAACCGACAGGTAGGCGGCTTCGGCCACGTCGCGTTGCCGGCGTGGTTTGTCGCTTAGTTGATGAGGAGTAGCGTCATAGAGGGCGGCATCGACGTCGGGGCCTCCGGTGAGCACCAGTGCGTCTATTCGCGCAGCTAGGACCTCGTGCACGCCCGTTATGGCGGGAAGCAGGAGCGGTGCTCCTCCAGCGAGCGCGACTGCGTCGACGTAGAGACAGGGGAGAAGGTCGGCGTCGTCTTTGCGGTCACCCCACTGTGCCGGCTCCCTGTAGGCGCTGAGTCCGACCACGGGCTTCACAGTGAGCTCACGTGCGGGTAGGGGCTACTGTCGGGGCTACTGTCCAGCGAAGGCAGATGTTGGGCGTAGAGTCGCATCTCGCCCCGGTACTCTTAGCGGCGAGCGAGACTTCTGTCAAGATCGGCGTGTTGCTGCCTGATTTAGCCCCTGTCGGTCCCACGCATATTTTAGTTGTCGTCAACCACAGAATCGAATCGCAAATGTCTGGTTCCTCGATGAGTAGGTCGTTGCGCTTTGCCGTGGTGAGCCAACTTACGCTGGGAGGTTTTCTCGCCTTGTGCGTGCTGGTGACGCCCAGGTTCGCGTTCGCCGCTAATGAGGGAGGCGTCAGCAACTATGGGGTGCACGGCGCAACCGTCATTCCGTACACGCTCGCATTCGTAGGGTCCGCCAGCTTTCTGTTCCTCGCCGGCCGCGCTCTGCGCTACACGGATGGCCTGGGGCGCGCCGCTCTCGGGTTCGAGGTCGTCGCCTTGATGCTCGGCGTCGTCCTTGTCTCCACCTACCCTTACAAGATCGACCGGACGTTAGCGGACGTGCATCTCGGCGCAGCGATCGGGCTGTTCTGCGCGGAACTCCCGCTCGTCGCCGGGCTGGCGTTCGCCTTAAGCTCGAAGAGCCGGCAGGTCATAGTCTGGTTGGGCTGGTTAGGTGCTTTGGGTTGGTTGACCGGTGCCGCCGTGGCGGCATTGACCGTGCTCGGGTTCATCCATCTTCTCTTCCTCGGGCAGGCAGTTATGAGCGCAGGGTTCGCAGCTGTCCTCGTTACCTCGCTCCAAGCTGAAGTCACCCCCCGGCGCACGATGTCCGGACGATCCCGGCCGCAGCGAAGCTGGTCTACGCCTTGGAAGAGGTGAGTGCGCCGTCAAATCCCGTCGAGCGGCCACCACGTCCCAGACGACCAGGAACCCTCCGGCCAGGAGCTTTGCAGGACTCTGTCGGGGGCCGCCTCCAAATGGGGCGACGCGTCGAGGATCATCGTCGCCTCGCGAGTGCTGTCGTAACGGTCCCATTGCGGTAGGACAGACGAGTCGCCCGGACGTGGCGTTCCGAAGATGACGAAATCGGCAACCATCTGGGCCATGGCGAGGCAGAGCGCAGTCTGTGGCTCGCGCGCCTCAGGCGTGGAGGCGAAGGTATCGGCACCCCAGATTGCGAGCCCGTCCATACCGTGGCCTCCGCTCAGCGCCTCCGGCACGCCTGGAGGTAGACCGTCATAGCGGTAACGCCATGCTGCTGCGTGCGTGGCCTGGGCCTCTGCAAGGCGGCGTGTGGGGACCCCGTAGCGCTCGTCGCCGAGCACGGCGAGGCCGACGGTCGAAGCGTCGGCGCCTGGCAGCGCGCGCTTGTAGGCGTCCAGAAGGACGCGCGCCCTGGTCTCGCCGAACAGCCGGGTCAGCGACCCCTCTGCCTCCAAGCCGGCCGTCGGGTCTCCGAGATGAAATGTCGCTCCCTCGTGGCCGTTGTTGCC
>JAJZDJ010000087.1 GCA_021828685.1 Actinomycetes bacterium | reverse complement strand
GAGAGGGCCGCCCACCCCAGCACCCGCCTACTCCTCTCTGCCGCCCTGTCGCTTCTTCGCTCAGCGCCTAACCACGACGAGCGCCAGGACGCGAACCCCGCTCATTTCCGAAGAGCCCTCAAAGGTCGAAAGGCGACACGCCTCCAACCGCAAAGCGATCCCAGCCGGCACAAACAGGCACGAACTTCCACACCCATTTCACTAAACCCGGCGCCCTACCCCCCCAACAACCGCAATTTCTTACACCCCCTCACAGCAGCCGTGAATCATTATGCATGCCAAGAACCAATTTCGCGACAGCCTGTGATGTGGGATTTTCCAGTGGGCCCGCTGGGGATCGAACCCAGGACCAAGGGATTATGAGTCCCCTGCTCTGACCGCTGAGCTACGGGCCCGCTCGGGTATCTGCGCTGCGCAGTTGCCCGGAAAACCTTAATAGATGGCTCGTCGCCGAATCGACCGAGCGCAGCAACGGAGGCCCCTACCTCCAAACTTCACGGAGCCGTTCCGCTTCGGCGGCTGCCTGGTTCAGCCCTGCCTGGTAGGCGGCCTCCGTGCGGCCGAAGTCCATCAGCGCCAGTCCCCACTCGCTCACCTGTAGCATCTCAGCGCCCGGGACCACAGTGACGACCGACCGGGCCTGAGCCTGCAGCGCGCCAACCCTCTGGCGCGTCGCCGCCAGCAAGGCGTCCAGGAAAGGCACCGGAAGCTGCCATGGCAACTCCAGCAGCGTGCACGAGACTACGACCGCGACCTGCGAGCCGACCGCCACGTCGGCGTTGAGAATGTCTCGCACTCCGCCGTCGATCCAGTACCGATCCGCAAGGCGCACCGGCGGGTAGAGCATGGGCACGGCGCAGCTCGCCGCCACCGCGAGGTGAGCGGACACACCGTCGCCTGGTCCCCAAACCCGAAACGTCCCGTCCTCGGCGTCGACAGAGCAGCATCGGTACGTCGCGGGCCATTCGATGCCGGCGAAGAGCTCGAATCTCGCGAGCCACTCCGAGGTGGGTATCGTCGATGCGCTCAACGCGGCCGACCCCAGCACCGCCCGGGCTTTTGCAGCCGCGGCAGGATCCTGTGCGAGATCGGCGACCGCCGCGGCTCCGGCGCCGTCCAGCAGAGCTCGGTCAGCGTTTGCGACGCTCGCCTCGATCGCGGGAGCGACCTCATCACTCGGGGAAAGGCCGTCGCTCAGCATCGTCGAGACTGCTGTCAGGTCGCCTCCGGACGTTAGGAGCAAACCTACGACCGATCCGGCGGATGTCCCCACGACAAGGTCGGCTTTGCCCAGATCCACCCCAAGTTGGGTCAGCCCGACGATGAGCCCGGCCTGCCACGCTATCCCTACCGGACCACCTCCGCCGAGGACGGCCGCTTTCGACATGAAGAAAACCTTAGCGGCCCTGCGCTGGAGACCATCGATCGACCTCAACGAATATCGTGGTGGCCGACATGGTCGCGATCCGTTGCTAGAGGCCTCCCTCTTCGGGCTGTCGACTGTTCAGGCGCTGGTAGTTCTGTTCGTCCTGTTGCCCATCGCGGCTGGAGCGGTCATCGTCCCGCTCGTTTCGTGGAGGATCAAGTCGACTTCCCCGCCGGTGCGTACGTCCGAGATTCTCGCCAACGGCATTCCCGTCACTGCGCGAATCGTGACGGTGAAGACACTTGGTTCGATCCTGGAGGTGCGACCGATGGTCCGCTTCGTCGTACGGGTGTCGCCCCCTTGCTCGCCCCCCTGGGAGAGCTTTGCGGGCGAGCAAGGGGGACCAATGGGAGCTTCGGGCGGCGCTGGCGGCGAACCGTTCGACTTGGAGATCGTCCAATCGCTGCCTCGCGCAGTGATAGGCAGTTTCCGCTCCGGCGACACGGTGCAGGCAAAGTTGACTGCCGACTTCAGCGCCGGTGCCATCGTTTGGGAGTCTTGGACCTAGTTTCCCCGTCACCGACAGCCAGCTCATCTCAATCCCATACGGCAAGGTTCCGATACAAACCGGGATGAACTGGGTCGACTCGGACAATGAAACCTACCGACCGACACATGCCGCCCCACCAGGAGCTAAGCGAAGGCGGGACCTTCTACTCGATGAGCTGACAGGCCTCCCGGACTGGCTTAGCATGAAAGTGCACTTGGATGTCGCTGTGCGCAACGCTGCCAACGCCGGTCCGCGCCCGGCTTTGATCGTGCTAGACGTCGACGGCTTCTCAGTTTTCACCGAGCGTCACGGAGCACGAGTCGCCGACCGCCTGCTGCGGACACTGGCGACGCGGGTTCGAGCTCTCGTCGACGGCCGCGGGTGCGCCTACCGGACTGGGGCGGACAGGATCGCCATCATCCTCGACCAGGTCCAGTTGGGAGCGGCGGTGGAGACTGCTGAGTCGGCGGCTGCCCTAGCAGCCCGCCCACTCGACTGCGACGGAGGGCCGGTTACCGCCTCGGCGTGCGCTGCGCTCGTCATGCTCGGTGAGCGGCGCAGAGCTGACGAGGTTGTGAGAGATGTCGATCTCACCATGTACCGGGCAAAATCGGAAGGCCCCGCTAGCGTCGCCGTCTATAGCGACCAGCTGGACAGCTGGGCGACAACCGACCGCGCCGACAAACGCCGCCTTATCGCAGAAACGGAGAGGCTTCGTGCGGAGATCGAGAAGATCCGCGAGTCAGGAGCGACAGATCTGGACGATCGACCGGCGAGCGGCGAGACGTTCAAGACAGATCACGCGAGGCTCTTCAAGCGGCTCCAACGCTCGGGAGACGTCTACTCGCTTCTCGTTATCCGTTCGGACGGGAGCGACGTGGTCGACGACTCCACGGCTCCCGACGTCGACGAGGAAAAAGTTTCCCCATCGGACCGCCACGACGGCTTGTACCGGACAGTAAGGAGGGCCGTCCGCCAAGGCGATCAGGTGTACGACCTCTGCGACGGCCGGTTTGCGGTACTTCTAACGGGCGCCCAGGGACACGCCGCTGTGCTTGCAGCAGAGCGCGTCCGCGCAGCGGTGGAGCGGAGTCCTGGCACCGCAAGCGGTGACCTTTACAATCACGGTTCGGGCGACCAACGCGAATCCAGCGTGACAGTGGCCGCTGTCGAGGCTGGTTTTCGCCACGAATCGAGCCGGGATGTCTTCGATGAGGCAAACGCCCTTCTCACGTCCGCCGAGGAGGCCGGACCGAACCGAGTTGTCTGGCCGCGTCGAAGCCGCCAAGAAACGAACGAGAGCTCCTAGCTCGTCGATTCCCCTAGAACTGATTCGATGGCCGACACGACTTCCGGCGAATCCGGTGTGACCATCGGTCGGAACCTTGCGGCCACGCGCCCATCGGCACCGACGAGGAACTTCTCGAAGTTCCATTTGACGTCGCCAGCTTCGCCTTCGGAGTCCGGGGTGGCAGTGAGGACATCGAAGAGGGGGTGTCGGTCAGGGCCGTTGACGTCGACTTTCTCCGTCAGTGGGAACGTGACGCCGTAGGTCGTGGAGCAGAAGGTCGAGATTTCCTCGGCACTGCCCGGCTCCTGACCCGCAAACTGGTTACAGGGCACACCGATGACAGAGAAGCCTTGGCTCTTGAACTGTTCGTGCAACTGTTCCAAAGCTGCGTACTGAGGCGTGAGGCCGCACCGCGACGCAACGTTGACTATCAGGGTCGCCTTCTCGCCGAAGGTAACCGGACCGCCGTTCAGACCTGAGATCGCTACGTCATAGGGGGACATGGTTGATTCAACTGTCGTATCGATCCGCATATTCCGAGGCGAGCCCATCCGCGACGTCGAGGCGCGGATCGGGCAGGCTATGGGCCGATGGAACCACCGAGCGGGCGCCCTGACGGCGAATCTGATACGACTCCGCGAACCGGCGGACCACCCGCCCAGTTTCCCGGAGTGGTCCTGCGCGTCGCCGGCGACTATGCGTGGCGTCTCATAGTCGTCGGAGTCGTCGTCTATTTCGGGGTGCGACTTCTCACGAGCCTGTCGCTCGTGGTGATTCCATTCGTAATCTCATTGCTTGTCGCCGCGCTGCTGAGCCCGCTTGCAATGAGGATGCGCCGAATCGGAGCCGGCAGGGGCGTTGCGACCGCGCTCACAATGCTTGTCGCAGTAGTCGTGTTCGGCGGCTTGCTGACACTCGTTGTCCTCAGAGCCGCTCAGCAGGCACCGCAGCTCGGGAACGAGATCAATACTCTGCTACCTCACGTGAAGCGGTGGTTGATCAACGGTCCTTTGAAGATCAACGCGAAAACCGTAGATAACCTGAGCTCGACGATCAGCAGCACGATCTCCAAGAACTCCGCCACGATCGCATCGACAGCCCTCTCCACCGGCAAGACGGTGCTCGAATTTCTAAGCGGCGCGCTTCTGGCGATCTTCTCGACCATCTTCCTCGTCTTCGACGGGGACAGAGTCTGGAAGTTTCTCCTAGGCGCGATCCCTAGATCTGCCCGCCCCGAAGCGGAAGCCGCCGGTAGCGCAGCGTGGGCGACGATCGGGTATTACATACGCGGAACGCTCATCGTCGCCACTTTCCACGGTGTCGTCGTGGCTGTGACGCTCACAGTCCTTGGCGTTCCGCTCAGCTTTCCTCTCGCCGTACTGGTAGGCATCGGATCGTTTGTGCCGCTGGTTGGTGCCATTGTGACAGGGGCCCTGGCTGTCGCGGTTGCCGGACTTGCGAAAGGTCTCATTGCCGCGATCGCAATGACCGCAGTGCTGCTGCTCGACAACCAGATCGAGGCTCACCTACTGCAACCGTTCGTGGTGGGGCGCTACGTCAGGATCCATCCTTTGGCAGTAGTATTGTCACTGGCTGCCGGGGCGATCCTGTTCGGGATAGTGGGAGCCGTCGTCGCCGTACCGGTTGTCGCTACGGCCAACAGCGCTACGCGTGCTGCGATGCTGTGCCGGCAAAAGCGCCGCCTCGACGGGGATTTGGCCGATTGAGTCTTGACACTCGCAGCGCAGAGGCGTTTAATAAGAAGAGCAGCCTCACTCCGTCGCAACACGAAAGGAGGGCACTGTGCTAGCACCAACCATGTCCGAGGAGGAGATTCCACCTCGCTGATACAGGGCCCGCCGGGCGGCGATCCGCCGTCGGGGGGCCCGCTCGAAGCGGCGCCTGCTCGCCGGATTCTGTGTGATACCCAGGTTGCGCCGTGTTACTTGCCGGTGCGGCTGGTGTGCGCGTGGCGGAGGATACCGAGTCGTGGAAAACTGACGATGTGAGCAACGTCGATCGGTTCCGTCCGGCGAGCAGACCCACCAAGCTTGACCACTTAAGCGGCGAGCGCTCTGATGTTGATCTCCATAAGGACCGTGGTCTGGACCTGACGCCGACGGAACGTGCTCGACGGCGGAGCAACCGCCGATGGATGTTGGCAGTGGCATGCGGGTCTATCCTGATTCTCGGCGCCGCACTCGGTGTGTCTGCCATCGAGGCCTCCAAAGCTCCTAACGGACCCCAAATCACCGTTCCGACCGGCTACAAAGCTGTGCGCGACGGCTACTTCACTTACGCTGTGCCTAGTTCGTGGTCGACAAACCCGGCCTTCACAGACCAAGCGGGCGATGTCGAGACGTCAGGGAGTTCCGGCTGGGCTGGCCAGCACATCTCTTACCTTCTGCATGCCCCGTCGGCGAGCGCAGCAGTACCGGTTGCCGTCGATTCATTCGGACAATCTTCACCGGCGTCGCTGACGCTGACTGGTGGCCGGTTGATCGACGTTAAAGGAGCGTCTGTCGCGTTCGAGTATCAGGCGAACCGTCCGAACGGCTTCCATGCAGTGTTGGTACACGCGTGGGCGTCTCGAACTGACGTCGAGCTCTGGCTGCTTGTCCACGCGCCTCAAGGCCAGACGAAAGAGATCCTAGCTAGCCTCGTGGGATAACCTCGCCGGAGTAGAACGACGAAAGGGCGAGAACCTCGCTCACGTACCACGAAGCATGGTTGTAGTCGAAGATCGCCCCTGCTAGGCCCCCAGCTTTCGTCGCCCCGTCGGCGCAGAGCATCCTCGCCGCGGCGTAGACCGCGTCGGTAGCATCATACGGGCTTGGCGGCGACGCACCGCCAGGTGGGACCGGATATTCGTATTCGTCGAAGGTGGCGGGCTCGAATTGCATGGGGCCTTCCGCTCCTGCGCTGTTCGCACCGGAATGGACACCCGGTAGCGTCGACGTCCCATTGCCCGATTCCACTGTGCCGATCGCAGCGAGCACCGTCCAAGACAGCCCCGGGCACGCCCCTGCAGCTTGCATATATAGGGCCGACATAGGCGCCGGCAGCGGCGAGTTGGTCGCGTTGCCCGCCGTTGCTCCATTGCTCGTGCCTGCTGTGCCACCAAGACCAAGGTTGACCGCCCCCGTCTGACTTGTGGACGCGCTTGCCGTGACAGTCAGCGTCTCTATTCCTGCCGTCGCCATGACCCCGAGAGCACCGAATCCCGCCACGACAGAAACTGTTAGCCCTACCGCCAGTCGGAACGACACCGCAAATCATTCTCCAGCAAGGCGGTCCAGCAGATTACTACGTTCATTTTTATAGTATTTCATAAGTTGTAATTTGTTTCTACAACTTAATTGAAAGGTGCCGTGGTCCTGGCGCCAGTACGCTCGTCGTGCAAACCCGTCGTCTAGGAGTACAGCATTGCTATCGTCCGTCGTCGGCTACCGCATCCTGGGCCGAGCCGAGCCCGCGGCATCAGCCCGAACTGCATATCTCTGCGAGGCGCCGGACCGTCTTGGTCTCGCAGACCAGGTGCTCCTCTCAGAGCTTGCCGGCTCTTTTCTTCGACTGACCGAGGTTAGCGACCTGTTACGTCAGTACTGCGCAGTCGCGTCCGATCACCTTCTCGTGTTGCACGAGCTTCTCGGTGATGAAGGCTCGTCCAGCCTCTTCCTCGCTTCGGAGGCACCGTCGCGGGGCACGCTTGCGAACGCGACAATCCCACTCGAGCCACAAGCCAAAGTGCTCGCGCTAGCCGCGGCAGCACGGGGGGCGCATGCCCTTCACGAGGTGGGAATAGCGCACGGTACCATCTCCCCCGACGCCATCTTTCTTACTGGCCGAGGTCCCGTCCTCGGCCCGCCCGACATGGTCAGGCCGGCGGGGAAGGTGACGACTTCGAAGCCTGCGGTGGTCCTCAACTACGTCGACCCGGCTCTGCTTCGCGGTGAGGCCCCGTCACGAGCCTCCGACATCTGGTCCCTCGGCGCCAGCCTCCACATGTCACTCAGCAACACAGCGCTTTATCCTGGCCTAGACGACGACGAACCGGTGATCGCCGTCCAACGGGTCCTTTACAGCCGACCGAGGCTCGACCCCGGCCTTCCAGCCGGGATCCTCGATGTAATCCGGTCTTGCATGGCATCAGACATGTCAGAGCGCCCCCCGACCGCCATCGCCGTCGCTTCGATCCTCGAAGGTTACGAGTTCGCCGACCTTTCGGGGCCGGCATCAAAAGCCGACCTGGCCGAGGCGGTATCGGCTTCCGACCAGACAGGTGGCATCGCATGATCGCGCGGCTCGAGGTAGGTCCCGGACAAGGGGTGGTCATCCGCTACGGCCACGTCGTTGCGTGGACAAGCGCCGACGCGTCGACGTCCCTGCTGGCATTCCTGATCGAGTCCGCCCGGAACCTATCGGGATCCCCTGAGGCGGGGCAGATACTCGTCGACCATCTGGCTTCTGTGCTGAGCTCCGCCGATCCCGAGCCCCAGGTGGGTTTCGCCGTCGCCGGACCTGGCCTAGCCAGATGGGTGAGCCTCGTGCATGGGCCTGCACAGGGTTGGGATGGTGCCTCGTGGACGACCCCTCCGACCCAGCCAGGCTGGGCGCGCACGATCATCACACCCAGTCCAGCGCTGTCACTCAACGCTGCCGGGTCATCGCTTCCGGAGGGATCGCCATCCTCGCTGCTCGACCTCGAAGCGGGCGTTGTGCCCGGCGGCGGGCTGACCCTCTGGCCTGCGCCGGCACCTGAGCGGCTCACCCTCTCGAGCGCACAAAGTGGGCGTCCAGACGACGATCAGGCCATAGACGAGGAGCCGACTTCCACGCTGACGATTTCATCGCCGGGGACAGCTGACCCGAACGACTTCGAGTCGACGAACGCAACTTCGCAAGAGGCGTATCCGAGCGCCACGGCAAATAGAGAAGCTTCCGTCGTGGTCGATCTCCGCCCAGGAGCATCCGGTACGCGACGTCTCTCGAAGCCCGCTCTGCCACTCGGCGGCGACACGCCAGGTGCCCCCGCCCGAGCTGTCATAGTCGATGGGGTCCGTTGCCACCGGGGACACTTCAATCGACCCGGCATGATCTTCTGCGCTTTGTGCTCGAGTCCCATCAGGATGGGAGACGAGCTGCCCGGTCCGGGACCAAGGCCGCCGCTCGGCTGCCTGATTACCTCCGACGGGAGCGTATATCGACTCGACAGCGGCTACGTCGTTGGCCGCGATGAGTACCCGACCAGCGACGGCCCGAAGGTGGGAGCTGCAACTGACGGGCGTGAGAGCCAGGATGGTCGCCCTCGCCAGCTACCGCTTGGCGGCGATCCGATGCGGCGCGGCCGCGCCGAGATTCTCCTCGAGGGTTGGGACGTGATTGTCGTGGACGGCGGTTCGGAGGTCGGCACCTACACCTACCCGCCCGGGGCTTCCGTGTGGCAGAAGATGCCCTCCCGGACGAGGGAGGTCGTCGCTCCGGGAAGCCACATCTCTTTTGGTAGAGACGTCGTCACCTACATAAATCCGTGGGTTGCTGCCGCATCCGACGAGCTGACCCGCGACAGCACCGGAGCCGACGACCGGGCCGGGTAGCCCTTCTCGTGAGGTGCCGCTGTCCGCGGTGTCGACGAGGGGTGTCTTCCCTGGCTGGTAGCTTGGCGCCGTAATCCAGCTATGGACCTGTCCACCACCCTTCGGGGACGTCAGACAAGGTTGGCCCGATGCAACACCCGCGCATACTCACGAATCCGGTCCGCCCGATCCGACGGGCTCGAAAGCAGCGTCAAACTCGCATGTTCGCGATCCGGTCGATTCGCGACAACCTCCTTTCACTTGCCGGCCTGGTCGGGAGCCCCGCATTTAACCAAGCCGGCGATCAAGTCGGTCGGGTCGCAGACGTCGTAGCCCGCTGGGATGGCCAGGAGGCTTACCCAGCCGTTAGCGGCATGGTCCTCAGGATCGGAGGGCGGCGTTCGTTCGCGCCCATCCACGAGATCTCCGCAGTCAGCCGTCAAGGCGCTACCCTCGCCTCGGCCCGGCTGAGTCTTCTCGAGTTCGCGCGCCGCGACGGGGAGGTGCTTCTCGCTCGAGACGTGCTGGACCATCAGCTCGTCGACGTGGACGGCGTGCAGGTGATCCGCCCCGCCGACTTGTACCTCGCCTTCACCCCGTCCCCGTCCGGACGGGTTCTGCGGCTCGTCGGTGTCGACGTCAGCGCGCAGACGTTGCTTCGCAGGCTCGGACCAAAGCGTTGGAGAACGTTACCGACGCCCGAAAGGGTCATCGACTGGGCGACGATACGGCCATTCGGTAGCGAAGTCTCCAACGTCGCGCTTCGCGCGTCGCACGACGAGCTTCGCCGCCTTCGCCCGGGAGAGCTCGCAGACCTCCTCGAGGACCTTGGACGAGATGCTCGTCAAGAACTGCTCGCAAGCCTCGAGCCGGAGATCGCAGCCGACGCCTTGGAGGAGATGGATCCCGAGGAGCTGGGAGCACTGCTACGAGAGACACGGGCCGAGGATGCCGCCGCGCTCGTCGCAAGGATGGAGCCCGATGAAGCCGTCGACGCCCTTCGAGACCTCGAGGAGGACGACCGCACCGAGCTGCTCGAGCACATGGAGCCGGGGCAGGCAGAAGCCCTCGCCGACCTGCTGCACTATGAGGAGGGCGAGGCCGGAGGTTTCATGACTACACGCCTCGTGACGGCCACGCCCGACGAGACGGTCGAGGCCGTCCGGATCCGCCTTCGCGGGGCAAAAATACACTCGAGCGAGGTTGACGCAGTTGCTGTCGTGGACGCAGACGGCTGCCTCGTGGGAGACGTAGGGCTTTTCGAACTCGCAACCGCCGAGAACGACAACCTGATGTCCGATCTCCTTCCCGGCGGCGAATGCGTCTCAGTGACAGTCGAAGCGGGCATTACCGAGGTCGCAGAGCGCTTGATGGAGACGCGTCACAGCTCGGTGATCGTCGTCGACGGCAACGATCGACCGCTAGGAAGGATTCTCGCCGACGACCTGATCGACACACTCCTACCAGAGAAGGGCCGCCGCCACTTTCCAAGGTTCCTCACATGAGCGCGCAGGCCGCCGTAGACGTTCGTCGGGGGACGGGCGCTTCACCACCCCGGCGGCGGAAATGGCTGATCTACCTTGCGATCGCTGGACCGGGCATCATCGCTGCGAACGCCGGGAACGACGCAGGCGGGATCATCACCTACGCGTCAGCCGGTGCTCAGTTCGGCTACCGCCCGATCTTCCTGATGGTCCTCGTCACTGTCGGCCTGGTCGTGGTCCAAGAAATGTGCGCCCGTCTCGGAGCGTTCACCGGTAAAGGACTTGCCGCTCTAATCAGGGAAGAGTTCAGCCTGCGGATAGCTTCGTTTGCGCTTTTCTTTCTGGTGGTAGCGAACGTCGGTCTCGTCGTGTCGGAATTCGCCGGCATCGGCGCAGCCTTGGAACTGCTCGGTGTCAGCAAGTTCGTCTCGGTGCCGATAGCAGCAATCGCCATTTGGGCCCTGGTGATGTTCGGTTCGTACCGCTACGCAGAACGCCTCTTCCTGGCCATGTCATTGGTGTTCGTCGCCTATCCGATTGCGGCGATACTGGCCCACCCCCGCTGGGGACAGGTGACATCAAACACAGTCATCCCGCATTTCGTCGCAACAAGGCCGTTCATCCTCCTCGCCGTCGCATTGATCGGCACGACGATAACCCCGTACATGCAGCTGTACGTGGCAGCAGCCGTTGCCGACAAAGGCATCGGGCCGGCCGACTACCGCTACGAACGGGTCGACACAGTCTTTGGGGCGATCGCCGGCGACGTTGTCAGCGTGTTCATAATCATCGCGACCGGCGCGGCACTCGGGCGCTTCGGACAACCACTCGCGTCGGCCCACTCGGCGGCGCAAGCCCTGGCGCCGGTTGCCGGAACCCTGTCCGTCGACCTGTTCGGGATCGGCCTCCTCGGCGCTTCGATGCTTGCAGGGGCGGTCGTCCCGCTCTCGACGGCCTACGCGGTCTCCGAAGCACTCGGCGTCGAGCGGTCGGTGTCTCGCAGCTTCGCAGAAGCGCCGCTGTTCTTGTCGCTCTTCACCGCCCAAATCCTCATCGGCGCCGGCGTAGCACTCCTGCCCGGCAACCTTGTCAGTCTGCTGATCAACACTCAGACTTTGAACGGCCTGATAACTCCCATCATCTTGATCTTCATCCTGATCCTCGCCAACCGCCGGAGCGTCCTCGGGACGGCGGCCAACGGGAGGGTCTTCCGGATCGTCGCCGCAATCTCGATCGCGGCCGTTGCTGTCACAGCGACGACGCTGGTGGTCCAAACAGCACTCGGGTGGGTCGGCATTGCCTGACGGGCCGGAAGCTCCAGACGACGGCGGTCGGCCGCAGGCCTCACCTGGAACCGGACTCAGTGCCGAAATCTATGGTCCCCCCGGCCGTCCCGTCGTGTTGTTGCACGGCCAGCCTGGCACCGCCGCTGACTGGAAGCGGGTTATAGCTCTCGTCGAGGACAGATACGAGGTCATAGCCCCGGATCGGCCGGGTTACGGCGCGACGAGCGGGCCGGCAACCGGCTTCGCCGGGAACGCTCGTGCCGTCCTCGACCTCATGGACCGCCTCGGCCGCTCACGAGCGATTATCGTCGGCCACAGCTGGGCCGGAGGTGCCGCCATCTGGGCTGCTGCCACCTGCCCGGAGCGCGTTTCGGGACTGGTCCTCGTATCGTCGGTCGGGCCGAGCGAGC
>JAJZDJ010000086.1 GCA_021828685.1 Actinomycetes bacterium | reverse complement strand
AAGCCGCCTTCTGGGATCAAATGGGCCCCGTACTCCCTGATCGACGTGTCTCGGAGATACGGCGCGATCGCGGGGTGCGCTTTGAAACCTTCGATCAACTCTTCAGGGCGGCGCTTGGAGCGCGCCAGGCCGTCGACGCTGACCACGACGCCGACAGCGAGCGAATCGTGGTTCGTGTAGAGGAACCCTCCGCCGGGTACCCCTCCCGTAGCGCCGACCGCCTCGATGTCCATGCCCTCACGAGGCCCGACGCCGAAACGCTGCTCGATCAACTCGGGGTCGAGGGCCAGAACCTCCTTGGCGCCTAGCGTGTAATGCGACGAGTCGTCGTGTGAATGCAGGCCCGCCGACTTCGCAAGAAAAGAATTGACACCGTCGGCGGCGACTACAACCTTGGCCGGGAGATCCCCGCCGGGCCTGTCGGTCGTCACGCCGCACACACGGCCGCTAGCGTCGCGAAGAAGGCCGGTTGCCACCGTCGAGCAGACAAGGCGTGCGCCAGCGTCGACCGCTTTCGTCGCGAGCCAACTGTCAAAATCAGGTCGGTAGACGGTAAAGCCGTTATAGGGGACTGAACCCCACGCCTGCGAGCGCACGTCGACGGTTACCGCCTGCGTCGGTGTCATCACCATCGTCGAGCGGCGCACCACCCAGCGCTGCACCGGGACCTGCTCCCACCAGCGTGGCTCGATACGCTCGAGGATCCGGCCGTAGACGACGCCGCCGTAGAGGTTCTTCGACCCGGGGAACGGTCCGCGCTCGACCACCACAACGGAGCGCCCCGCGCGCGCCAGGGCGTAGGCGGCAGCCGAACCGGCCGGTCCGGCGCCGACGACGACAGCGTCGAGCGCCACGGCGGCCGGCCTCATCGCGGACCCCCGATACCTGAGCCTCCGCCGACACTGATACCGGCGCCCACACCAAGCTCTGTGCCAACCCCTAGCCTCCTCGCAAGCTCGCCGAGGACTGCGGGCGCGTCGGCGACGATAGCAAGGTTCGCCATGCGGGCCATGGGGGCTGAAGGGTCGACGTTGACGCTCACGACATGCTTCGCGTCGCCGATGCCGCCTGTGTGCTGCGTGGCACCCGAGATGCCGAACGCCACGTAGAGGTCCGGGTCGACGCTGACCCCCGTGGTGCCGATCTGGCGGTCGTGGCCGACCCATCCGGCGTCGCTTACCACTCGCGTCGCGCCGGCCGCAGCCCCTAACGCTTCGGCCACGTCGGCGAGCAAAGCAAACACGTCGCGGGCCTCTGCGTCGCGCGCCTCGCGCGGGACAAGCCCCGCCCCCCCGGCGAACACCCGGGTCGCGTCGGCTAAGTCCATCGTCGACGGCTCCGGCGCTACCGTTTCGGCCACCTCCAGATCGGCAACCTCGCCCGCCGACAAGGGCGCCCGCACGGGTAGCTCGACGATCGAGACACCGCCCCGGTCGACGCTCACAGCGCTGCGCTTCGAGGGACGCCGGTCGGACCACACGGTGACGAGCGCCGGCGCCTTCGCTAAGGCAGGGACGACGACCCTCCCGTCTATTCGCAGAAGCTCCGCGCGCACGGTACCTTCGGCCGGGTCGTAACAGGCGACGACGGATCCGCTGAGCAGCGGCCAGCCGAGACTGTGAGCGAGCAGCGGGGCGAGGTCGCGCCCGTCCGGGGATGCTGGCAGGACTAGAAGTGACACAGCTCGCACGAGCGGGGCGACCGCGCGGCAAAGCGACCTTGGCGACGTCTGCGACGCCAGAGTCCAAACTCGAAGAGCGCCGGGCAAACGCTTGACGGCGTCATTGGCAGCGCCGCCTACCAGCAGCACCGCGCCGTCGGCCTGCGCAACGGCCTCGTCGGCACCCCAAGGAAGCCTTCCCTCGCGAACGACGACGACAGCGAGACGGGCCTCGTCGATCGGTGAAGGCTCCTCGGCGTCTGCTGCGATTACGTCGCCGCCCGATGCGGCGGGCGCCGGCAGGCGGGTCATAGGGAGACCCCTACGCGATGGCCTTCGATTATCGCCGAGTGAGCCCGCCTCGGCGCCAAGCAGTCCCCGACGCGGTGCACCTCGAACGCTGCGCTTCGAAGACCGTGCCACAGATCGTCCTCGGGGGTCTGGTGGGCCACGATGACTATCCAGTCAGCAGAGCGCGTCGCCCCAACACCGGTAGGGTGATGCACGAGATTCAGCTGGAGTGGCCCCTCGCCGGCCGACGTGACGCCCATCGCAACGAGGTCCGTCGACTGGCGGACGCCTTTGCGGGCCGCGCGAATGTTCCAGGTCTCCAGGTCGAGGGTGACGCCGAGGTCGCCTCCGACCACCATCGCCGGCGTGACAATCTCGACGGCACACCCGCGGTCGGCGAGCAGCTCCGCTACCGACGTCGCCTGATGAAAACCAAGGTCGTCCACCACGACCACCGAGCCCGCCGGTGCGACGGTCCCTTCGAGCACGTCCCGGACGTCCACAACTCGGCTGCTCGAGTCGGCAGGTCCCGCCCACCAAGGCCGGACCGGCCTGGCACCGGTCGCGACGATTACAGCGTCGGGTTCGAGGCCCTCGACGATCGAGGCGGTCGCCTCGACGCCTGTAGTCACGTCCACGCTAAGCCGGCGGGCTGCCGCAATGAGGTTTCGGGTGATGTCGAGGAACTCGGCTCGCGACGCTACGGTAGCTGCGAGAGCCACCTGGCCCCCGAGACTGAGGTTCCTTTCGAGGAGGGTGACACAGTGACCGCGCTCGGCCGACGTGACCGCCGCTTGCAACCCGCCGGGACCGCCGCCGACGACGACGACCTTGCGGCGTTTGCGCCTAGGCGGCGCAACGGGCAGCGACTCGCGCCCGGCGAGGGGATTCTCGATGCAGCCGAGCCAGCGGTTGAGCCCCATACGCCCGACGCACTCCTGGTTGCACGACAGGCAGGTGCGGATGTCACTCGCCTTGCCACTACGGGCTTTGGCAGCGAAGTCGGCGTCGGCGATCTGGCCGCGGACCACTCCGACGAGATCGCAATACCCGGCGGCAATCGCGCGCTCCGCCTGCAGGGGATCCTTGAAACGCCCGACCCCGATCACAGGCAGCGACACAGCGGAGCGGATAGCGGAGGGAATGTAAAGCGAATAGCCGGGGGGTATGGCCATGCTCGCCTCGATGGTGTAGAGAGTTGCGGTGGCGACACCGATCGACGTGTTGATGTAGTCGACAGCTCCGCAATCCTCCACCATCCTCGCCACTTTGACGGCATCGTCGATGGTCGTCCCGCCGTCGATCAGCTCGTCGCCGCAGAGTCGCACCCCGAGCACCGGGCGTCTCCCCAGCGTCTCGCGTACAGCGGAGACCACCTCTAGTAGCAGCCTCGCCCGGTTGGCGAGCGAGCCGCCGTAGCGGTCGTCGCGTTTGTTCGTAGCAGGCGACAGGAACCCGCGCACGATCGACGAATGGGAGCATTGCAGCTCGATACCGTCGAAACCGCCCGCCAGGCAGTGCGAAGCGACCTTCGAGTACCCCGAGACAACCTCCGCTATCTCGGTCTCGTCGAGCGCTTTCGGGACCTCACGAAACAGAGGGTCGGGCACGGCGCTGGGCGCCCAAACGGGCAGCCGGGTGTACATCGACGACGCCTGCCCGCCGTTGTGGTTGATCTGGGCGAGTATCGGCACGCCGTATGAGTGAACGGCGTCGGTGATGGCCCGGTAGTGAGGAACGACATCGGGGTGGAACCCGTGGATGAGCTTCTCGTACGGCCAGTCGGTGACATGCGTCGAATGCTCCTCGGTGATGATGAGGCCCGCCCCGCCGGCAGCCCGCGCCGCGTAGTACGCGACATGCTGCTCACTCGGGCGCCCCTGCTGGGTCGCGTAGTTCGTTAGATGCGCCGAGAAGACGATCCTGTTCGCCAAGCGAAGCGACCCGATGCTGATAGGGGAAAAAAGGTGGCGGTAACCGCCGTGCGCGCTCACCCCGGACCGCCCACCAGCTGCCGGGTGCGAAGCGATGCGACGGCGCGTCTCGCTTCGAGGACCGCTTCGAGGAGGCCGCGCGGGGCGACACAGTCTCCTACCCGGACAGGGCGCGGTTCGCGCAAAGACTGATACAAGCGCTCCTCGGCGAGACGGTGGCCGCAGTCGATGACCGCTGCGGCTTCAATCGTGTCCTGACGGTCAGTCCACGGGTCGCCGACCAGCACGCGGCCCGCTTCGAGGGCCCGGACCTTTGAGCGCAACAAACGCCTGACGCCCACCCGCTCCAAACGGAAATTGATCTCGCCCAGCTGGCCTCCCCGGGATAGGAGCGTTCCCGCAACGACGTCGGGGCTGAGAAGTGAAACGGTCCGACCATGCTCAGCTGCGAGCCACAAAGCAACGTTGACCCCCACCCAATCACCGACACTATCCACGACGGCGAGCGGTCCGTCGGGGAGGCCGGTGCGCCCTGCGAGAACGTCCAGCGGATCGAAGACCGCCATCCCGCTGTTCGCGTAGCGGTCCGCAACGAAGCGCGAACCGGTGGCGACGATCACGTCCCATCCGTCCGCTCGTGCGTCTTCGACGTCGGAGGCAGCCAGTTGCACGCCTGTCTCGATGGCGACGCCGGCTTCGAGAGCGCGCTCCTCGAGCCAGCGGGCCGCCAACCCGATCCGCTCCCGGCCCAGCCCGGCCGCGGCGCCGCGAATTGCGCCGCCGCAGCGGGGGAGTCTCTCCACAAGACGCACACGCCGCCCCGACGACGCCAGGATTCGCGCAGCTTCGAGGCCCGCCGGTCCGCCGCCCACGACGAGCACCGGGGCACTCGGATTGTTCCCGCTTGCGTAGCCGTCACCTGGCAGGAGGGCTGGCTCGACCGTCTCGTAACCCGACGAGGGATCCATCACGCACGACACGATCGGGTTGCGGTTGTCTCGGACCCGGCAGGCCTGGTTGCACAAGATGCACGGCCGGATCGTCTCCGATCTACCTGCCCTGGCCTTGGCGACGATGTCGGAGTCGGCGATCAACGCCCGGGTCATCTCGACTAGGTCGCACTTCCCCTCGGACAGCGCCGCCTGCGCCATGTCCACGTCGACGATACTGCCCTGCGCCACGATGGGCACCGGTCCCGCCGCCGTCCTCATGGCCGCACACAGGTCCAGGTTGAACCCGGCCGGGGTATGCGAGTCGGGACGGTATGCGCCGGTGTCGAACGGGCCGCCACGGACCACGGTGAGAAGGTCGACGAGCGGCGCCAGCTCGCCGACATGGTCGGCGGCCTGTTCGGGCGTTACCCCCGCCCACGGTGCCAGCTCGTCACAGGACACCCGGAGCGCTACTATCCCACGCGACCCGACCGCGCTGCGGATCGCCCCTAGCACCTCCCGTGTGACAGCGAGGCGGTCGTGGCCGTAGCGGTCTTGCCGCAAGTTGGTGAGCCCCGAATGGAACTGTCGCAGCAGCGACCAGGCACCTGCGTCGACCTCGACCCCGGCGAGCCCGCAGCGGACGGCCAGAAGCGCTGCGCCAGCGAACGCCGAGACAATTCCCGCGATGGCGTCCCCGTCTAGCGCGGCTGGCGGCTCCCGGCTCACTGAGTCCGCTACCCCCGACGGCGCCCACATCACCTCCTGCGAGAAGGCGCTCGAACCCTGACCGCCGCTGTGCCCGATCCCGGCCAGCACAACCGTGGCGTACGGGGCGCACGCGTCGGCGATCGCCCTCCAGCCGCTAGCGCACGCGTCGGCGAGAGGCGCCCGCTCGTAGGGCCAGTCGTTGGTCGTGACCGAAGCGGTCTCGGTCACTATCACTCCCGCACCCCCGCGTGCTCGCCGCTCGTAGTAGGCAACGTGACGGTCGCTCAGCTGCCGGCCGTCGCCGAGGTTCGTTTCGTGAGGCCCGAAGACGACACGCGACGGCGCCAGCACCGACCCGAATGTTACGGAGTCGACGAGCGCAACGCTCAAGTCAGCTGGACCGGGATTTCGGGGGGAGCGCTCGCGAGCGTGTTCAGTGCGTCGATCAGTTGGCGTAGCCGCGCGAAGGACATCCGGTCGAAGCGTAACGCGACGCGGGGAAGTTCAGGAAAGTCACCGCCGCGCCGCTCCGCCGGCAGAGGTCCGTCGAGGACACGCAGCGGTCCGCGCATGATGTCCTCGAAGCGCTCGGAAAGCTCGACCACCTCGGCGTGCGTCGGGCGATTCGCGAGGCGAAGCACCAGCGTGTCTCCCACCCAACGCAGCGAATGGTAGTTGCGGTAGAAGCCGAGTATCTCGGCCGCGGCGTCCTCGACGGTGTCGGTGATTTTGTAGAAGGCGGCGTCCTCGTGTCCGATGAGGCCCCTCGACGCGACCTCTTTGATCAAGAACTGTTCCCAGGTGCGCCAGTATTGGGTGCCCGGAGTCTCGAGGAGCACTATCGGCGCCGGCTCCGCCTTGCCCGTCTGGACCAAGGTGAGAAGTTCGAACACCTCGTCGAGCGTTCCGTAGCCGCCGGGCAGCGCCGCGTAGGCAAAAGACTCCTTTATCAGCATCAGCTTGCGCGTGAAGAAGTATTTCATCGACACGAGCTTCGGGTCGTCCCTGATGAACTGGTTCGCCCCCTGCTCGAATGGCAGACGGATGTTGATACCGAACGACTTGTCGAAGCCGGCCCCTTCCAAACCGGCCGCCATGATCCCCGGACCGGCCCCCGTTATCGTCGACCAGCCGTTGACGGCGAGCACCTTCGCGAGCTCGCGGGCCTGCGCGTAGAGAGGGTCGCTCGGCTCGGTGCGCGCCGAGCCGAACATTGTCAGCTTGCGCACGTTGCGGTACGGGGCGAACATGAAAAAGGCGTCCGCCATCTCCTTGAGCGCCGTACTCGTGATCTTCAAGTCGAGCCTGTCCGAGTCGTTGCCGCCGAGGCGTGCCACCGTCGTCAAGATTTCGACCAGCTGGTCGCGGTTGGCGGGGGACCCTATCGAGTCGAGCAGCGACTCTATGCTGGCCCGGACCCGCTCGGGATCGCTCATGCCTCCCTGCGCCCCAAAGCGTCAGGGTCGACTATCCAGGTGATCTTGTCGGCCTTGACCCGCGCAGCGGGAAGGTCGGCGCCGGCCATGACCGCGGCGAGCGCCTCCCTCTTGGACTCCCCGGCGACGGTGAAAATAACCTCCCGCGACCGGGCGATACCCGCAAGCGAGAGGGTCATCCGCGCAAGCTTGTTCCTACCCGACGGGTCCTCGGTGAGAAGCACCAGCTGGCCAGGATCGGCTTCCAACGCTGGTGAATCAGGAAAAAGAGAAGCGGTGTGGCCGTCCGGGCCCAGACCCAAATGGACCAGGTCGAGGCGTTCGATCGATCCGAGCCGCAGCTGGTACGCGTCTGGTCCCTCATGGCAGATCATCGGGTAGACGGCATTCGCCGCCCCAACACGCTCGAGGAGCGCTTTGCGCCCGAGCAGTTGGTTAGAGTTCGCGTCGTCGGCGGGAACGCAGCGCTCGTCACCCCAGTACACGTTGACCGAAAGCCAGTCGATCGCCTCCGACCCTTCGAGCGCGAGTCGTTCGTAGCACTCGCGTGCAGTCTCGCCGCCCGAAAGGGCGATACTGAACAGGTCGCCAATCCTCGCCTGGAAAGCCTGCACCACCCGCGCGGCGAACTCCGCGGGGACGTCATCGACAACGACCATTTCACCGTTCACAACGTCCGAGACTAATGGGGTTCGACTCCACCGTCGTGCATGATGACCAGACGGCGAAAGTCAGTCGTCTCGAAGGCTCGTAGCAGCGGAAAGCGCCGCCTCCCAGACCGGGTCCGGTCCGAGGCGGGTCAGCGCTCCTGCGAGTGCAGCGGCGAGGGAATCCTCGGGTAGCTCCGCGGTGATGCTCGACGCCGTCCCGTCGGGGAGACGGCCTTCGGCGCGCACCCGCCGGCGGTCGTCGTCACGCTCGACGGCGAAAGTGGCTTCCTTGCCGTTGCGTGTGCAAGTCAACCTGAACGACACATGACGTGCGTCAAGCAGGGTCACGTTCCCGGATGCGAGGCCGGTGCGCTCGGCGAGCCAACCGCCCGTCAGTGCTCTCGGGCCGGCCTTGCCCGAAACTTCGACATGTTCGAGCGAGCCGAGCCACGCCCGATTGTCGGCTGGCTCGAATAGAGCAGCGCCTAGCTCCCTCCAAGGCTTGAGCCTCACCCAGCTCAAGTCGACGACCGTCCGGCGCCGTGCGAGCTGTAGCAGGCCACGCAAGCCGAGGAGGTCTTCTGCGTCGCGGCTGTCGACGAGCACCACGTCCGCCACGGCGAGAAGCGGGTCCGACGGGTCGGGGAGGGAGCTCACGTACCATACGGCGACAGGAAGGTCCGACAGGGTGAAAGCCTCGACGAGCGAATCGAGGTGGTTCGCCGCCTGGCCGCCGACCTCGATGGCGACCTCTTCGAAGTTGACCTTGTGATTGTCCCCGTCGAGTGAATAGAGCGTCGCTCGCCCGTCGAGCGAAGCTACCTGGTCGGGGTCGGGACGCAATAGGACGATCCGAGACGGATGATGCCCGGCGAGCGAGCGTAGCGCCCCGGTGGCCGCATAAGCCTGCTCGTCTCCGGGCGCAACCGCGACAATGGTCATCACGGCTGTCCTCGACGACGAGGCGTGATGGCTCGACTGGTCGCGCAGGTCCGCGAGAGCACCGACGATGTCGGAGAGACGAACCCCCTGCGCCGACCAGCTGTCGACTGCTACGGCGTCCGCCACTGCCGCCCGTCTCGCTCTATGAGCTGCTCCGCCTGGCGAGGACCCCAGGTGCCCGCCGCGTAGCCCGACAGCGGCACCGAGCGACCCTGCCACGCTTCGAGGATCGGGTCGACAATCCGCCACGCCTGGTCTACCTCGTCGCTTCGGATGAACAGCGTGGGGTCTCCGACCATGGCGTCGAGGAGGAGCCGCTCGTAGGCCTCAGGGGCGTCCTCCAAGAAAGCCGAGCCGTAGGACATGTCCATCAGCACGTCGCGAACGTTGAACGCCTGACCAGGAACTTTCGCCCCGAAGCGCAGCGCCACGCCCTCGTCGGGCTGGATGCGCAGCAGCAGGGCGTTAGGTCGTAGACCTTGACTCTGCGCGGTGCCGAAAGCGAGATGCGGCACACGGTGGAACTGTAGGGCGACCTCTGTTACGCGTTTGGGTAACCTTTTTCCAGTGCGAACGTAGATAGGGACGCCGGCCCACCTCCAGTTGTCGCACATGAGTTTCATAGCGACGAAAGTCTCGGTCCTGCTGTTCGGGTCGACGTCGGGCTCGTGGCGGTACGCCTGGACGGCGGTGCCCTCGCTCCAGCCGCTGTCGTACTGTCCTCGCACGACGTCGGTCTTGACACTTTCGAGCGACGGGACGACCACGCTTCGAAGCGCCTTAACCTTCTCGTCGCGGATGCCCTGCGCGTCGATCGACCCGGGGGGCTCCATGAGCGTCAGGGACAGGACCTGCATCACGTGGTTCTGGACGATGTCGCGAAGCGCCCCCGCGGTCTCGTAGAAGCCGCCGCGCTTCTCGACGCCGAGCGACTCGGCGACGGTGATCTGCACGTGGTCGATGAAACTTCGGTTCCAAAGCGGCTCGAAGATGGCGTTAGCGAAGCGAAGGGCCAGGACGTTCTGGACGGTTTCTTTGCCCAGGTAGTGGTCGATGCGGTAGATCTGGTCCTCGTCGAAGTTGCGGTGTAGGGCTGTGTCGAGTTCGGTTGCGCTCTCCAGGTCCCGGCCGAACGGCTTCTCGATGACCAGCCTCACGGCGCTAGCGTCGTTGGCCGGGCGGTTCAGGCCTGCCGCGCCAAGTCCGTCGGCGACGACCTCGAACACGGCGGGGATCGTCGCGAGGTAAAAGGTGCGGTTGCCTGTCGAGCCGATCGCCGACTCGACCTCCGAAAGGACCTTGCCGAGCGTCTGAAAAGTTCCCGGGTCGCTGTACTCGCCTGTCACGTAGCGGCTCCGCTTGACCAGCTCGGCCCAATCCGATCCCGCGCCGGGCACGCTGTCGGTCATGAGCTGGCGGAACCCGTCGTCGGTCAGCTCTGTGCGCGCCACGCCCACGACCGAGAACGACTGGGGAAGTAGACGGCGCCTGGAAAGCTGCTCGATCGCGGGGAGCAGTTTGCGGGCGGTCAGGTCACCCGAAGCGCCGACCACGACGAGAACGCCGGGCGGAGCGTGACGCACCGCGTCGAGGCCTGCCGCCAGAGGGTTCGCCGGTACTTCGTCGCTCACCTTGAGCGCCCGGCGGTAGCGGCAGCCTTCTCTTCGAGCGACCCGAGAAGCTTGTTCCAGCTGTCGAGGAATGAGGCGACACCTTGGCGTTCGAGGACTACAGACACGTCGTCCATGTCCACCCCGGCACCGGCGAGGGCTTCGAGGCTCGCACGGGCCTCGTCGACGCCTTGGTCGATCGTCCGGTCGACGGTTCCGTGATCGAGGAAGGCTTCGACGGTCGCGTCGGGCATCGTGTTGACTGTGCTCGGGCCGATGAGCGTGTCCACGTAGAGCAGGTCAGGGTAGGCCGGGTTCTTCGTGGAAGTAGACGCCCAAAGCGGCCGCTGCGGGTGAGCCCCGGCATCCGCCAACGCCTGCCAGCGGGCGCCCGAGAACTTCTCCTGGAACAGCGCGTAGGCGAGCTTCGCCTGGGCGACGGCGGCCTTGCCGAAAAGCGCCTTGTCGGCGCTGGACTCGGACAAACGACGATCCACTTCTGTGTCGACACGGCTCACGAAGAACGATGCGACGCTGTGAACCTGGCTCAGGTCGCCGCCGGCCTTCGAAAGAATCTCCAGACCGCTCAGGTAGGCCTCGATCACCTCGGCGTAACGGCCGAGGCTGAAGATCAACGTGACGTTGATGTTGCGGCCCTCCGAGATCATCGTCCGCACGGCCGGCACTCCTTCAAGCGTCGCCGGGATCTTGACCATCAAGTTCGCCTTGTCGACCCGCGAGTGCAGGCTTCGGGCGGCTTCGATCGTCCCTTCGGTGTTTCCCGCTAGCGACGGGGACACCTCGAGTGACACGAACCCGTCGGCGCCCCCGCTCGAGCTGTGAACCCCGGCGAGGATGTCGCACGCAGCGCTTACGTCGTCGATCGCCATCGCCCAGAAGGCGGCTTCGACGGTGTCGTCGGCGATCAGACGGGCGAACTGCTCGTCGTAGGCGTCAGATCCTGTCATCGCCTTCTCGAAGATCGTCGGGTTCGACGTCACCCCCCGTATGCCCCGATCTACGAGACCGGCAAGGCCGCCGCCGAGAATCGACGGCCGGTTGAGGTTGTCTATCCAAGCGCTTTGGCCCTGCTTGGTATAGAGGTCGTTGAGGCTGGTCATCACAAGTCCTCCTCTTCTTCGTCGGGATCGTCAATATCGCTGAAGCCGTCAAGCTCGTCCATCGCGTCGATAAGCGCAAGGGCGCGCGCTGCGACGTTGTCGGGGGTGAAGCCGAGATACGCCAAGACCTCCTTACCCGGACCTGACGCCCCGAAACGGTCGATCGACACGCTGTCGTCGGCGTAGCGAGCCCACCCGAAGGAAGTCCCCGCCTCGACGGCGAGCACAGGTGCTCCCGTGCCGAGGACCTGGTCCTGATAGTCGTCGTCCTGCTCGTCGAAGAGGTCCCAGCTGGGCATCGATACGATGCGGGCCGATATCCCGTGTCCTTGGAGGATCTTCGCGGCGTCCACGCACAGCGAAACCTCTGAGCCGGTCCCGATGAGCACGACGTCCGGGTCGTCGTCGGGGTCCGCGGGGTCTGCGCCGTGGTCGGCATGGTCTGCGCCGTGGTCGGCATGGTCTGCGCCGTGGTCCGACAGGATGTAGGCGCCCCTCTCGACAAGAGCAGCCGATTCGCGAGTGCCTGCAAGCACGGGCAGGTCCTGGCGGCTGAGGATGAGCGCCGTGGGGCCGTCGCGCTCTATAGCAACGCGAAGCGCCTGGGCTGACTCGTTCGCGTCCGCCGGTCGTATCACCCGCAGCCCTGGGATCGCCCGGATCGACGCGAGCTGCTCCACCGGC
>JAJZDJ010000085.1 GCA_021828685.1 Actinomycetes bacterium | reverse complement strand
CATCGTCGATGATCCTCGATGAGGAAGTCTACCCCGTCGCCGTGCTCGCAGTTCCGGTCTATCTGCATCGTCTCGCGACCTACCCGCATCGGCTCGTCTTAGAACACGGCTTCAACACGCGACGCGCTCCGCCGAGCGGCGAAGGGCAACTGGGCACGGGCGGATGGCGAGGAGTGCGTTTGCGACGTCGTCATCGAGGCGCAGCAGAGCTAGCTGCGACTTTCTTGCTCGGTAACGCACCGGTAGCGGCAAGTCTGATGGCGAATAGGATCGCAGTGATACCGATTATCTGAGAAAACGAGGGGCGCTCGGCGAGTACGACCGCTGCCAGCACAACTGATCCGACTGGCTGCACAAGCAGGATCGCCCCGAGGACCGACGCCTTGAGCAGCGGCATCGAGACGGTGATCAACAGCCATCCGACTACCTGAGAGCTGACAGCGAGAACTGCGAGCCAGCCCAATGCCGGCCACGGGCGGCCGATCGCGAACCCAGGCAATGCGACGGCCAGCACCGCAGAAGCGACTGTCGCCCCGAAAGTAGCCTCGAAGAGCACCTGTGCGGCCCCGGAGTTTACGGCCGGTCTTTCTGGTACGGACAGCGTCTTGGGGCTTCTCGCCTCTCTGATCATCAACAAGAACGCCGAGTAGAACACCGACGACGCCAGACCGAACAGAGCGCCCTGCAGCGGGCGGCTGGTTCCCGGTCCTGCTCCGAACGCCCCGGCGGTGAGAACCACCCCACAGATCATCGCGGGAACTGCGTAGGCGAACCTTCGGCTCGGGCGCTCTCCAAACACTCGCCACGCGAACAAGGCGACCAACACGACCTGCATGTTCGCGAGCACAGTCGCCATCCCAGCGCCGACAGCCGATATGCTGTGGGACCACGCGACCAGGTCGGCTGCAAAGAAAATCCCTGACCCGCGGGCCAGCCACCTCGACCGGCTACCAAGTTGCTCCACCCCACGCCTGCGTTCCAGGAATACCAAACCGCCGAGCACCGGAAGAGCGAAAAGGCACCGAAACAGCGACGCCGCAACAGCCGACGAGCCTGCAAGGCGCATCAACACGGCGGAGGAGGCGATACACAGTGCGCCAGCGACGGCCTTCACCACCGGCGAGGTCGAGTCGAACACCACGTGACAATCTATCCAGTCAGTCAAGGCAACCTAGCCGTCACGAGTCGTCGAGAACGGTTACCATCCGGCTCGCCCACTGCCCGGACAAGTCGACGCCAAGCGTTGCCGCTACCTCCTCCGCCGATGATGGGCGTTTGTCGAGCAAGCGCAGGAGGCCTTCTCCGCTCAACAGTTTCTCCGGACGATTTCCCGTTGCATTCGCTGCGTCGAGCGAAACTTGAATGGCTTGCCTAGCAATGCGACCGAGGGCCCCGGGGGCGCTTCGAACACAGTCCGCGCAGACACCAAGCCGGCGCGACGACGCGCCTTTGAGAGGCTCGGCGCAATGCGCACACGAACTGATTGCAGGTAAGACGACACTTGCAGCTGCCGGGCGGCTTGGGGCACCGGGCGACCGGCCGCGAGTTCGTGTCCGCTTGGAGGGTCTGCCAGAAGGCGCTAGTGGCGACGGAAGAGGTGTGGCAGACACAGCAGACAACTGCTCGAGGTATGGGCTCGGTCGGTTGTCCCAGCCCCTGGCATTCTGCGCCGCCCAGGTCAGATGCAACTCCCTTCGCGCCCTTGTTATCCCGACATGCAGGAGCCGCTCCTCCTCGGCGAGCTGTGCGGGTGTCGTGGCAAAGCTCGACGGGACGCAACCGTCGGCCATGCCCACGACGAACACGACGTCCCACTCCAATCCTTTGGATCTATGCAAAGTCGCAAGCGTCACACCGTCGCTGCCCAAATCGACATTACGTCTCGCTAACGCGTTGACCTCCCCGAGAGTGCTGCGTGCATCGCTTGACAACCCACCGCCGGTGCCCCCCGACAACCCTTGGACCAGCTCCGCGAGGGCCTGAAAGGATTCCCAACGCGTACGGGCCGCACCGAGGCCGGCGGGCGGTGAGTCCGGGTCGAAGCCGGCGTCGCCGAGTACCGACGAGAGCAGTTCGTTTCCGTCTCGGTCCGGCTCGGCTCGCGCAAACGCTCCGAAGCGCGCAAGCGCCGAGCGGATCTCCTCCCGCTCGAAGAACGTGACGTCCTCGGCAACCCGGCTGGCTATGCCGGCGCGGGTCATGGCAGCCTCGAAACGAGCCTGGGCCGAGTTGTACCGGTAGAGCACAGCGACCTGCGCCGGCCAGGTTCCTGCCGCAAGCACGCGGCGGGTCGCGCCGGCAACCCAGGACGCTTCCGCGGACTCGGTTTCCAAACGGTGCACTTTGGGCGAGGGACCCGCCGGCCGGGTCGCAACCAATAGCTTGGCCGTCCTGTCGACTGCAGTTCGGTTCGCCCACTTGAGGATCTGGGGGCTACTGCGATAGTTCCGCTCGAGGTTGATCACCCGCGCCGACGGGTAGCGTCTGGGGAAATCCGTCAGGTAGCCGGGGTCGGCTCCTTTCCAGGAGTAGATGGCTTGGCGCGGATCTCCGACGACGCAGACATCTTGGCTGTCTCCGACGATCGCGTCGAGCAGCCGCTGCTGCGCCGGGTCGGTGTCTTGGTATTCGTCCACGGTTACGTGCGCCCACCGGGACCTCACCCGAAGTGCGGCTTGAGGATCGGCGTGGAGGACATCTGCTGCGATTTCGAGCAGGTCAGCAAAGTCGACACGCTCGATCGCGGCTTTGCGGTTCGCGTAGCGTTGCCATGCGTCAGTAACGGTTCGAGGGTCGACGCCCGGATTGCGGTCGGCCGATGACGACGCCGACTGGTAGTCCTCCGGGGACACAAGGCGGCTTCTCGCCCACGCGACTTCGTCCGTCACCTCGCGTACGGTCACGTTGTCGGGCTCCTTGCCCGTCACGGAGCGAAGGCTGTCGCGCCAGACGCGCCATGAATCGCGCTCCCCTAATACGACGGGTGATTCTCCCGGTCGGCCGGTGACGGCCCAGAACTGTGCTGCGACTCTCAAAGCGCCGGCATGGAAGGTGCGCGCGTCCACCCCAGTCACGCCAAGGCAGCTAAGCCGCTCGCCTAGCTCCGCTGCCGCCTTCTTCGAATGGGTGACAGCCAGCGCCCGCTCCGCGTGCAGCTGGCCGGTGCTGACTGCGTAGGCAAGCCGGTGGGTGACGGTGCGCGTCTTACCGGTCCCTGCCCCGGCGATGATGCACACCGGCCCGAAGACTGCTTCCGCCGCTTCGCGCTGGCTCGGGTCCAGGCCGTCCAAGAGTCCCGACATCGTACCGACATGTTGACGCATGGATGAGACGACCACCAACAGCTTCCAAGGAGTGTTGAGTCCCCCCGGCGGCGAGCATCACGGTATCAGCCGGACAGAACCACGGACCACACGGGATGGATCTCCATCCAACCATGATCACGGTCGAGCACGTAGGGGCCGGTCACCACCACCTGGGTGCCAACTGCCGGCGTTGACAAATCTGCACCGGTGCAGATCCCATAGGAGTAGCTCGGCGACCTGTACGCCGTTAGTGGTAGAGGTGGCGGCTCACCCGGTGTGCAACCGGGTCGGTCGGCCGGAACGATCTCGGTTACGAGGTTCCCGTACTGGTCGGCGACGTTCGCCGCATTGAGAAGAGACGATTCGTTCCTCGGAAGCGACAGGTCGACGTGGACGTCTCCGTCTGTTTCGCTACTGACATATGCAACCGTCCCGGTAACCGCGAGACAGGTCTTGACGACTCGAAGCCGCCAAGGGTGATAGACGTTCGCCAAAGGGTCGCCGCTGCGGCACGTGATATGGGCAAGCGTCGGAGGGGTCGGTACCCCAACCTGCACGCTCGACGCCGCAGTGGTCGTCCCAATCGTTTCGCCGGTGGGAGGAGCCGGGGTTGTCGTTGATGAGGTTGACCCGTCGCGGTTAATAGCGATCCTCTTCTCGCTCGAGTGGACGCCGTATATGATGAAGGCAGTTGTAATGGCACCAAGGACCACTAACGCTCGGCGGCCTCCCCTCCAAGGTTTGCGGCTCGGACCCGTCGTATTGTGATTGGACCGCTTCATCACTGACCCTTCGCAGAGTGGCGACCGAACCGACTTGTCCAGCCGCTCGGCGGATCGTAGCGACACGGTGAGACGGTCATTCACCCAAGCCTTGCTTCGGCCGCTCGGCAAACTATCTCGCCTAGGCTTTGAGTGGTAATGACCAAAGACCCCGATACTTTTTCCAACCAGGCCGATCTGGTCGCTACAGCTAGACGGCTCTCGGCGGGCCCCGCGACTACCGGAACCGACAGCGGGCGGCAGATGGCCACCGATGCCTAGCGGCCGCGTCGAAGCGCTTCGTCTTTCCGTCTCACGGCTCCACGAACTCACAGCACAGATGGACGAGGATGTCCTCGCAAGCCCCGCTTACCCCTCCGAGTGGAGCATCGCAGATGTGCTATCCCATGTCGGCTCGGGTGCCGTCATCATGCGTCGGCGCCTCGAGGATACGGTCGCTGGACGCGAAACCCCCGACGACTTCGCCCCCGGAGTGTGGGATTCGTGGAACGCCAAGGCACCAGTTACCCAGCGCGACGACGCGCTGATCGAGGACGCCCGCCTCCTCGCCTCGATCCAAGGCGTGACCGCCGCTCAACGCGACGCTTTCAGCATGGCCATGGGCCCGATGACTCTCGACTTCGCGGCATTCGTGGGGATGCGCCTCAACGAGCATGGCCTGCATACGTGGGACGTCGAGGTGGCGACCAACCCGGCCGCCACAGTCCTCCCTCAGGCAGCGGCTGAGATAGTCGACAACTTGGAGATGGTTGCCCGGCGCACCGCTAAGCCGACCGGCAACACTGCGAGGATCACAGTTTCGACTACCGAACCCTCGCGGTCCTTCACCATCGCGCTCAACGCTGACGAAGTCGTGTTCTCAGGTTCCACTTCCGTGGCGGACGCCGACATGGAGATCACTGCCGAAGCTTTCATACGACTCGTCTACGGGCGATTGGACCCCGACCATACCCCCGCGTCGGTCGCTTCCGACCGCTGCCTTGACGTGCTCAGAGCTGTCTTTCCTGGTTTTTAGCGGAGCCTGAAGCTGGGGTCGAGGCTTCGGGTGGTAGCCGACGGCAACGGTGGGGATGATGGCGTGAGGTATGCGAGGGCACGGCGTCGGGATGCTGGGGCGTTGGCGATGTCAGGGTCACAGGCTCGTCCCCTATAACGGCGGCATGGCCAGCCTTTTGGGGCTTCAAACCACGAGGCCGGGGCCTCTCGGCGCCTGACACGGCCGCATACTTCCTGCGACGTAACGGCATCACAACCCCGCCCGCCTCGGATAGCTCGCCCCAACAAAGCGGATCGGGACGCACCTCGGTGAGCCGTAGCGACTACAGCCAAGATGGATACTTCCCAGTAGTGCTGCCATTTGGCAAGTTCAGCGGACGACGCAGCGGAAGCCGATGTGGCTCGTGGAACTATCGGCCGGTTGCCTTTGGCGGGCAGCGGGTCGGTAGCGACGACAGAAGTTGGGGGCGCAGAGGAATGATCCGCCTTTGACAATCCATGACAAGTACTCAGGCCGATACACGCTCGTCGAGCAACAAGAACGATGTTGGTTGACGTCGGAAGGGGTAGCTGTCCATTCCCAAACGTTTCCAATCATGTCGTAGAGGCCATATCCGTTAGGTGGAAAGGATCGCACTGGCGAGGTTCGCTCGTGAACTGCGTTCAGGCGTTGGTGAGGAAACTGACCCTCCCAGGTGTTCGCCATTCTTTGACCTTCGGGGTACAACTGGTCGCCCCAAGCATAAGCCGCCGGGGGACGGCCGCCACGAGCGGCGAACTCCCATTCGACCTCGGTCGGGAGCTGCCTTCCGGCCCAGGCGGCGTAGGCGGCGGCGTCAGGCTGAGCGATGTGCACGACCGGGTGTTCTGATCTACCACCAAGATCGCTTCCTGGTCCTTCGGGGTGGACCCAGTCGGCGCCGGGCGTGTAGGCCCACCAGTTGCGAAGGTCGCGCAGGTCAACGGGCCGCTCCGGCGAGAAGAACACCGACGATCCCGCCACGAGCAATCCTGGATCAGCATCGGGGTAATCGGCCGCCGAGGGCGGGCGCTCTGCGAGGGTCATATAGCCGGTGTCGGCCACGAACCCGGCGAACTGACGGTTCGTAACCGGGTGAAGATCAATGGCGAAGGGAGCGACGGTAACCTCGCGGACCGGTCGCTCCTCCGGGTAAAAGTCGTTCGAACCCATAAGAAACGTCCCTCCGGCCAGGATGGCCATGTCTGACACCGCCGATGGAAGAGTGTCGGTCACGCCTCGGTCATTTCGGGTATGTGATCGATCGCCGAGCCGGGAGGGATGAGGGCTTCGGTCTTCACGCTGTCTTCGAAGTCGCGGATGATCCGGTGGGCGTGTTGCATAACCCACCACCGAACATGCGTCTGATTGACCGCTTCCCGTTCTTTGGGATCCTCGAGGAGATTCGTAATCCGCGCGAACCCGAGCGGCATTTCTGGGTCATGGAAATGCTGTTGGCGTTTGAAGTTAATTTTGAACTGCGACCATTTCACGGCGTGGAGTTCGTCGTTTAACCAAACCATGCAACCCTCCCGGTTGGATTTCTCCTCGCCGGTGAAGAAGTCTCTCTGGTCCCGGCCGTCGATCAGCCGGTCGGTGGGGATATCTGCACCCGACCAGCGGACCAGGGTAGTGAACATGTCGGTGACGTGGACCATCTCGTTGCTTTCGCGAACCGGGATCCGGCCCGGCCAGCGGATCAGACACGGCGTGCGTATCCCGCCCTCGGCGGAACTGAAGTAGGAGCCGTCGAAGAAGCCAGCCGTTCCACGGCCCAACAGGTGGTCCTCGGGGCCGTTGTCACCGGCCAGAATCACGATCGTGTTCTCTACGATACCGAGCTCCTCCAGCTCGTCGAGCAGGCTGCCGAAGTCGTGGTCGAGCTGCAGTAGACAGTCGCCCCACTCGCCGTTACTGCTTTTGCCGCGGAATTCTTGGCGGGCCACCATCGGGAAGTGCATCAGCGAATGGTTGTGGTAAAGGAAAAACGGTTTACCGTCAGTCACTGACCGGCGCATGAAATTCTTTGCTCGCCGGTCGTATTCGGCGTCGACCTCTCCTTTAAGCTTCTTGGTCAGCTGCTGATCCAATATGGCCTTCACCCCGTCGGCCTTGGTTCCCTCGTACATGTACGCGTAGCCGTCGCGGTCGCCGTCGTACCACGGGTCGTCGGGCCAGAGGCACTCGTCGTAGGTGCGAGGAGGCCCGTACCATTCGTCGAATCCATGATCGGTGGGCCAGCGGCCGTCCTCGGCGCCGATGTGCCATTTGCCGTAGCAGGCAGTGGCGTAACCGGCCCGCGACAGGATGTCGCCGATCGTTTCCTCCCAAGCCACGATCCCCCCGGCGTTGCCGCCCAGGGCGATGGTGTGATTGCCTGAGCGAATCGGGTAACGACCGGTCATCAGCGCGGAGCGGGTGGGGGTGCACTGGGGTTCGACCACGAAATGCGACAGCTTCAAGCCTTCGCCTGCGAAGGTGTCCATTCGGGTGGTGTTGGCACCGCGGAGAATGCCGCCGCCGAAGCAGCCGAGTTCTCCTAAACCGAGGTTGTCGACGTGAAAGTACACGATGTTAGGTGCGTCAGACACGATAAATCCTTTCTTGTAAGACCCGGCGTCGCCGGGCGCGGTGGAAGGGTTGCCAATCAGGCTTGGATCGGTCCTGGCACGTCGCGCGAGAGGGTGGTGACCAGCTGCAAGCGGTCGGCTCGGTATCGGATGGTCTCCAGGTCGAAAGCGGTATCTGCATCCAAAAAAGTGAGGCGTTGTAACAACAGCAGAGGAGAACCAACCCGGATCCGCAACAGATCAGCGACCGTTTCATCGGCAGGAACGGCTTCGATGGTCAGCTCGGCGCGTGCGAGCCGGTGGCCTAAGTGTCGTTCCAGAAGAGTGAATATGTCTATCCGCGCCAAGTCGGTTCCAAGAAGGACCTGGCCGGCTTCAGGGCGGAGATAGCTGGTTTCAACCGACAGCGGGATGCCCCCTACTGAACGGAGCCGCTCCACGAACATCACGTCGGAGCCGTCGTCGATACCAAGTTGGCGGGCCACGAACAAGGTGGCCGTCGCCATGCGCGCTGCCAGGACCCGGTTGTCTACCGGATGTTGATGACCGGCCATTGACTCGGCCAATCCCTCCAAGCGGTCGAGGCGCTGGCGAAGTTTTGCCCCGGTGACAAAGGTACCGGCGCCGGGGATTCGGGTTACCAGACCCTCGGCCCGCAACAAACTCAGTGCTTCTCGAACCGCGTTACGGCTAACGCCCATCTGTGACGCCAGCTCCGTTTCGGCGGGCAGCATCGGTCGAGGGGCAGTCAACCCACCGAAAGCGCCGTCGAGTATCTGTTGACGCAACGTATCTCTGATCCACCTGGCAGCATCGGCTCGCCGCCCCTCATACTCCGGCGTTGAGGTCCTCACCGACCGGCGATGGGGTTTCGGGGGCACAGCGAAATACTGACAGCCCTGAGCTCGCCCGGCGGTTACGGGCAAGTTACGCCACCGCAGTTCCCCACTTCACCGCCGGTCCCGACCCTCGCAGCAGCGGGAAAAGCCGAGTAACGCCACCATTGACAGGCGGGGCGTTCGGAGTCGCCCGTCGCGATTAGCAAGAATCGATGGACTTGTGTTGATACGTCGATCTCGTGGTGGCGGAACGGTGGCGCTGGAACGTCTCCGAGTGAGTCACCGGTGGCGGGGTGGTGGCGTAACTCTGCCTTCATGACCAAGAGATTCAGCGGAAACAGTTCATAGCGAAACTCCTCGACAGGACGCCATTCGATTTGGTCGTCCTGACCGCTAAAGCCGAGGAGCTAGCCATGAGGACAAGCAGTCCAATAACACCACCTACTGTCGCCAGCCGGAGGGCGCCGCTGGTCATTCGAAACGCCGACGACGTGGTCCGCGCAGTCGATGAGGCCAACGCTGCTGGCGATCCGAGCCAGCGCCGCCGTGCGGCCTATCAAACCCTGCTAGTTACCATTATCGCCCTGGGGGGCGTTTTCGTCGACGCCTACGACTTCTCGAGTATGAGCATAGGCACAATCCAGCTCAGACATGTCTTCCACCTAAGCGGCACCCAAGTCGGGGAGGTGTCGGCGGCAATGGCGGCAAGTGCCCTGCTCGGGGCGCTCATAGGTGGGTACTTCGTCGACAAGCTCGGCCGGCGCCGCATGTTCTCCCTGGACCTGTGGTTGCTGGTGCTCGCTGCCATCGGCGCCTCCCTCGCTCCGAACCTGGCAACCCTGGTGGGCTTCCGAATCCTCATGGGCATAGGAGTGGGCCTCGACTTTCCTGTCGCACTGTGTTTTGTGGCCGAGTTCTCCGACAAAGCGAGACGCGGCCGGTTCGTCAACTCCAGTTATGCCAACTGGTATCTAGCGGCCATTCTCGGCTACGGAGCCGGATGGGTAGGCTACGAACTGGGGGCCGGACCCTCCCTGTGGCGTTACGCCGTCGGCTTCGGTGCAGTCCCAGCCGCAATCCTACTTGTCCTACGATACCGGTACATGCTCGAAAGCCCCCTGTGGGCCGCCCACCAGGGTGACTTAAACGAGGCTGCACGAATCCTGCGCCGCACTCGCAGCCTCGACGTCGAAGTGGATCCGGTCGCGGCGAAGACAGTAGCCGCGACCGTTCACGCCCGACCCGGAGCCAAAGCCACTGCCAAAATCCTCTTCAGCCGCCGCTACCGCAAGCGGGCCATCCTGGCTGCAGTCATGGGCTGCGCCCAGAGCGTCGAGTACTACGCCGTGGTGTTCTACCTCCCAGTCATCTCCCAACTGATCTTCGGACACAGTCTCCTCAAAGCCCTCCTCGGGGGCGCCATCTTCAGCGCCGTCGGCCTTCTCGGCGCCAGCGTCCAAGCCTGGATCTGCGACCGCACCGGGATCCGCCCCCTTGCTCTTATCGGCTCACTACTGGCCACGACCGCCCTGATTGGTATCGGTGTCGGCCACGCCGAGAAAAGCGTCCTTCTGGAGGCTTTCATGGTCGGGCTCTTCATGGTCGGCCATACCATCGGCCCCGGCCCCCAATGCATGGCGTACGGTACACTCTCGTTCCCCACCATCATCCGCGGTTCAGCAGTCGGATGGACCCAAGGCATGCTCCGAGTCGGAAGCGTCACCGGCTTCCTGATCTTTCCAATCCTACAAGCTGCCCTCGGGTTCTCCGCCACCTTCACAACTCTCGCCGTCTGCCCCTTCGTGATACTCGTCGCCACCCTACTGATCCGCTGGGAACCCATCGGCGTCGACATCGAGAAAGAGTGGACCGACCAGCAGATCGAAGTGAACCTCACTGATTCCGCCATTCCCCTAGCCCCAGTCGCCCTCCTCAGTTAAATGGGCTCCACCAGCTCCACACGACGTGTCTCTACCGATCCCTCCTCCATCGGGCGCGGAACCTGACTCCATGAAAACGCACGGCGTGCCAGGTCGTCTGGATATCTTAGATCCGGCGTTCGCCCAGGAACTTGCCAAAGAGCCCGACTTTTCGAGACAAGTAGCGTGGTCGATACCACGGTTACTTTCAGGCGTCAAAGCCTGGGACGCCCGCTTCTGTGCAAACGTCCGGGATTGCGACCCTCTCCTCGAGTCTCTCCCAGCAGCGATTCGCAGCGGAGTCGGACCCAAGCCGGTGACTGCGTTTCCACGGGCTTTTTGCAAGCACTCTCTCCAAACGCCAAAGCTCGCCGCAAAGAGGCGCTACCGCCGCATAAAGATGGTGGGCGATGATCACACGCTCGATCTGGGCGGCACCGGGTCAACTGGCGGCGAGCAGCCTGGTTCGATTGAAGACACGGCTTGACGCGTTCAGCAGACATTACGCGCTTCGGCCCAACGAAGACAGCGCCTCATCGAAACGTCTGGCGGCCTCAGCGCTTCCCTCCATCCACTCAGACCCGGAGGCAGCGGCTTGCCTAGAGTGATCAGCTTTCGCGGGTTGCCCTCAGCGAAAGCGACGACCGCACCAAGAAGAACATCAGGCAACACGACCGTTCCGACACGACGCTCGAGGAGTTCCCTGGCCCCTCATCGAGATCCAACTGCGCTCGTAGCGAGTCCAAGTCACGCAGCAACATACCCGGCCGCGACCACTGCTCTTCCCGCGTGCCCGTCAAAAACCATGCATGGATAGCCAAGTCAGCGAGACCACCTTTGGTCGCCTCCTTAGGTCCCGTGAGGCGCTCCCGGACCACAACGAGAGTTCAAACGGATCGGTGAAACCAGCCCCGTCGCAGTATGAGATGCTGTCGAGCGCTGAAGGCCACAGTGACAAGTCATAATCTGTGGCTAGACCTTCCGGACGGGACCGGCGGCCCGACCACTGACATAACACCCCGCCGACAACAGTCTCGTCGGCGTGACGACAGCCGCCCGTCCGACCCGTCCCCGCGCTTGCAGGATCCATGCGCCGACCGGGATATGGTCGCTATCACTACTTGCGGCCACGGACCCTTGGGACCGATCGCAGCACCCGACCAGGGCTGACGACGTAGTGGGTCGCCGCCCATAAGAAGTGGCTGAGCTGAGCTTCGGCGGGGCGACCCGCTTCGTGACGTCTAGGAACCAGCGTCCCACGCCGACCCACGCACGACGGTGCGCTCTGACCGGCGTCGTGTTCGGAGCGGCCCACTAGAACGTCGTGGCTGTTCCGTTGCCGCTGACGAGGGTGTAGCCGGAGCCAGCCTTGGTCGAGAATAGCCCGATGACCCCGCCGGGCGACGGGTGACTCCCCGTGGAGCCGAAGAAGCCCGCGTCGCCGAAAGAGAACACCCCACCGTCGGCAGCAACAAGCCAGTAACCACGCCCGTCAGGCGTCGAGGCCATCCCCACGATCGGCCTGTTCAACTGCATACCCCCCG